>CAVJHQ010000108.1:0-6385 GCA_963649365.1 Alloprevotella sp.
TTCCCAAGGACGGCACCCACAGCTACGGCGTCTACGAGGACGGCCGATTCGAGCACCGGCTGCTGGCCTAGCTTCAAGCAGACAATTCAGGCAGCCAGAGCGCCCTATCGGCTCTTCCGGACAACGTTATTGACTCAAACTGATTCGCGGGTGACAGAATTTTAGAAAATTCCGTCACCCGCGAATCAGTTTGTCGCGTTCTTGCCCGCGCGTCCCCGACCAAGGCGGAAAACCGTTCGTCCGGGGTTCTCCCGGCGCCCCGGAGATCTCTTGAAGCTCCCGCCCACGCCCGCGGGCCGTGCGTGTACGAAGGATGAAGTGTTCTGTTGGGACCCGCTCCCGCCCACGCCCGCGGGCTGCGTAGCCGCCTCCGCAAGGCCCCTGCTTGGCCCCGTTCACGGCCCTAAAACGCGCCCTGCAAAAAATCTAATGTGAAGAGACTTAGATTATGTATAGAATCAAAACGCAACGGGGATAAACTCAACCGTATAAAGAGGAACGAGGCGCGTAAGGCCGCAAAAAGCGTCGCCGCGCGCAAGCAGAAAGGACCGCAATCATGGGCAAGATCCTGGGCATCGACCTTGGCACCACCAACTCCGCCATGGCAGTTCTCGAGGGTGGTCAGCCGACCATCATCGTCAACGCCGAGGGCGAGCGCACCACCCCCTCCGTCATCGGCTTCCGCGCCGACGGCGACCGCATCGTCGGCAAGGCGGCAAAGAACCAGGCCGTCACCAACCCGACCAACACCGTTTTCTCCATCAAGCGTTTCATGGGCCGCAAGTACTCCGAGGTCACCTCTGAGCTCAAGACCGTCCCGTACAAGGTCAAGGAGGGCCAGGGCGGCCGTGCCGTCGTCGAGATTGACGGCGAGGACTTCACGCCCGAGCAGGTCAGCGCCATGACGCTCGCCAAGATGAAGGCCGACGCCGAGAAGTACCTCGGCGAGCCCGTCACCGACGCCGTCATCACCGTCCCGGCCTACTTCAACGACGCCCAGCGCCAGGCCACCAAGGACGCCGGCAAGATCGCCGGCCTCAACGTCCAGCGCATCGTCAACGAGCCGACCGCCGCGGCCCTCGCCTACGGCCTCGACAAGAAGGACATCGACCAGAAGGTCCTCGTCTTCGACCTCGGCGGCGGCACCTTCGACGTCTCGCTGCTCGACCTCGCCGACGGCGTCGTCGAGGTTCTTGCCACCAACGGCGACAACCACCTGGGCGGCGACGACTGGGACCAGCGCGTCATCGACTGGATGGCCGACAAGTTCCAGCAGGAGAACGGCGTCGACCTCCGCAACGACCCGATGGCCCTCCAGCGCCTCAAGGAGGCCGCCGAGAACGCCAAGAAGGAGCTCTCCTCCGCGCAGCAGACCACGATCAACCTCCCGTTCATCACGATGAACCAGAGCGGCCCGCTGCACCTCAACTACAACCTCACCCGTGCTGAGTTCGAGAAGATCACCCGCGACCTCCTCGACCGCTGCAAGGCCCCCGTCACCAAGGCGCTCCACGACGCCGGCCTGCAGATCTCGCAGGTCAACGAGGTCATCCTCGTCGGCGGCTCCACCCGTATGCCCGCCGTCCAGGACCTCGTCAAGCAGATGACCGGCAAGCAGCCGAACATGTCCGTGAACCCGGACGAGGTCGTCGCCGACGGCGCGGCCGTCCAGGGCGGCGTCCTTACCGGCGACGTCTCCGGCATCCTGCTGCTCGACGTGACCCCGCTTTCCCTCGGCGTCGAGACCATGGGCGGCGTCATGACGAAGATGATCGACCGCAACACCACGATCCCGACCTCCAAGTCCGAGATCTACTCCACCGCCGCGGACAACCAGACCTCCGTCGAGATCAACGTCCTGCAGGGCGAGCGCGAGTTCGCCCGCGACAACAAGTCGCTCGGCAAGTTCCAGCTCACCGGCATCCCGGCCGCCCGCCGCGGCGTCCCGCAGATCGAGGTCACCTTCGACATCGACGCCAACGGCATCGTGAAGGTCACCGCCAAGGACAAGGCCACCGGCAAGTCCCAGCAGATCACCATCTCCGGCTCCACCGCCCTTTCGGACGACGAGGTCGATCGCATGGTCAAGGACGCCGAGGCCCACGCCGAGGAGGACAAGAAGCAGAAGGACGAGATCGAGGTCCGCAACCAGACCGACTCGCTGTGCTACGGCGCCGAGCAGACCCTGAAGGACCTCGGCGACAAGGTCCCGGCCGACCAGAAGTCCGAGGTCGAGGCCGCCATCGCCGACGCGAAGAAGGCCCTCGAGGGCACCGACATCGAGGCCATCAAGGCCGCCGGCGAGAAGCTCACCGAGGCTTCCCAGAAGCTCGCCCAGATCGTCTACTCCACGACCGATGAGGCCGCTGCCGCCGCCGGCGACGCCGGTGCCGCCCCCGCGGGCGACGACGTGGTGGACGCCGACTACGAGGTCGTCGACGACGACAAGTAATCGATCGCCCGAGCGGGCCGCGGCTATCTACGCGGCCAAGCCGAGCAAGTGAATGATCACCGGGAGGCGGCCCCAACCGGCCGCCTCTCTTCTCGATAAGCAAAAGGAGGGTGACGTGAAGGTGCCCATCGAATCCGATGAAGAGAAGGTCGAGGCCCCCGAGGCCGAGGCCGTGAACGAAACCCAGGAAGACGCCGCCGATCAGGCGGCGCAGGACGTGGCCGAGCCCGAGGCCGAGCTCGACCCCGAGGCCGAGGAGCGCGCCCGCGTTGAGGCCGCGATCCGCGCCGGCGAGGAGGCCGCCGAGCGCGAGCTCGCCTCCGACGCCGGTAAGCTCCGCGCCGAGCGCGACGAGCTCGCCAAGAAGCTCGCCGCCGTCGACGACGACATCGCCGCCGCGAAGAAGCAGGCCACCGAGGCCACCGAGCGCCTGGCGCGCCTGCAGGCCGATTGGGAGAACTATCGCCGCCGCACCGCGGCCGAGCGCCTGGCCGAGAAGGAGCGCGCCGCCGAGAAGCTCGTGCTCGCGCTTCTTCCCGCCATCGACGACATGGAGCGCGCCATCGAGCACGCCGGCGCAGCCGAGGGCAACGAGCAGCTCAAGCAGTTCGTCGACGGCATCGACGCCGTCCACACGAAGGTGACCGACGTCCTCGCCAAGGAGGGCGTCGAGGTCATCGACCCCACGGGCCAGCCGTTCGAGCCCCTGTCCCACCAGGCCGTCGGCCGCGTCGAGGACAAGGAAGCCTACGACGAGACCGTGGCCCAGGTGTACCAGAAGGGCTACAAGATGGGCGACAAGGTCATCCGCACCGCTATGGTCTCGGTGACCTTCGGCGGGCCCAAGCGGCCCGCGCCCGAGCCTGAGGGCGACGCGACGGAAAACAAGTAGCGGATTCCAGAACGCCCGGGCATCCGTGCCCGGGCGCATTCTTTACGAAAGGGGGCTCGTGCAGCCATGGCAGAAAGAAACTACTACGACGTCCTCGGCGTCAAGCGCGACGCCACCGACGACGACATCAAGAAGGCCTTCCGCAAGCTCGCTGCGAAGTATCACCCCGACGCCGGCGGCGACGAGGAGAAGTTCAAGGAGGTCAGCGAGGCCTACACCACGCTCTCCGACAAGCAGAAGCGTAAGGAATACGATCAACTCCTGATGTTCGGCGGCATCCCCGGAGCCGGTCGCCCGGGCGGCGGCTACGGCGGTTACACCACCAACGTCGGCGGCAACTGGGCGGACATCTTCGGCGGAATGGGCGGCGACGCGTCCGGCTTCGGCGGGTTCGACTTCTCGTCGATTTTCGGCGGCGCCCCTGGTGCCGGCAGGTCGCGCGGCCCGGCGAAGGGCTCCGACCTCACTATGTCTATCGACGTCACGGCCGAGGAGGCCTTCTCGGGCGCGACCCGCAAGGTCACCTACCGCGTGCCGTCGACGGGCGAGGAGCAGACCCTCACGGTCAAGATCCCGGCCGGCGCGGTCGACGGCGGCAAGCTTCGCTACCGCGGCCGGGGCGAGGTCGGCATGAGCGGCGGCGCCCGCGGCGACCTCGTGATCACCACGCACGTGGCCGAGCACCCGCTCTTCAAGCGCGACGGGGCCGACGTGCGCATGGAGCTGCCGCTCTCTATGTACGAGGCGGCGCTCGGCACCACGGTCGACGTGCCCACGCCGGCCGGCAAGACCGTGCGCCTCAAGGTTCCCGCCGGTACGCAGGCGGGCAAGACGTTCCGGTTCAAGGACCTGGGCGCCCCGGACGTCAAGCGCAAGGGCGTGACCGGCGCGTTGTACGTGACGGTGCAGGTAAAGGTGCCGACGATGCTCTCGAAGAAGGAGCGCGAGGCGATCGAGGCCCTGCAGGCCGCCGACGAGCGCGACTATCGCGAGGAGGTCGAGCGCTATGGCGCGTAACGACGAGGGCCGCAACAAGCCTCTCTATATGATCAGCGTGGCGGCCGAGCTCACGGGTATGCACCCGCAGACCCTGCGCGTCTACGAGCAGAAGGGCCTCGTCAACCCCGGCCGCTCGCGCGGCAACACGCGCCTGTACAGCCAGGCCGACATCGACCGGCTGAACCTTATCTCCAAGCTCACCGACGAGGGCATCAACCTGGCCGGCGTCGTGCGCATCATCGACATGCGCGAGCGCGAGCTCGAGCTGCAGGACGAGCTCGAGACGCTCCGCGAGAAGGTGCGCAAGATGGAGGAGGAGCTGCGCGAGTACCGCGTGCAGGAGCGCATCACGTCGCTCGCGCGCTACGACACGTCGAACCCCGAGGCCGTCATGCGCAAGCTGCTCAGCGACGGGGGTAGCGACTGACGTTTCTGCAAGACTTGCCCCTTCGTGCGACGTAAGCGCCGACCGCTTGCAAGGTTTTGCCCTTCGTGCGACGTAAGCGCCGACCGCTTGCAAGGTTTTGCCCTTCGTGCAGCGTAATTTCAAGCCAAAACCCCAGTTGAGGTTTCCCTCACCTGGGGTTTTGTCCGTTTCGACGGTCCTGACGGCGTAAATAACGCAGCACGAAGGGCAAAACCTTGCAGAGAGGTGGCTTGAACGCCGCACGAAGGAGAAAACCTTGCAGGGAGGATGGTGCGCAGCTCCTGCGTGGACTTGGTGGCTGGTAAATCTAATGTGAGCGCACTTAGATTTTGTATAGCCTGGGCACTCAGAGGGCATAAGAACCAGTGATAAACGACAAGCCGCGCGGGCAACGTGCCGCGCGGCGCCCAGAAAGGGTGACGACTATGAGAATCGACAAGTGGGCCGTAACCGCCCAGGAGGCCCTGCAGGCGGCCGTCGGCATCGCCACCGACGCGAACGCCTCGGAGCTGGCGCCTCTGCACCTGCTCAAGGCGCTCCTTAGCTCCGGCGAGCACAACCTCTCGGCCATCATCGAGCGCGTCGGCGCCGACCCGAAGGCGATCGAGTCGCAGGTGGACGACGCCATCGCGCGCCAGCCCCGCGTGACGGGCGGCAACTCCCAGCTCGGTATGGGCGACGCCCTCGTGCGCGTGGCCAATGCCGCCGAGAAGCTCGCGAGCAAGCTCGACGACGCCTACGTGACCACTGAGCACGTGCTCTGCGCCCTCGCCGACGACAAGACCGAGGCCGGCACCATCCTCAAGAACGCCGGCGTCACCGGCAAGCGCGTGGAGTCTGCCTACGCCGACCTGCGCGGCGACGAGCGCGTGACCAGCCAGGACTCCAAGACCGAGTTCGAGGCCCTCTCCAAGTACGGCCGCAACGTCTGCGACCTCGCGCGCCAAGGCAAGCTCGACCCCGTCATCGGCCGCGTGGAGGAGATCCGCCGCACCATCCAGGTGCTCAGCCGCCGCACCAAGAACAACCCCGTGCTTATCGGCGAGCCGGGCGTCGGCAAGACGGCCATCGTCGAGGGCCTGGCCCAGCGCATCGTCAACGGCGACGTGCCCTCCACCCTGCGCGACAAGGACATCGTCGAGCTCGACATGAGCGCCCTCGTGGCGGGCGCCAAGTACCGCGGCGAGTTCGAGGAGCGCCTGAAGTCCGTCCTCAAGGAGGTCGAGAAGGCCGAGGGGCGCATCATCCTCTTTATCGACGAGCTCCACACCATCGTGGGCGCGGGCGCGACCGAGGGCTCTATGGACGCCGGCAACATCCTGAAGCCGGCCCTGGCCCGCGGCGAGCTCCACGCCATCGGCGCCACCACGCTCGACGAGTACCGCAAGTACATCGAGAAGGACCAGGCCCTTGCCCGTCGCTTCCAGACCGTCATGGTGGGGGAGCCCACGGTCGAGGACACCATTTCCATCCTGCGTGGCCTCAAGGACCGCTACGAGCAGCACCACCGCGTGCGCATCACCGACGCGTCCCTGGTCAGCGCGGCCGACCTCTCCAACCGCTACATCTCGGACCGCTTCCTGCCGGACAAGGCCATCGACCTCGTGGACGAGGC
>CAVJHQ010000109.1:0-6273 GCA_963649365.1 Alloprevotella sp.
GGACCACGGTCTGCGAGCCGGTGAAGGCCGCCTCCACCCGGACGAAGGCCCCGGTTGTCTCGTTGAAAAACGTCCAGTAATCGCCCTTGGCGGGCTTGGCCGTCACGACCGGCCGCGCCTTCCACGTGCCGCCCGCGTCGACCACGGTGGAGGTTGTCCCCACCGTGGCCGTCCTCGCCGCCCCGTACGCCACAGGGTCGGCGCAGAGAAACGACAAGGTAACCTCCGGCATGTTCGCGTTCCCGCCGAGCGACCCGGCGCCTTGGTACCGGGCCATGTAGTAGCGTCCAGGCTCATCAGGCAAGACGAGCCTGGACGGCCCTCCGGCCAGAGACGCGGCCGCTTCCCTGGCGCAGTCGGCAACATCCGGTGGCCTGTCGGCCAAGACGCGGCATGTCACCGAGATGGTCAAGGCGCTTAGCCCCTGGTCATCGACATAAGCACCGTCAACCCCTGCAACCTCGGTAGTGACAAGCCGCCTGGACGGGGAGACGCAGCGCGAGACGGACTCAACCAGGAACAGGCTCGAAAGGTCGTTCTCGCCAAACGAGAAGACCTGCCTGCGCGTTAGGTCCATGCCAGCCCCCTGCCCCTCGCTGTTGTCGTGGAAACCGCCGCGAGACCGGCGGAGACCTTGTTGCCGTCGAGATAGACGTTCCCGTCCTTCTGCTCGATGGCTTCGAGAATCGCAATCGTGCTCTTTAGATAGTCGATGAGGGAGGACGAGTCGCCGCTCTGCTGTGTCACAGCGGCGGCGACCCCGTTGACCAGCGGGGCGTTGGCTCCGGCTGTCTCCACCGACAGCACCGGCGAGCCGAACGAGACCGCCAAATCGTCGGCCATCCCAGAGACGAGGTCTTGGACAGGCGCGAAACCGTCCTCAAGGCCGCCCTCAAGGCCGCTCATGATTGCTTTGCCGTTAGGCACCAAAAGCTTGAGGTCATACGGGATGGGGCCTTTAAGGCTCGCGATCTTGTCCGCGATGCCGCCGACAAAGTCATAGACGCTGCCGATGCTGTCCTTAATGCCGTTGAGCAGGCCGCTCACGATGGAGTCGCCGGCGTCCCAAAGCAAGCTTCCGAGGTTGCCGATGGCCCCCGTGATGTTCCCGGGCAGGTCGCGGAAAAAGCCCAGTACTCCGTCAAGACCACCGCTCACGGCGCTCTTGATACCGTCCAGCGCGGACGAGACCACGTTGCCCAGCACCGTCCAGACGGTGTCCCACGCGGCCTTGATGCCGTCCATGACGCCGGTGATAATGCTCTTGACGCCGTTGATGGCCCCGGACACGATGGAGCCTATGAGGTTCCAGACGTTCTGCAGGATGTTCTTGATGCCGTCCCACACGCCGGACCAGTCGCCCTTGATGAGGGCCGTGACGGTGTCAAGTACCGACTGAACGAGGGAAAGCCCGTTCTCCACTATCGGGGCAAGCGCGTCGATGATGCCCGACATCGTTTCCTTGAAGACAGGCCAGAACTCGTCCCAAAGAGTGCCGATGAGGTCTAGGGCCACGCTAATCACCGCCGAGACGGTGTCCATGCCGGAGCTGACGGTCTCCATGATGGTCGTGATGATGGGGGACAGCTCTTCGTAAAGCTCCGTGGCGAACGTCACGACGTCCTCCACGATCGGCCCCACGACGGCGATGACGTTCTCGCCCATCTCCGTGACCGTGTCCACGATGGTCATGACGATTGGTGCCACGGTGTCGATAAGACCCTGCACCTGCTCCGGGCAGGCCGCGTAAAGCTCCTCACCGATGACCGTCAACGCCGAGGTGATAATCGTCCCGATGGTCGGGATGGCGAGACCCAGCATCACTTTCGTGGACTCGATCGCATCAGAAAAATTCGTCGTGATCGACTCGAAATCCCCGGTTCCCAAAGACACGAGGAAGTTGTTCCAGGCCGCCGTCATCATGGCGGTCGAGCCTTGGATAGTGGTCGACGCCTCTTCGAACGACACGCCGGTGATGCCCATGCTCTTCTGGACCACATGGATGGCGTCGACCATGTCGGCGAAGCTGTCGATGGAGTACTCGACGGTCTCGCCGTTTGCCGCCTTAAGCTTCTGGGCATCCTCGAGCAGGCGCTTCATCTCGGCCTGCGTGCCGCCGTATCCGAGCTTGAGGTTGTCGAGCATCGTGTAGTTCTGCTTCGAGAAGCCCTTATAGGCGTTCTCGATGTCTTCCATCGAGGTGCCCATCTTGTTGGCGTTGTCGGCCATGTCACCGATGGCCATGTTGGCGTAATTCGCGGCTGCGGCCGTGTCCCCGTCCAGGGACGAGACGAGCGAGGCGGCGAAGCTCGTCGCCAGGTCCATGTAGTCGTTGGCGCTCATCTGCATGTTCGCGTAGGCCTCTGCCGCATATTGCTGCATTTGCGCGGAGGACTCCCCGTAAAGGGTATCCATGCCGCCGATGAGCTGCTGATACTCGGCATAGCCGTCGTAAGCCATGCTAAAGAGCTGCTTCACGGTGTCTGCCGCGGTTGACGCCAGCTGGGTCGCGATGTTGCCGACGAAGACCCCGGCGGCGGACTGAAACCAGGAGCCGAAACCCTTGCCGGAGGTCTCGCCAGCGGACTCGCCGGCGGCGCCAAGCTCCGACTTGATCTCGGAGACCGCGCCGGTCATCGCCGCCTTGTCGGCCTTTGGGATAATCGCTAAATAGGCGCTTCCGAGCTCGCTCATGAGACCTCCTCACTTTGCTCTGCTGCTTCTCTGGGGAGCGACAGGTAATCCCCATACTCCCCTTGATCCATGACCTGCCCGTCTCGCTTGGCAAAGGGATCGATTGGCTTAGATCGCCAAGAATTCACCAGGGCGAGCGTCAAAAGCTCCTCGCGCGTCCAGCCCAGCTCCGCAGAGTAGAACTCAAGACAGAGCGAGCCGGGCGGCAGGCACACGGCGAGGGCGGCGGCCTGGGACAACGACACGGTACCGTCGAGCACCCGGTCGAAGTCCAGGCCGTAGACCCGCTGCATGTCGGCCCGCAGACGAGACGGGCAGTCGTGCCAGAACGACGCGAGGACGATTAGTTTTTTGCTTGCTCGCCGAGCGCCCGGAAGGCCTTGTTGAAGAAGCGGCTCATGTCTACGACGCTGGTGTAACCATCGACCGCCAGGGATTTCTTGATGGCGGTGTACTGCTCGTCGCCAAAGACGGTGCGCATCAGGCGCGGCAGGACGAGGATGTTGTCGGCCTGGACCTCGCCCAAAAGGTCGAGCACGTCGATATCGGTGAGGACGGCGCGATCGATGCAGATGGGGATGCCCTCGACCTCAGCGACCATCGTCTTGTCCTCGGCGGCTGCGGTCTTGCCCTCGTCCATTACTTGCTCACCTTGGCAAAGTACTTGTAGACCTTGACGCCGTTCTCGTCCGGGTAGGGCGTGACGGTGACCTCGGGGCCGAGCGCGGCGGTCGAGCTGTAGGTATTGGTGCCGACGCCGGTCACCTGTGCGCAGGGCAGCACGTCTCTCTCGACCATACCGTTGGAAAGGATGTGCTCAAAGACGTAGAGACGAAGCTCATGGCGGTCATCGGTGACCTCGACGGAGGTCAAGACGCCGTCCTCGGTCGCGGTCACGTGGTCCGTGCCGTTGATCTCCTTCTGCACGACCGGGTTGGTGTACTCGAGCGGCGTGAAGGTATAGGTGACGTCGTTGCCCGCCTCGATGGTGATGACGGTGTCGCCGCCGTAGGCCTTGACGGCGGTTGTGCTGATAGACCCGTTCTCCGCGATGCCGGCGTCGGAGACGTAGCCCCAGGACTCTAAGGCGTCGGCCAGGGCGGCCGTGGCGTCGGTCGGCGCGGTCGTGCCAAGCGCTGCGGACCAGACGGCGCCGCCCGCCTTGGGAGCGCCGTGCACGATGTGCTTAACGTTTTGTCCCATGTGTTTTCCTCTGTTTCTACGGCTTTAGGATGCCGTCTTTCTGTGCTTTGTAGATGGAGCGCGGGTTAGCCGCGATGACGAGGCCAACCGGGTAGGCGGAGCTCGCCCCCTGCCGCGTAACGACCTTGGCCGCGAAGTTGGCGCGGTTCTTGAAGCGGGCCTGGTTCTTCCCTTGGCCGCAGGCCATGTCGGCGCGGGATGCGATCTCGCCCGCTTTGCTCGCGAGCTGCGCCGACAAGGCCTCGTCGGCCATGACCTCGCCCCAGAACCTGGGGTTGAGCTTTAGCGTGACGGACTCCCCCATCACTCTTCCGCCCCTGCCGAGAACCCGGCGCGGCCGCAGCCGACGCCGAGCATCGACCTCTCCCACTTGGTCAGGTAGAAGTCCGAGCGCGTGACCGCCGGGGTCAGGTACTGGGCGGAGGGGTCGGTCTGGACGGACCACTGCTCGTCGGCGCCGGTGGCGTCAAGCTCGCCCACCGCCCGGCGAAGCAGGTTGCAGGACAGGAAGCGCAGCACCTCGACGCTTGGTTGCTCCGCGCCTGCCGCAGCCACTTGGACGTCCAGCCAGAGGGCCGCGTCCTCGAGCATCTGCTCGAAGCGCGGCCTCTCGTAGTCCGCGACGTCTCGCCAGGACCGCTCCACGTCCTCGATGGTCGCGTAGGCCATGGGCTACTCCTTCGTCTCGTCCTTCGTCTTTCGCGGGGTCGCTCTCTTGGCCCGCGAGGTGGCCGTCTTCTTCCCGGCTTCCTCGACAGGCACGAAGAGCGGGTGGGGAAGCTCGCTATCCGAGGTCACCCGCCCGCCCGTTGGCGTGAAGATGTACTCGCCCATGGCTAGGCGCTCTTAACGACCTTGGCGAAGGCGGCCTTGTCCATGATGCCGATGCCGTAGACCACCTCGGCGCGGATGGCGACCTGGTTGAGACGCTGGAGGTCGCCCAGGCCGTCGGGGTCGCCGAACTCGATGACGTGGGCCGCGATCTCCCGCTGCACGCCCCAGCGGAACGCGTCAAACTTGCCAACAAGCGCGAGGATATCGGAAGCGGTCGCAAGCTCCTTGCCGGAGACGGTGTCGCCGACGGCGGCGGCCATGCCCTCGAAAGAGGCGAGGTCCTGGCCGTAGCCAAGCTCGGGATAGATGCGGCGGCCGGTGGTGTCGCGCATGGTGGCGAGTCCAAACGCCATGGTCGGGTCCATGGCCACGCCGGTGGGCGCGTAACCGTTGGCGATGACGAGCGCGGCCGCCGCCTCGATGGCCTCGTCGTACTTGGTGCCGGAAAGAGTAGCCGACGCAGTCACGTCGGTAAGGCCCTCGGTCACGGACGCAGCAACGGCGCCGGTAAGCGGGTTGGCCTTGTGGATACCGACGAGGTCAAGGGCGCGGCCAAGGGCGATACCGCAGTTCTCCTGGATGTCGGCCATGATGCCCAGCTGATAGTCCTCGTCTGCCCACATGACCTCGTTGGATGCGCGGACGGTGACCTGGAGCTTGATGGGGGTCACGGTCTTGTTGGCGTAGGCGGTCGGGGTCGGGGACTTCTCTGCGCCCTCGGCGACAATCTCAGCCTTGGGGGCGGAGGTGAGGACCATCACGTTGCTCTTGCCGAACTTCTGCGGCTGCGAGCCGGAGAGACGGGCGAGGACGGAAGAGGTCTGTGCCTTCTTGAAGACGCCCTTGCTGTACTCCTCGGGGAGGGTGAAGTCCTTGGTAATAAGTGCTGCCATTATCTAACTGCCTTTCGTTTGGTTTTCGGTTAGTCACGGCCGAACAGCATCCGCGCGGCCTGCGCGACGCCGTCGGCGCTCGCTTGCTTGTTCTTCTCGCCGTTGTCGCGGGTCTGCGGGTAGCGGCGGGTGGAGCCTTGCAGCTCCTTTAGGAATTTGGCGTTCTCGGAGACGTCGCCCGACATGCGGGCGAGCAGGGACTCGTCCACGCCGGACTCCTTGGCGGCCTTCGCCACCTCGGCGGCGCGGTTCCGCTCGGCCTTGATGGCCTCGAGCTCGGCCTTGTACTTCTCGACCTGGTCGTTGGCCTTCTGCAACTCAGTCTTGTTCTTCTCCTCGAACTCGTCCCACTGGTCGGCCTTGGCCTTGTTGGCCTTGGCACGCTCCTCCCACTTCCTGGCCTCGGCCTTCCAGTCGGTGCCGTGCGGCTCCTGGGGGTCGGTCTGGGTTTGTGTGGCGGTGGGTTCGGTTTCTGCCATGTGAGGCTCCTTTCCTCGCGCCGTGCGGCGCTCGTTTGCCCCGTGCGGGGCGTTTTTCGGCATGAAAAAAGGCACCCGTGCGGATGCCTTGGTTCAACTGGCTGTAAATGATTTAGCTAGGCCCCGAGATCGAGCGTTATGTCTAAAAATCTTCCCTGTCGATATTGACC
>CAVJHQ010000110.1:0-6256 GCA_963649365.1 Alloprevotella sp.
GGTTTTTCCGCGACCTGGCCTGGCGGCTGACGTACGCGCAGCCCGGCCCGGTCACCATCTGGATGAACGAGCATCCCCGCGCCACGGCGCTGGGCATGGCCGTGTTCTTCGTGGCGGGCAACATCTGGTGCGGGGGTTGGGAATGAAGAACCAGAGCGTCATGACTCCCGACGAGGTGGCCGAGTACTGCCGCCAGGCTGGCATCGCCGCACCGAGCGTCAAGCCCAGGAAGCGACAGGCCCACTCGCGCCTGTCGCTTGAGCTGGGCGAGGCGTGGGGGCACAGCGTCATCACGATCGAGTGCCCGCCCGAGCGGCGCGGACAGTGGCGCAAGTGGCTGCGCGACCGGCAGGCGGCCATGGGCGGCGACCTTAAGGAGTAGGAGGACATATGGCATTTGTGATCAACCAGGTGGCTGTGAGCGGCAACCTGTGCGCCGACCCGGAGCTTAGGGCCACGGCGGGCGGCACGGCGGTGCTTGAGCTGCGCCTGGCCGTCAACGAGAGGGTCAAGCGCGGCGAGAAGTGGGAGGACGATCCGTCCTACCTTACGGTGGTGGTCTTCGGCGGGCTGGCCGAGTACCTGGCCAAGACGCTGGTCAAGGGCCAGGCCGTTTGCGTGGCGGGGCGCCTGCACGAGAGCCGCTGGAAGGCCAAGGACGGCAGCGGGCGCTCCCGCGTCGAGGTCCGCGCCAACGACGTGGTGCCGATGGGCACCCGCGCCAAGGCGCACGCCCAGCTCGGGGCTTCTCGCCAGCAGGAGGACGAGCAGCCCATGACGCCCGCAGAGGCTACGGAGTACATGGGTGCCAAGATCGTGGACGAGCCCCGCGCGGCCGCTCCCGACATGTACGCCGAGGACATCCCGTTCTAGCCCGCACGGCGCCCGTGAGGAGGTGACGCGATGGGCAAGGGAAAGCTCAGCTGGTGCAAGATGGACCTGGGGACGCTGCACGACCCCAAGGTGATGCAGCTGGTTGAGGAGGACGGGCCTGAGGGCGCGGCGGTGTGGTTCGCCGTGATCCTCAACATGTACAGCGCGATGAACGACGGGTACGCCTTTTTGCCCGCCGAGGCGATGTGCCGGCGCGTCTCTTCTGACCTAAATCTGAGCAAACAACGGACAAAAAAACGTCTGGAAAATCTCGCGAAAATCGGCTTAATCGACGCGGAAATGTGGGCCGAGGGGAAGGTTGCGAACGAGCGGGCCACCGAGTTTTACACGGCCTACCTGCGGAAACGCGAGACGGTTGCTCAGAACAGGAGCAAGATTGACCCTCCTAACGTTAGCCCTAACGTTAGCCCTAACGTTAGAGGGTAGATATAAGATAAAAGATAAAAGATAAGAACTCTCCCCCTTACTTGTGGGTAGGGGCGCGAGGGCTCGGAGAGAAACCCCATGGACAAAACCGAATACATCCCGTCCCACGCCCTTCGCGCCCTGCGCGACCAGATGGCCGAGGGCGGCAACGACAAGGGCTTCTTCGCCTGCGACAGCGACCGCATGGCCAAGCTGGTCGATGCCATCGAGTACAGCGAGAGGATCAGGTGGCAGTCGCACGAGCTGACCCGCCAGAAGTACCTCGATGCACTCGATGACCTTGAGGACGCGACCGCCCTGGCCGACTCCCTGGAGCAGACGAACTCCGACCTGTGGGCAGAGATCGAGAGGCTGCAGGCAGCCGCGAAAGGCGGCGAGAGGTTCGACCCGCAGGCCTGGCTCGACGGCCTTGACTCGGGCGAGCCGCAGCGGTACCTGGGGGACGGCCAGGTAACCTGCGCCAGGGCCATGAGGTCGATGTTCTGCGGCTGGGACATCGGCTGCGGAAGAGGAGACACCGAGGCGTTCTTCTGGGCGGGGACGGCCCTCAAGTACATCTGGCGCTTTCCTTTGAAGGGCCACCCGGCCGAGGACCTGGAGAAAGCAATCGACTGCCTAAAAAAGGCTCTGAATGCATGGAAGGAGTAGGAGATGGCAGACATCACTATCAAGCGAGGGGCCGTCAGCGAGACGAGCGACCTAAGCATTTTTAAGCAGCTCAACGGCAACAGGGAGGTCGACGAGCGACGTGTGCGCAAGATCGCCGATGCGGCGAAGCGAGTCGGCTGGATGATGCCGACGGTCGTAGTGAATGAAAAGATGGAGGTCATTGACGGGCAAGGGCGTATCGAGGTCGCCCGCCGCTATGGACTTCCGGTCTTTTACCAGGTGATTGAGGGAATCGGCGCCGATGAGTGTATTGCTATGAACCTCGAGCAGACCAATTGGACAATGAGGGATTTCTGCAAGTCGTGGGAGGAGCGCGGCAACGAGGATTATAAGCGATTCAACCGGATCGTCGATGCGTACGACTTCCCGTTTTCGGTAGTGGCGTGCGCAGCAACCGGCCTCGCGTCGGTTCCGTCGGAGTCCATTAAGGGCGGGAGACTCAAGTGCAGCCAGGAGCAGGCCGAGCTCGCCTCCGCCGGGCTGACGTGGCTTGAGCTGTTCAAGGCCTCTTTAAGCAATACGAACAGCGCCGCAGTTGGCGCGAAGTTCTACATGGCCCTGCTGTTTATCTTCACATCGATGCAGGACAAGGACGTCGATCTTGACCGCGTTGTCGACCGCGTCTGCAGCTATCAATTCTCGGAGCGGAACTCGTTCGGCAACGTGCACGCCGCGTTGGCATTCATCGAGGAGCGGTACAACGCCCGACTCTCAGCCAAGTCGCGCATCTACTTCGCACACGAGTACAAGAAGCTCATGGCCGAGAACCTACCGTGGTACGAGGCTAAATGGGGATGGAAGGTGACTGAATGATTGACACTTACGAGCTGCCTACGCGTTGGCCAGAACTGCAGGCGCACATGCATGCCCGAAGTTCCGGCTGCCGTATACCCTCCACGCGCCGTCGATGCCTGAGCCTTAGCGAGCGACGATGAGTAGCGTCCAGGTCTACTACGACCACGGCGCGTGGAGGGCCAGGGCAAAGCTTGGGACCTCCGCGATCACGGGCAAGCAGCTGCGGCGGATGATCTCTTTCCCAGAGGCAAGGAACGCCGCCGAGGCGCTTGAGATGGCGAACAGCTGGCTCGCGGGCATCGAGGGCGAGAGCCTGGACGGCCTGCTCTACGAGTACGCCCAGAGCGTCGCCAAGCTCGGGGCGCCCAAGGCCCGCGCGGCCAAGAAGAACACGGCGCACACCTACATGACGAGGGCCAGGCGATGGGCGGACGAGCTTGCCGGCAAGACGGTCAACGAGGTTACCCAGCGAGACGTGCTTGCCGCAGAGCGCCGCATGGGGGAGAGCGGGCTTTCCGACTCCTCCGTCAACGCCTGCCACCAGTTCCTCTCGTCCTTCTACGGCTGGGCGTGCGACCTTGGGCTTGCCAATGCCAACCCGGTGAAGGGCGTGCCGCACCCAAAGGAGCCAAGGACGAGAATCGAGGAGAAGGTCTTCTCGGTTGAGGATGCCGGCCGGATAGATAGGTGGTGCGCGGCCAGGGAGAGGGCCGAAGACACGCCCGACTGGCAGCGAGAGGGCGCGTTTGCCGTGCGCCTGATGCTGGCCACCGGCATGCGCGTGGGCGAGGCGCTGGCGCTTCGTGTGCGCGACTGCCGCCTGGACATACCTGACGTCCTTGTCTGCGGCACGATCACTGAGCACGGCGGGCTTCGCAGGCAGGCGGGGACCAAGAGCGGCCACGACCGCCAGCTGTCCATCGCGCCCGCCTTCGCCGCCGACCTCGCCGCCCACGTCAAGGGCCGCGCCCAGGGAGCGCCGGTCTGCGGCACCGACGGGTACCTTCGGCCCAAGAGGGTGAGGGACACGCTCAAGGCGTGCTGCAGGGAGCTGGGCATCGAGTACCAACCCCCGCACGCCCTGCGCCACACTCACGCGACCATCGCCCTTTCCGGCGGGGCTTCGTTGGGGGCGACCTCCGCCCGCCTGGGACACTCCAAGGCGTCGACCACCATCGAATACTACGAGCACGTTCTGCCGGCCGAGGACGCGGCCCTGGCGCAGAGGCTCGAGGACGCCTTGAGGGGGACGAGTTAGCGGTGAGCGCCGCCGGGCCATCTGCGGGCCATCGCGGTGGTTTGGCGGCGAGGTCTTCTCGCCAGCTCAGGGCGCTTATCACGGGGTCTTCCTGTCGGATAACAGGCAATTATCGGGACGGCCTTTATTTACTTTCAACATTTATACAAGTTAAGGAGGGATTGCGATGAGAGAAGAGACGTGGCAACCGCGCAACATGACCGTGGCCGACCTCGACTTTCTGGCGGACCTTCAGCACGAGATGAACACCCAGCCGACGCTGGGGCAGCGAGACCCGCGCTTCTGGGTGATCATGGACTACGGCTTTCGCGCTGCCGCGCCCGACGAGAGCCCGACCCATATCCTCGAGGTCACCGATGGCGGGGATTACGCCCGATACACGCAGTCCGAGCTCATCAAGCTCGCGTACGAGGACAAGCTCGAGAACGACGGGGGGGACGCTGCCGCCGAGTGGCTTGACGATCTGGACCTTGAGCGCATCGATGACCCCAGCGACGGTAGCTACACGCTGGATAAGGGCTGGGGCTTCTGCGACATGGGCAGGATCGAGGAGGTCTGCGAGGGCTACTTCTCGCCGCGCTGCAGCGAGTGGGTCTACCAGGTGAAGGAGAGCTGCATCTCTGACAACTCGATGTTCCTGACGCTGTCCGCAGCCGAGGCGCACCTCAAGGAGAACCACTACCACTACGACGAGCAGGCCCACACCTACGCCATGACCGCCTGGAGGTCGCCGCAGGTCGAGCGGCTTTACGATGTTCTTCACGAGGTCGACTTCCGCGCTCTTCGCTGCCTGCTTGAGCAGGCCGAGGAAATCGAGAGGGCATATCTCGCCCTCGACTTCCTTCTCGACAAGGCCGAAGACGGCAAGGTGAGCGTGGACGAGAAGGTTCTTGACGCCGCCGCCACCGCGCTGTTCTTCGCTTGGAACGCCGTGCGCGGCCAGGGAGAGGGGAGTGCCGCATGACCGACAACGCGAGGGTGATCGCGGGCGCCGTGGGTATGTTTCTGGTCAACGCGCTTCTCGTCTATCTGTACGACTGGGCGTTCTTCGCCGGTGTCGACGTGTGGCGGGCGGCGCTTTTCCTGATGGTGGTCGAGCTGTTCTTGCTGGCCACATGGGCGCTGGTGCGCGATGCGTAGCGTTGCTGTGCCGCCGTACCGCTACGAGGTCGACGCGCAGGCGGTGCGCCAGCGCATGGAGGAGCTGGGCATGACGGCTTCCGACGTGTGCGCGGCCGTGGGGATGAACCCGACTGCCATGAGCGGCATCATCGGCGGCAAGACGAGGAACCCGGGCGCGTCCCACCTGATGCTGCTGTGCGACGCGCTGGACGTCGACCCGGTGGACGTGATGAGGAGGGTTGACGAGGAATGATGATTGACGATCTGCGGCCTAAGCTGGCCGCGAAGCTCTTTGAGGTGCGCAGACTTGACGACGTGCCGCCGCTCACCAGGTTCCAGGCGGCGCTCTTCGGCGGCTTCTACGCGAGCTGGGACATGGTCTTCTCGGCGCTGTCGGTGCTGGTCGAGCCGCCCACCTGCACGGTGCGGGCCGAAGAGGCGCAGGGCCACCACGGCAGGCGCATCCTCGTCTACCGCTGCTCGCGCTGCGGGGCCGACCCGTGGGCAGACTACGAGGCCGTGACGAACTTTTGCCCGGAGTGCGGTGCGAGGGTGGTGGCGGACGATGGCGGGGACTAGCGGCATCCCCATCGTGGCCGTGAGCAAGCGGGACGGCTCCGTCGTGCGGCGGTTCGACTCGACCCGCCAAGCAGCGGCCTGGGGCGGGTGCGACGAGCACACAGTGAGCAGGCAGTCCCGCACACTGACCCTGGGCAGCACCGATTACATGTGGCGGCGAGAGCGAGCCTGGGAGGGCCGCGAGGTCTTCAACCCCAAGACCAAGAACCGGCCCGTCGTGGTCATGACCCGGGGCCACCTGCTGTGGTTCAACGGGCCGGTGGAAGCCGCCGCCGCCCTGGGTGTGGCCCACACGACGGTCCTCGACGTGCTGAACAAGCACATCAGCTCGCGCCGTTTCCAGGCGGCCTACCTGACCTCGACCGAGGACTGGCCCAGGTTAAGAGAGAAGTTCGACGTGAGGAGAAAAGGGTGTTAATAGTGACGCTGACGAATGAGCCGGACCACTACTTGGGCGGCGGCGAGGTGACCTGCTCCCGCGCCCTGGCGTCCATGTGCGCCGGGTGGGACGGT
>CAVJHQ010000111.1:0-6142 GCA_963649365.1 Alloprevotella sp.
AGCGCGGCGAACATGAGCGCCGCGGTGGCGGCGAGGCTGATGGGGTAGACCGCCATGATGGTGGGGAAGCTCGGGGAGGCCGGGAAGACGAACGCGACCCACAGCAGGCGGATGCCGCAGACGCCCAGCATCGTGAGCGCGGCCGGCACGAGCGAGATGCCGAAGCCGCGCAGGTAGCCCGAGCAGTTCTCGTAGACCGAGCTGAACAGGTGGGCGGGCAGGATCACGCACATGCGCAGGTAGCCGATGGCGATGACCTCGGGGTCGGTGTTGAACACGTGGATAATCGCCTGGCCGAAGACCACGGAGAAGAGCGCGACGAGCCCCGTGCAGGCGAGCCCCTCGACGACGCAGACCTTGAGGACGCGGCGGCAGCGCGCGAGGTCACCGGCGCCGTTGCACTGCCCGACGAAGGTCGTGCAGGCCTGGCACACCGCGTTGATGAGGTTGTAGAAGACCTGCTCCATCGAGAGCGCGGCCGCGCTGCCGGCCATGACGGTGGTCCCGAGCTGGTTGATGCAGCCCTGGATCACGATGTTCGCGAGCGAGAAGATGGCGCCCTGGACACCGGCCGGCATGCCGATGCGGATGATCTCGCGGGCAACGGGGCCGTCGATGCGCAGCTCGCGCGGGTCGAGGCGGATAAGGGCGTCGGCGCGCATGAGCTCCGCGGTAAGGAAGGCCGCGCTCACGCAGTAGCAGAGCACGGTCGCCACGGCCACGCCCATCGTGCCCCAGCCGAGGATGGCCACGAACGCGGCGTCGAGCCCGATGTTGAGCACGGCCGAGATGGCGAGGGCAAAGAGCGGCATCTTCGTCACGCCGACGCTGCGGAACACGGACGCGACGAAGTTGTACAGAAGCACGGCCGGCATGCCGAGAAGATATATCCGCAGGTAGATAAGGGCCTCGGCCATGGTCTCGTCGGGGACCTGCAGCGCCTCGAGCAAGGGCTGCGCGAACAGCTCGCCCACGAGCGCGACCGCGAAGCCGATGGCGGCCAGAAGCACCGAGCTGTGGACGGCCTTGCGCACGGTCTTCTCGTCGCCCGCGCCGACGGCGTTGGCCACGACGACGTTCGTGCCGATGGCGATGCCGACGAAGAGGTTGATGAGCAGGCTCACGATGGGGGAGTTCGCGCCCACGGCCGCCATGCCGAGGGAGGCGCCGTCTGCCGAGAAGTGCCCGATGACGAAGACGTCGACGAGGTTGCTCAGCTGCTCCAGGATGCCGGTGGCCGCCACGGGCAGGGCGAACAAAGGAACGGCCCGCCAAAGCGAGCCGGAGAGAATACCTGGTGTTTCTTTGCTGGTGCCGGGGTTGCTCATGGGCGCTTCTCTTTCTGACGCATGGGTTGCGCAGAAGAGACTACACCCGCGGCGCCCGTTGGCCGCTAGCGGTCGGAAAACGTAACGTTGCAGGAACCGCCGTCCTCGGGCACGAGGTCGGCGAGCGTCTTTGAGTCGAGGTATCCCGAGGTCACGCGGCCGAGGTCGCGCCAGACGCCCACCGTCGAGCAGCTGTTGACCTGCGGGCAGATGGTGCCGTTCGAGCAGTCGAGGCAGTTCACGGGGGCAAGGGAGCCCTCCGCGGCGCGCAGGATCTCGCCCAGCGTGTAGTCCTTGGGCTCGCGGGTGAGCTTGTAGCCGCCGCCCTTGCCGCGCTGGCTCGTCACGTAGCCGGCCTTGTGCATGAGCGAGATGACCTGCTCGAGGTACTTGCGCGAGATGTTCTGGCGCTTGGAGACGTCGCCCAGGGAGACCCAGCCCTCGTGGGCCGCGAGGTCGGCCATCGCGCGCAGGGCGTAGATGCCCTTCGTCGAGAACATTCCCATGTGGGTCTCCAATCAAAAGTTAAAACGGCGGCAAGGGGACGGTACCTGCAAAAGGGACTGTCCCCTTTGCAGGTTAGCGGGTCTCGAGCATCTCCTGGAGGGTGCGCCAGGCGAGCTCGGCGCACTTGACGCGCGCGGGCATGTGGGCGATGTCCTTGAGGATCGAGGCGTCCTCGAGGGCAAGAAGCGAGGGGTCGTCCTCGGAGACCTCGCCGCGGACCATCTGCATGAAGAGCTTGCAGAGCTCGATGGCCTGCTCGGGGGTCTTGTCGATCATGAGGTCGCTCATGATGTCGGCCGAGGCCTGGCTGATGGCGCAGCCGTGGCCGGTGAAGGCGGCCTCCTCGATGGTCCCGTCGTCGGCGAACTTGACCTGGAACCTGAGCTCGTCGCCGCAGGAGGGGTTCACGCCCTCGTGCGTGCAGTCGGCGTCCTCGAGCTCGTACTTGTAGTCGGGGTGGGACACGTGGTCCATGAACTCGGCGTTGTAGAGGTCAGTCACGGCCATGGAATACCTGCCAAACTTGGGTGAGGCCGTCGATCAGACGGTCGATGTCGGACTTGTCGTTGTAGAAGGCGAGGCTGGCGCGGCAGCAGGCGAGGTTCTCCACGCCGAGCCAGGTGAGCAGCGGCTGCGCGCAGTGGTGCCCCGCGCGGATGCAGACGCCGGACATGTCGAGGATGCTCGCCACGTCGTGCGGGTGGACGCCGCGGACGTTGAAGCTCACGACGCCGTGGTGGCGCGCGGGGTCCGTGCTGCCGATGACGTCAATAAAGCCCAGCTCAGAGAGCTTCTCCATGGCGTAGGAGACGAGCGCCGCCTCGCGCGCGGCCACAGCGTCGAGGCCCGCGGTCTCGGTGAGGTAGGTGAGCGCGGCGCCGGTGGCGTAGATGCCCGCGGCGTCCTGCGTGCCGGCCTCGAACTTCTCGGGCACGGGCGCCCAGGTGGCGTCCTGCTCGGTCACGGAGTCGATCATCTCGCCGCCGGTGAGCATGGGCGGCATCTGGGCGAGAAGCTCGTGCCTGCCCCAGAGCACGCCGATGCCCATCGGGCCCAGGCACTTGTGGGCGGAGAAGGCCAGGAAATCGGCGCCGAGCTCGGCGACGTCCACGGCCATGTGCGGCGTGGACTGCGCGGCGTCGACCACCATGTAGCCGCCCTGCGCGTGGACCGCGTCGGCTATGGCGCGGACGGGCAGCTCGCAGCCCATGACGTTGGACACGTGGGCGCACGCGGCTATGCGCGTCTTCGGGCCGACCTTGGCCGCGATCTCGCCGGGGGAGAGCGTGCCGTCCTTCTCGGGGTACATGACCACGAGCTTCGCGCCGGCCGCGCGGCAGGCCTGCTGCCAGGGGATAAGGTCGGAGTGGTGCTCCATCACGGTCACGCAGACCTCGTCGCCTGGTTTGAGCACGCAGGGGGCGAAGCTCTTGGCGATGAGGTTTAAGCTCTCGGTCGTGTTGCGCGTGAAGACGACGTCGTCGGCGAGCGGGCGGCCCGACTCGTCGAGGGCGCCGATAAAGCGCGCGACCTGCTTGCGGACGGCCGCGATCTCGGAGGTGGCCGCCACGGAGAGGCTGTAGAGGCCGCGCAGCGGGTTCGCGTTCATGTTGCCGTAGAAGTCGCGCTCGGCGTCGAGCACGCTCGCGGGGCGCTGGGCCGTGGCGGCGGAGTCGAGGAAGGCGACCTCGGGGTGGCCGGCGAGCAGCGGGAAATCCGCCTTGTAGGGGTTCTTCTCGATGTCGACCACTATGCCTCGACCCCCTCGGGCACGCTCGGGGCCGCGCCCTCGTCGAAGTCGTGCGCGACGTCGGCGCCCAGGACCTCCTCGGCGCGCAGGACGGCCGCCTTGTGGGAGGCCTCCTCCGGGGCGTGCATGATGGCGTCCTCGAAGATGGCGCGGACAAAGAGCTGCTCGGCCTCGTGGCGAGAAAGGCCGCGGTCCATGAGGTAGTCGATCTGCTCGGGGCTCACGCTGCCGATGGTCGCGCCGTGGTTGCCGGCCACGTCGTCCTCGTCGCAGAGGATGACGGGCATGGTCTTGTTCACCACGTCGTCGCCGAGGACGAGCACGTTCTCGGCCTCGTTGCCCTTGGCGCCGCGGGCGCCGTGGACGAGGTCGATCGTGGCGCGCAGGGACTTCTTCGCGGCGTCGTCGAGGGCGCCGGACTCGTGGACCTCGGCGCGGGTGTTCTTGCCGCGCATGCGGACCACGTGGTTGATGTCGAGCACCTCGGTGCCGCGGGCGTGGTAGCGGCAGGTGAGGTCGATGCGGGAGCGGGCGCCGGCCAGGTCGCAGGCAAGGCCCATGGCCACGGTGCCGCCGCCGAGCGCGTACTGGCGCACCTCGACGTGGGCGTCCTCGTCGGCGGAGATGCCGACGCTCTCGAGGTGCTGCTGGGCGTCCGTCACGCCCAGGACCTCGACGATCCTGACCTGCGCGCGGGCCTCGGCCACGACGCGCAGCAGCGACGCGGAGGTGCCGGCGGGGGAGTCGGCGTCGGTACCCGCGCCCTTCTCGCGCCCGCGGACGGCCACGACGATCGTGGCCGTCGCGCCCTCGCGGACCATGACGCCCGTGTCGGCGACGTCGCCCGCGTCGGCGTCGATGTCCACGACGATGGGCTCCTCGCGCACGGTGTTGCGCGGGACCTCCACGTAGCGGGCGTCGGCCGCCTGGGAGCAGACCCAGTCGGTGACCTTGCTCCCCATGCCGCACTCGAGCTTGCCGAAGAGCTGCGGCAGCGCGAAGTAGACGTCGCCCTTGCGGGAGAGGCGCGGCACGGTCAGGGTGATGTCGTTCGCGCGCAGGCGGTTCCAGGTCTGCGCGGGCGGGGTGTTCACGCGCTCGAGCGTGACGGTCGGCGCGGCGGCCGCGGCCTTCTCGGCC
Source organism: Alloprevotella sp. (assembly GCA_963649365.1). GTDB lineage: Bacteria > Actinomycetota > Coriobacteriia > Coriobacteriales > Atopobiaceae > Paratractidigestivibacter. Next base: position 4,726 of record CAVJHQ010000111.1, read on the forward strand.
GCGACGGCGCCGGTGTTCTTCTCGTCAGCCATTAGCCGATGGCCCCTTCCATCTCGAGCTTGATCAGGTTGTTCATCTCGACGGCGTACTCCATCGGCAGCTCCTTGGAGACGGGGTTCGCGAAGCCGTTGACCACGAGCGTGCGCGCCTCGGCCTCCGAGCAGCCGCGGCTCATGAGGTAGAGGATCGTGTCGTCGGAGATGCGGCCGATGGTGGCCTCGTGGCCCACCTGGGCGGTCGCGTTGCGCACGTCCATGGCCGGGATGGTGTCGGAGCGGCTGATGTTGTCCAGCATGAGCGACTGGCAAGAAACGCTGCAGCGCGCGCGGTCGGCGCGGCGGCCCACCACGACGGAGCTGCGGAACGTGTTCACGCCGCCGTCCTTGGAGATGGACTTGGTGTTGACGGACGCCGTGGTGTCCGGCGCGTTCATGACGACCTTGCAGCCGGTGTCGAGGTCCTGCGTGGCGCCGGCGAAGGTGATGCCGGTGAACTCGCAGGTCGAGCGCGCGCCCTCCATGATGGTGGTGGGGTAGAGGTACGAGACGTGGCTGCCGAAGGAGCCGGAGACCCACTCCATCTTTGCGTCGGCGCCGATCTTCGCGCGCTTGGTGTTGAGGTTGTACATGTTCTTCGACCAGTTCTCGATGGTCGAGTAGCGCAGGCGCGCGCCGTCCTTGACGAAGAGCTCGACCGCGCCCGCGTGGAGGTTGGCCTCGAAGTACTTCGGCGCGGAGCAGCCTTCAATAAAGTGCAGGTCGGCGCCGGGCTCCACGATGATGAGCGTGTGCTCGAACTGGCCCGCGCCCGCCGCGTTCAGGCGGAAGTAGGACTGCAGCGGGTAGTCGAGGGAGACGCCCTCCGGCACGTAGACGAACGAGCCGCCGCTCCACACGGCGTAGTGCAGGGCCGCGAACTTGTGGTCGGTGGGCGGGATGAGGGTGCCGAAGTACTCGCGCACCACGGGCTCCCACTGGGGGTCGTGCAGCGCGTCCTCGATGGTCGTGTAGACGACGCCCTGCTTGGCCACCTCCTCGCGCATGTTGTGGTAGACGATCTCGGAGTCGTACTGGGCGCCGACGCCGGCCAGGCTGTCGCGCTCGGCCGCCGGGATGCCCAGGCGCTCGAAGGTGTCCTTGATGTCGGCGGGCACGTCGTCCCAGCTCTTGGCCTGCTTGGTCTTGGGCGAGACGTAGGTGGAGATGTGGTCCAGGTCGAGGCCCGCGATGGAGGGGCCCCAGTTGGGGGCCATGGGGCGGGCGTGGTACTTGTCCAGCGCGTCGAGGCGCATCTGGAGCATCCACTCCGGCTCGTCCTTCTTCGCGCTGATGGCCCGGACGATGTCGGGGGTGAGGCCGTCGTCGTAGCGCTCGTAGCCCTCCTCGGACTTGGTGAAGTCGTAGAGGGAGCGGTCGAC
>CAVJHQ010000112.1:0-6034 GCA_963649365.1 Alloprevotella sp.
CCGAGGCCACCGTGTCTGACGAGCCCAAGAACACCAACATCGAGGACGCCATCGCGGCCGCGGCTTCCCAGGGCGGCCAGGGCGGCGGCATGTACTAGGCCCAAAGCCTCGGACGGTAGCTCGACCTGACACGGCGGCCCCCGACCTACGGGTTCTCGGCAAAGTGACTTCGCGCTTCGCGCTCAGAAAGCACTTTGCCCGAGAACCCTCCGGTCGGGGGCCGCCTTGTTGTGTCGGTCAGCCGGCCGAGGCTTCGGAAGGTCGCTAAGCGGGGGAGGGCGGCTAGTCGCACGTTAATGTGGGGTTGAGGGGGCTTTTGGGGAGCATTCGGGCCTTGGATGATCAAAAAATCTAGATTGTGCTTGGAATTTTGGGCGTTAAGGGGCCTTGGCGGGTCGGTTGCAGCCGGCACTTCTTTGCGGCGGTGACGTTTGCCCAGTTGAGCGGTGTCCGTTGGTGCATAAATAGCTTAATAAAGCACGCAGAATCTCGATTTTTTGTCGCGCGGCTTGCCCAGCCACGGTGTCGGGGCGGCGGGCTACAATGAATAGCTGCTACCGCGGAGAGGAGAGTGGTACCGGTGGCCCAGAAGAGGGATTTTCTCGACGATCTGATCGACATCCAGAGCGACTGGCAGGCGCTCTCGAACCCGTTCGGCGACATCGCCGACCAGCTTGCGATGGACCCGAGCCAGCGTAAGGTGTTCAACCCGGCCGACTACAAGGAGAAGCCGTTCGCGAACTCCAACCGTTGCCTGCGCACCGCGTCGGGGTGCGACGATGTCTGCTCACGCTGCATCGACGTGTGCCCGTCCCATGCCATCACCATCCATAAGCAGTCGGTGATCATCGGGGAGGATTGCCGCAAGTGCGGCCTGTGCGCCGCCGCCTGCCCGACGGAGACCATAAGCACGCGACGCCATATGCCGCGCCAGGTCTACGACAAGATCGCCCGCGCCGCGAGCGCCTACGAGCAGTGCTACGTCACCTGCACCCGCGCCCTCAAGCGTCTTCCGAAGGAGAACGAGGTCGTGCTCGGCTGCGTCGGATCCATCAGCCGCGACCTATGGTTCTCGCTCCTGGCGGATTACGACAACATCAGCGTCTACCTGCCCGTGGGCATTTGCGACCGCTGCAAGACCACGACCGGCGAGGAGTTCTACTGCGACGCCATCGGGACCGCCGAGGAATGGGCGCAGGCCTCGCTCGGCCTCGTCGCCGACGAGTCCGAGATGACGCACGAGCTCACGCGCGAGTACAAGCGCTCGCAGTTCATGAGCTCCGCCGTCCACTCCGCCGAGCGCCTGCTCACGCGCACGAACCCGGCCCTCGCCGGCGCCAAGGCCGTCGCGAACAAGATCCAGGCGCATGCTTCTCGCCTCGACCAGCTCCAGCGTCAGCTCGAGTCCGCCGTGGGCGCAAAGACGTCCAGCAACCGCATGCGCATGCTCACCCAGAACCGCAAGCTCATGATGGGCGCGTTGCAGCATGACGAGGGCCTGGCCAAGTACATCGACCTGCAGGTCCCGGTCTGCGACTCCTCCAAGTGCACGATGTGCGGGGAGTGCGCCAAGGTCTGCACGCCGCGCGCGCTCGACCTGGACATGAACGGCCGCGTGACCGTCGCAAGCTCGTATTGCGTGAGCTGCGGCGCCTGCGTCGCTGTGTGCGAGGAGGGCGCCCTGTCCATGGCCCCCATGGACGTCCGTGAGCTTGTGGTGCCCGATAAGGCCGCTGAGGAAGCCCGCCGCAAAAAGGCCCAGGCAAAGGCCGAGGCGCAGAAGTATATTGAACAAGGAAAACAGCAGCTGAATCGTGCGGCGGATGTCCTCGAGGGCCTCTCCGACGACGGCAAGAAGTAAGTTAGGAGCCTTTTCGTGTCTCTTTCCATCGGCATCGTCGGCCTGCCCAACGTCGGCAAGTCGACCCTCTTCACCGCGCTTACCAAGAAGGGCGGCCTGGCGGCCAACTACCCCTTCGCGACCATCGACCCCAACGTCGGTATCGTTGACGTCCCCGACGACCGCCTTCAGAAGCTCGCCGACATCGTGCACCCGGGCCGCATCGTGCCGGCCACGGTCGAGTTCGTGGACATCGCCGGCCTGGTCAAGGGTGCGAACGAGGGCGAGGGCCTCGGCAACCAGTTCCTCGCGAACATCCGCGAGACCGACGCCATCTGCGAGGTCGTGCGCTACTTCAGCGACCCCAACGTCATGCGCGAGGTCGGCCGCACGGGCGAGTTCGTCGACCCCGCCGGCGACGCCGACACCATCATGACCGAGCTCATCCTCGCCGACCTGGGCACGCTCGAGAAGCAGCTGCCCAAGCTCGAGAAGGACGCCAAGCGCGACAAAGAGCTCCAGCCCAAGCTCAACGTGGCCAAGCGCCTCCAGGCGTGGCTCAACGACGGCAAGCGCGCGGCGACCATGGAGATGACCGACGAGGAGCGCGCGGCGGCCAAGGGCCTTTTCCTCCTTACCATGAAGCCGATCCTTATGGTGGCCAACGTCGACGAGGACCAGCTGGGCGAGACCCCGGCCGCCATCGACGGCGTGACGCCCATCCCCATCTGCGCGAAGGTCGAGGCCGAGCTCTCCGAGCTCGACGCCGAGGAGGCCGCCGAGTACCTGGCCGACCTGGGTCTCGAGAAGTCCGGCCTGGAGACCCTGGCGCAGGCCGCCTATCGCCTGCTGGGCCTGCAGAGCTACTTCACCGCCGGCGAGATGGAGGTCAAGGCCTGGACCGTTCGCATCGGCGCGAAGGCGCCCGAGGCCGCGGGCGTGATCCACTCCGACTTCGAGCGCGGCTTCATCAAGGCCGAGGTCGCTTCTTACGAGGACTACGTCGCGCTCGGCGGCGAGGCCGGCTGCAAGAACGCCGGCAAGCTCCGCATCGAGGGCAAGGACTACGTCGTCGCGGACGGCGACGTCATGCACTTCCGCTTCAACGTGTAGGCACAGCACCGATACCAGCGCGAGCGCTCTGCGCGGACAAGATCGCCCCGGCGACGGCACTTAAGCGGGTGCCGGCGCCGGGGCGATCGCCTTTTGCGGGCGGTGCGCGCGTATCGTCACGCGAGCTCGTCGTACACGGCGGCGCTTATCTGCGCCATCAGCGCGTTCGCCTCGTCGTATCCGAGGCCGCGCGTAAGGACGACGATAACGTACGGGTGCTCGCTGTACACGATGCCGCCGTCGTGGCGGACGTCGTCGGTCGAGCCGGTCTTGTGCCCGAACAAGACGTCCTCGGGCAGGCCCTGCGCCAGCCCCTCGTCGTCCTCCTGGTCCAGCAGAAAGCCCTCGGCGTGCGCGCAGGACGCCGAGGAAGCCAGCGTTCCGTTGGCCACCTCGTAGAGAAGCTCCGCCGCGTCGTTCGCGCTTATCAAGTTGTACAGGCCGTCGTCGGCGTCGATCATCAATTTGTGCGCAAGCAGCGTGCTGCTCAGGCCGAGCTCGGTCGCCTTTGCCTGGATAGCCTCGACGCCCATCCGCTCGATGAGCACGTTCGTGCCCACGTTGTCGCTCTGGTAAATCATGCGGTGCGCGACCTCGTCGAGCGTGTACTCGGTGCCGGGCCGGTCGGACTGCATCGAGCCGGATCCGCCTACGATGTCCTGCCGGTCGAGCGTGTACGTGTCGTCGGCGGAAATCTCGCCCGCGTCGACCTCGTCGAGGTATTCCGCGAGCACGAGCAGCTTGATCATCGACGCAGACTGCACCGGCTCGTCGCCGTCGACGCTGAACTCGCCGCTGCCGTCGAGCATCCGTACGCTTGCCGAGACCTGCCCCGCATAGTCGGCAAGAAGCCCCTTCACAGCCGACTCCACCCCGGTCATGTCCGTCGCCGCGACCGCCGCCCGCTGCGCCAAGCTTGCGCTGGCCGCTTGCGCGGCTTCCGCCGCTGCGGCGACGCGTGCAGCCTCAGCATCCACAGCCGCGTAGCCCGCGCGTATGCCTGCGCACAAGCACGCCGCGACGGCAAGCGATCCTGCTGCCACCGCGGCGTACTGCTTGTTCGATATTCCGTATGCAGGGGACACTACCGCAACGCTCGGTTTTCCGCGCTAGGCCTTATCGGAGCACAGGACCACGACCACGTCGTAGCTGGTGGTCCAGGTGCCGTCGTTCTCGACGACGTTGGCCTCGGAGACGCCGAGCGTCTTTGCCGCGCCCAGGGCCTTCGCCTTCGCCGCGCTTCCGTTGTAGTAGACCTTCGTGGTGGTCGCCTCGCTCTCGGCGGAGGTGGCCTCGGCGGTGAAGCCGGCGGTGGTCAGAGACTCCGCCTTGCTCGTGGCCGCGCCGGAGACGCCGCTCACGTTGACGACGACGGCGCTGCCGGAGTACTCGGCCTCGGAAGAGCCGGTGCCCGACGCGGTGTCGTCGCCCGACCCGGCGGTGCCGCCGCTGGTGGTGAGCTCGGAGCTGCCGGCCATGGTGCCGATGCGCCCGGAGGTCGCGTCGGAGGTTCCGTCGGCGTATGGGGCAAGGCCCTGCTTGACACGCTCCATCATCGACTGCCAAGAAGCCTCGTCGATCTTCTCGTACCAGGTTTCGTTCACGTAGTACCCGGAGGTGGGCTCCATGCCGGAGTAGACGTTGTTCTCGACGTCGAGGTTCTTGAACTGCACGGCGAGGCCGAGGATGTCGGAGATGCCGATGTCGGTCGTCACGCCGCCGGCGAGCTGCGAGACGGCGTTGGTCATGCTTGCCACGTCGAGGGTGAGGACCTTCTTGACGATGGCGGCGATGAGCATGCGCTGGTTGGCCGCGCGGTAGATGTCGCCGTCGCCGTAGTCGTCGTAGGCGTGGCGGGCGCGGGCGAGCTCGAGCGCCTCCTGGCCGTTAAGGGTGTGCTCGCCTGCGGTGAGGTCGGCGCCCGAGTAGTCGTCCTGGATATCGATGGGCAGGTCGATGGTGACGCCGCCGATGGTGTCGACGATGCCCGCGAACTGCTCGAAGTCGACCTCGGCGTAGTGCGAGATGTCGACGCCGCAGAGCTTCTCGACGCACTTGATCATGTAGCTGGGGCCGCCGAGGGAGTACGCCGCGTTGAGCTTCTGCGTGCCCGCTCCCATGTCGGACATATCGGTCATCGTGTCGCGGTGGAGCGAGATCAGGGTGATCTTCTGCCCCTTGGGGTCGATGCGGGCGAGGATGATGGTGTCGGAGCGGTAGTTGGACTCGCTCTGCCCGTACTCGCTCGAGTTCATGCGCTCCTCGGACTTGTCCACGCCGAGCAGCAGCATGTAGAACGGGTCGTCGTACTGAATGCTGTCGGCAAGAAGGTCCTTGGTCTCCTGGTCGAGGCCGGAGGTGAGCTGGTTGTTGATGTTGCCGAGGTACATGGCCAAGGCCGAGCCGCCGGCAAGAAGCACGCACAGGATGCCGATGAGCACGCCGCGCAGGACCACTTTGTGGCGGCGCTTCTGGCGCTTGCGCGCGTAGCTCGACGCGCCGTCGGATCGGGAGGGGGTGTAGCTGCTGCTGGAAGACCCGGCGCCGGAGCGGCCGGCCTGCTCTTCGTAGGCGTGGCGGCTCTGGGGGACGGCCTGCTGCCTGTGGGATCTGCGGTCTGCCAAGACGGACCCTTTCTGTATCGATGCGGCCCGGGGGCCATCGTCGGCGGCGCGAGGCCACCTCGACTTTGCAGATACGCTTCACTATACGAGAGGGGAGTGTTCAGCGCGTGAAGGGAGGCAAAAAAGCAGCTCTTGACCAAAAAAGTCCAGGCGCCCTTAACGTATGATGCAAAGAATGCATCCGCACCCCAAGTTCGGAAGAAGACCGGAGGAACCATGACCGAGGCCCAGCCCAAGCAGTTCGTCGCCGTTCTCGACTTTGGCGCCCAGTACGGGCAGCTCATCGCGCGTCGCGTGCGCGACCTGCACGTTTATTCGGAGATCGTCCCCTGCGACATCCCCGCGGACGAGCTGGCGGCCATGAAGCCGGCGGCGCTGATCCTCTCCGGCGGCCCCGCCTCCGTCAACGAGCCCGACGCCCCGCGCGTCGACCCGGCCATCTACGAGATGGGCGTGC
>CAVJHQ010000113.1:0-5961 GCA_963649365.1 Alloprevotella sp.
TCCAAGAGGTTCATCAAAACGCTGGCGAAGTCGATCTCTTGGTAGGGCAGCTCGGCGGGCACGGCGATGCGCGAGTCAACGTCCACGCCGGCCGCCGTGGCGCGGGAAAGCTCGAGGTTCACAATGTCGTCTACCAGGGCGTTTCCCGTGTTGACGTGCAGGAAGGTGGGGTTGGCCCGCATGGACATCTCGCCAAAGAACTCCTCGGCGCGCTCATAGTCCTTTTGTTCGAGCAGCATCTTTATGTAGGCGTACTGGTTCTTGACCTCGTGGCGCAGGATCCGCAGCTGGTCGCCGGACTCGCGGTACGCGTTCAGGGCGTCCAGGCGGCTCTCCATAAGGTGGCGCTCCGCCTGCATGCGCTTCCGCTCGTTGAACTCAACGGTTAAGTTAATGATGCACAGATACACGACAATCTGGGCAATCTGGCTGCAGAGGCAGGTCATGATGCTCGCGAGCGCCCCCATGGAGTATGCGTCCATGCCGATGTCGGAGCGCAAGATCATCGTCGAGCGCTCAACAAGGCCCGAGGCGCAGACCACGAGCACAGGCAGCACCGAGGCGAGCGTCATGTCCTCGTCGAGCACATCGGAGCGGTTCTCCACGCGGGCGATCACGACAAGGACCACGCCCATATAAGCGAGGCTCGTCAGCGCTGCAAAGAGCTTTCCCTGATGCGCCGCGGCGTTAAGAAGCTCTGCCATCGAGAGCGAATAGAGCCACGAGCAGGTCAAAAGCGAGCCGCGCGCCAGGCGGGCCATGGACTTGAAGTCGTCGAAGATAAGCCCGCATACCACCGTGGGCAGAACGGTCCAGCTGATCGAGTTGGGCAAGACCGCGTCGCCGAGCGCACCGAAGATGCGCACGAAAACGAGCGCGACGGCAAAACGAGCCGCCAGCCGCGGGGCGAGCTGGCGCGCCGACCCGACGAGCCGCGTATAGAACAACGCGATGGCGAGCGCGAGCGCCATGTTGTAGACACCGACGACCGTCTGCAAAGCAGACAGAATCCGCACCATAGAGACCTCCCTCTTTCTGGACGCTATTGTGCCTGAGGTGGTCGGCAAGAAAGACGGGATGACGACCCGGCGAGCCGCGCGGTCACAAACGGGGCTGTTCTGGTCATCAACTGCAAGCGATGACGTTGGCGTTGGCGCTGGCGCCGGAGCAGATCGAGACCCGGCCGGCCCTCGCGCGGAGAGCCGGCCGAGACGGCGCAAGTTCCTAGCGCTCCCAGGTGGGCGGCACGGGGGCGTCGGGCGTGGACCAGGTGCCCAGGGGCGCGTTCGGCGCGGCGTCCAAGGTGAGCGGCGCGAAGTTGCCGGCAAGGTAGCTGCGCAGAGCCGGGATGCCGATCATGGCCGCGTTGTCGCCGCAGGCGCGCATGGGCGGCACGGTCACGCGGACGCCCATCTTGCCGAAGGTCTTCTCGTATGCCGCGCGCAGGGCGGGGTTCGCGGCCACGCCGCCGCCGATGCAGATATCGGAGACGCCGGTCTGCTCGACGGCGGTCTTGGCCTTGGCCACCTGCACGTCCACGACCGCGGCCTCGAAGCTGGCGGCGAGGTCGGGCAGGTTGATGGGCCGGCCGGCGCGGTTCTCGCCCTCGATGTAGGTGATGACGGCGGTCTTGAGGCCGCTGAGGCTGAAGCTGTAGTCGCCCGAGTGCATCATGGCGCGCGGGAAGTGGATGGCCTTCTTGTTGCCCTTGGCCGCGAGCTTGCTGATCACGGGGCCGCCGGGGTAGCCCAGGCCGAGCGCCTTGGCCACCTTGTCGAAGGCCTCCCCCACCGCGTCGTCGATGGTCTGGCCGAGCACCTCGTAGTCGCCCCACGCGCGCACGTGCACGAGCATGGTGTTGCCGCCCGAGACGAGGCTCGCCACAAAGGGCGGCTTGAGGTCGGGCGTCTCGAAGAGGTTGGCCATCAGGTGCCCCTCGAGGTGGTGAACGGCAATAAGCGGCAGGTCGGCAGCCGCGCAGAGGCCCTTGGCAAAGGCGACGCCCACCACGAGCGCGCCCACAAGGCCCGGGCCCGCGGTCACGCCGACGGCGGCGAGGTCGGCAGGCGTCAGGGTATCCACGCCGAAGTGGGCGCCCGCCTTGGCGAGCGTCTCCTCGAAGACGCCGACGATGGCCTCGGTGTGCTTGCGGCTCGCGATCTCGGGCACGACGCCGCCGAAGCGCGCGTGGAAGTCGATCTGCGTGGCCACGACGCTCGCGCACACGACGCCGTGCGAGTCGGTCACGGCCATGGCCGTCTCGTCGCAGGAGGACTCGATGGAGAGGATGAGCGGGCCGGCGGCGGCGATGGCCGAACGGGCCTCGTCGTCGCGCGGGGCGGCCTCGATGGGCCACGGGCGGATGGACGCGCGCGGCGCGGGGTCGCGGTCCGCGTCGGGCGAGACGTCAACGAGCGGCAGGTCGGCGCGCATGATGCGCGCGTCGTGGCCGGCGCCGTAGTAGTTGGGGCGCACGCCGGCCTCGGTGTAGCCGAGCTTCTCATAGAGCTTCTCGGCGGCGTCGTTGCCGACCTCGACCTCGAGCGTCGACCACGTGGCGTTGAGCATCTGCGCGTCATAGGCCACGCGCGCGAGCAGGCGCGCCGCGATGCCCTCGCGACGGCGCCCGTCCGCCACGGCGACGTTGGCCACCTGCAGCTCGTCGGCCACGACGGTGCCGCCGGCGTAACCGATGATCTGGCCGCGGTCGTGAGCGACCCACCACACGTGGTTGTGCGTGGTCACGTCGTCGTAGAAGACCTTCTCGGACCACGGCTCGTGGTTCGCGCCCGCGAAGACCTCGGCCTCGAGCTCGGCCACGGCATGGACGTCGTTGACGGTCATGGGGCGCAGCTGCGAATGGATGCCGGCGAGGGCGTCGTCGCAGCCGGTGAGCTCGACGGTCGCGGGCTTCTTGAGGCCCAGGCGCGTGCGCTCGGTCTCCTCGGCGTCGGAAAGGCGCGTGTAGATGGGCAGCACGAGCGCGGGGTCGCCGAGCGTGCCGCCGGCGGGCGCCGTGCGGAAGACGTCGGCCTCCACCGCCGCGCGAAGAAGCCCCTCGCCCGTGGGCCACCAGGCGTCCTCGGCCGCCACGCGCTCGGCCGAGAAGCCCGCCGCCTCGAAGCGCGCACGGTACTTGACCAGGCCGTTGCCGGAAAGCATGAGGTCACCCGCGTCGGCGCGTGCCACAAGGTCGGTTACCGCGGCGTCCGCCTTGACGACCGTCTCGGCCGCGAAGGTGCGGTGCGCGCCGGCGTCGTCCAGCCGGTAGATGCCCGGGTAGACCTCGCCGCGCATGGCGTCGCCCATGACGGCGAGCGTCCCGCGCGCGCCGGCGGCATGCGCCGTCCACGCCATGGCGTCGAGCGCCGAGACTCCGAAGAGGGGCAGCCCCGCGCCGCACGCCAGGCCCTTGGCCGTCGCGATGCCGATGCGCACGCCCGTGAACGAGCCGGGGCCGCGCCCCACGAGCACCGCGTCGACGTCGCCCATGGCGAGGCCGGCCGCGGCGAGCGCTTCTTTACAGGTGCAGGCCAGCTCGACGTTCGCCTGGCGCCGGCACATGTGGTCGCGGCAAGAAAGGACCTCGACCGTGCCGCCGTCCACGCGCCCCACGGCGCAGGCGAGCATATCGGTCGAGGTATCGAGGGCAAGGACGATCATGGGCATTCCTTCTTCGCAGATTCAACGCCCCTAAGTGTAACGCCGCCGGCGGACGATCCACCGGCGGCGCTTATGGGGTGCTCAGTGCCTATAAAGAAGCGCTACTTGCGGCGCATCTTCTTTGCGGCGAGAAGGGCGGAGCCGCCCGCGACCGCGGCGACGGCGATGCCCGCGATGGAGGCGGGGTCGCCGGTCTTCGGCACGGTCTTCTTCACCGTCTTGGTGGCCGCCTGCTCGGGCGCCTTCGGCGTCGGGTCGGGAGACGGGGTCGGAGTGGGCTGAGCGTCCTTGGTCCACTTGCCGTAGAGCGTCATGCTGCCGGGAAGCGCGGCGCCGTCGGCCCACTTGGTCGTGCAGGCCTCGTCGACGTACCAGCCGTCGAAGGTCCAGCCGGCGGCCTTGTCCTGGGCCTTTGCGGTGTAGGCAGAGCCGAACTCGAGGTTCTGGTCGGCGGCGGGCGGGTTCACGCCGGAGGGGTTCTCGGTCGAGACCCACTTGTAGTCCACCGTCGCGAGGCCGTGGGCCGCCTTGAGGTAGACGTCGTCGGTGAAGGTGGTGGCGGCGACCTCGACGACGTGGACGTCCGCGTCCTTGTCGTGGGCGTTCCAGCGAGCGGCCTCGGCGTCGTCGAACCAGCCGGTGATGGCGTGGTCGCAGTCGTCGAGCTGCCAGTCGGAGCCCGTCGCGGCCAGGGTCAGGGAGCCGCCGTTGAGGTTGGCGACGTCGTCGCCGGAGGTCTTGGCGTGGTTGTTGTACACCTGGGCACCCTCGGCGACGGTAACGGTGCCGCCGTTGTTGAAGATGCCGCCGCCGTTAGGCACGCGCTCGCCGCCGTTGTTGGTAACGACGGTGTTGGCGCCGAGGGTGACGAAACCATTCCCGCCCCGGTTACTAATGCCGCCCAGAGGGTTGTTCACAATGGTGACCTTAGCGTCATCACTGAAGGTGACTTCGGCAGGCCTACGGCCACGCAAAACGAGCGCGCCGCAGTAAGAGTAGCGGGAAACGGAGCGGTCGTAGCTCGAGCCATTGCCGGTTCCGGTAATAGAGAGCTCGCAGCCCTTCTCCACGTTGACCGTACCGGCATACATGAAGATGCCGGCCCCCTTGTTGTCGGCCATCGTGAGCTTGGAGCCATTCTCCATAACAAGATAGTCGGTATTCTCATACTCCGTGATACCGATATCGTTGCGGGAGATGAAGGCAGTCGAGTTGTCCAGGGACAGGGGGGCCTTAACCAGACCCTGGTTCTCGTTGCCCTCGACGACGAGCTTGGAGTCCTTGACGGAGAGCTTCACGCCCGAAATGCCGTTGGCAGTCTCTCCATCCCCCGTAGCGTTATTTGAAGCGGTAACCGTAGAGCCATTCGTAGCCTCAAGAGAAACGCTTCCCTCGCCCATGAGCCCGGTGCTACCACAGTTGGAAATCGAGAGGCTCGAGGCGTCAACCTTGATGCTGGTGCCGGGGTTCATATAAACGCCACCGCGAGAACCACCCTTAACCTGGCAGTCGGAACCTTCGACCAGAACAAGCTTACCTTCACCCTGCAAGGTAAAGCCATAGTCGTCGCTTACGACCGAAACATTGGCCTTTTTGAAGGTCAAGGTGGACGTCAGCGCCAAGCCGCCATCTTCGGTACTCTGAGTCGGAACCGACACCGTGTGCCCATTGCCGTTGATGGTCACTGGATTCTTGATAGAGCCCACCGTGAGCTCAGCATCGCTCACGAGGTCGATCTGCTGATCGGCAGCCACCGCCTCAACGGCCGCGTCAAGCGTCTCGTACGACACGTCGCCGATCTTGGCGACCTCAGCGGCCAGAGCGCTCACGGGCAGCGCGAGCGTCAGCGCAGCTACGAGAGCAATCCCCCCCCCGAGCAATTTCTCCCTAAGCTGCATACCAACCTCTTTCCTATCTGCAGCCAATACAGATGGAAATGACTTTACTCCCCCACCAGCTCCAAGCCGCTCTTCCAGCCACCTGAACGGCCAGAATTTACAGATGGCTTTCAAGGTAGAGGCCGGCGCGAAAAACCGTCGAGGTGGCGCCACCTCGGGGAGAAAAGCCTCCAGGTGGTGCGAAATCGAGCGTTGAAGCGCTCCAGGTGGCGCGCAAAACACCACCTCGGCGAGAAAACCCGCGAGGTGGTGGTGGAGACCGTGCGGGCCTGGCCGGGGCGGGCCGGCGAGAAAACCTTCGAGGTGGCGCCACCTCGGGGAGAAAAGCCTCCAGGTGGTGCGAAAACGAGCGTTGAAGCGCTCCAGGTGGCGCGCAAAACACCACCTCGGCGAGAAAACC
>CAVJHQ010000114.1:0-5585 GCA_963649365.1 Alloprevotella sp.
GGTGCTCGCGGACGGCTACGGCCAGTGCAACACCAAGGGCACCCTGTTCATGGCGCTGCTTCGCTGCTGCGGCATCCCCTGCCGCGTCCACGGCTTCACCATCGACAAGAAGCTCCAGAAGGGCGCGATGACGGGGCTCGTGTACGCGCTGGCGCCAAGAAACGTGTTCCACAGCTGGGTGGAGGTCTGGCTTGGGGGCGTCTGGTACGAGCTGGAAGCGTTCATCCTCGACAAGCCGTACCTGGAGAGCCTGCAGGCGGCGCACCCCGAGTGCACGGGCGCGTTCTGCGGGTACGGCGTGGCGGTGAGCGACTTCCGCCACCCCGTAATCGACTTCGACCGCAACAACACCTACATCCAGAGCGAGGGCATCAACCAGGACTTTGGCGTCTACGACAGCCCCGACGAGCTCCTGCGGGAGCACCACCAGGAGATGTCGCCCGTCAAGGCCTTCGTCTACCGCAACCTCGGCCGGCACCTGATGAACCGCAACGTAAGGAAGGTCAGGGGCGCAAGATAAGGAAGCGTCTCTATTCGCCTGCGGAAACACCTGCTTTGGGGCAATCACTCGCGGTCGGCGCGTCTCCTTTTACGCGTCTTTGGCGCAGCGGAGATCAGTGGAGCCAAGGAATGCGAGGGTTGCAAAAACACCATGAAGCAGTAGGTAAAAATCGCGATCCTCAAGACCGACGTCGATAAGGAGCTGGCCGAGAAATACGCCATCCCGACTTCAAGCCGCGCCCGAAGCGCCACGCCACCTACGAGATAGCCGCCTTGTACTGGTTGCCAAAGGCGGCGAGGGAGTCCATGACAGGCAGCATCTGCCGGCCGAGCTCGGTAAGGCCGTACTCGACGCGCGGCGGGTTCTCGCCGTAGTCGCGGCGAAAGACGAGGCCGTCGTCCTCCAGCTGACGGAGGCTGTCGGTAAGCACCTTCTGCGAGATGCCCTCGAGGTCGCGGCGCAGCTCGTTGAAGCGCCAGGCGCGCACGCGCAGGTTGCGGATGATGAGCAGCTTCCATTTACCGCCGATGAGCGCCACCGCCGTCGCGACCGGGCACTCGGGGAGCTCTTCTTTGGTCTTCATGGGGGCCGCCTTTCTTGATTTGCGCAGGTTTCGCAAACGATACGCAGTTACAAAAAAGTGCGTACTCGTTTTTGCATGCGTTCTGACCTTGAATATAGCTCAAGCGGGATGCGCCCGCCAGGCAAATCAACCCAAAGAGAGAGGAACCGTCATGGCGAACTACGCAAAGAGCAACATCGGCAACGAGGGCCGCGTCGAGCTTCACGAGGCGCTCGGCCTCACCGGTGCCGAGGTGAGCGTCAACAAGCTCCCCGCCGGCGCGGGCGTGCCCTTCGTCCACGCGCACAAGGACAACGAGGAGATCTACGGCGTGCTCGAGGGCGCCGGCTCGGCCACCATCGACGGCGAGGAGATCGAGCTCGCGGCCGGCGACTGGCTGCGCGTCTCCCCCGCTGCGCACCGCCAGTTCCGAGCCGCGTCCGACTCGGGCATCACCTACGTGTGCATCCAGGTTAAGGAGGGCTCGCTCGGCGCCTTCACCGCCGACGACGCCATCATGTGCTAGCTAAGGCATGCCAGTAGGCAGCGCCCGGTTCCTACCAGATGCCGATGACGTGCTGCATGCCGAGGCTCACCAGCGCGATGGCAATCCAGCAGCAGGCGCCGAGCGCGATGGGCTTGCCGCCGCTCTTCACGAGCTTGACGATGTCGGTGTTCAGGCCGATGGCGCTCATGGCCATGACGATGAGGAACTTGGAGAGCGTCTTGAGCGGCGCCGTGATGGTGGCCGGCAGCGCGAAGACCGTGGTCACAACGCTTGCAAGGATAAAGAGGCCCACAAAGGTGGGGAAGGCGCGGCGCAGGCTGAAGGTGTTCGCGCCCTCGCCGCCGGCCTTGCGGTCTTCGCGCATCTGCCAGATGGCCAGCACGAGCGTGATGGGGATGATGGCGAGCGTGCGCGTAAGCTTGACGATGGTCGCGGCGTCGAGCGTGTTGGCGCCCGGATGCATGCCGTCCCAGGCGGCCGCGGCGGCGGTTACCGAGGACGTGTCGTTGACGGCCGTGCCGGCGAACAGGCCGAAGCCCTCGTTGGTGAGGCCGAGCATGCCGCCGAGCGTGGGGAAGATGAGCGCGGCGATCACGTTGAACAGGAAGATGACCGAGATAGCCTGCGCCACGTCCTCGTCGTCCGCGCGGATGACGGGGGCCGTGGCCGCGATGGCCGAGCCGCCGCAGATGGAGGAGCCCACGCCGATGAGCGTGGCGATCTTGCCGGGGACCTTCATGACGCGGCACATGACGAACGCGACGATGAGCGAGGTCGCGATGGTCGAGGCGATGACGGGCAGGCTCGTGGCGCCCACCTTGGCGACCTGCGCGAGATTGAGGCCAAAGCCGAGGAAGACCACGGCGGCTTGCAGGATATATTTGGACGTGAACTTGACGCCGGGCTGGAACGCCGACATGTCGCGCCCGCGCAGGACCACGGCGAGCAACATGCCGAACAGGATGCCAAAGACGGGGCCGCCCACGACCTCGAGCTGCTGGCCGAGCAGCCAGGCGACGACGCTGATGGCGAGGCAGAGCACCATGCCTTTGTACTTATCTACGATGCTGGACAAAACGAGCCTTTCTTCAGGGGATTTTTCGCACAGATATTCTAGTGCCAGCGAGGTTTTGTTTGGCTAACAATCTGTTTCGCTGCGCCGTCTTTCGTGGGTGAAGAGGCCGATCATCTAATTCTGTTTGTATCTAAATGATTGGGTATAATGTCAAATGACATCAATCGACGACAGGAGGGATTATGTCAACGGGAAACGCTACAGTCGCGCTTGGCAATCGAGTGGACGCCAATCTTAAGCGTGCCTTTGAGGAGACGGCGGAGGAACTTGGCCTTTCGTCTACGTCTGCGCTCTCCGTTCTTATGAAGCGCTTTGTCGATGACGGAGGCTTTCCCTTTGCCGTTCGTAAGAAGGTTCCGACAGAGGCTGAGTTTGCTGCCGAAATGGGCAGGCGCTACGAGCGCATGCTCGCTGGCCAGGAGGCAGAGCACGATCTCATTGAGGTCTAGCCATGCCGTATCTCTGGGATGATATTGCTTGGGCAGACTATCAATACTGGCTGACGCAAGACAAAAAGACGCTTAGGAAAATCAATGCCCTCCTTAAGGATATTGCTCGCACAGGCGGTGACGGAATCGGGAAAACTGAGCTGTTAAAAGGTGACAAGCATGGTCTTGGCAGCGCAAGGATCGATGCCAAGAATCGTTTGGTCTTTAAGATCGAGGGCGAAACGGTGCGCATCGTTTCATGCCGTGGTTACTACTCTGATAAATAGCCCGTTGCTCGGGCGGGGGCCGTCTTGCACAATAGGGGCATCCGATTGCTGTGCGGAAGGGGGCTGGCATGATTTGCCCTAAGTGCCATAGCGAGGTTCAGGACGGCTCCACGTTCTGTACGGTTTGCGGCGAGAAGCTCGAGCAGGCTACGTCTGTGCTTGGGGACATGCCGGAAGAGGGCGCAGCCGAAGAGCTGTGCCCATGCTGCGCCTCCCCGTTGCGCGCGGGCATGGAGTTCTGCACCGTGTGCGGCACGGCCCGCTCCTGCGCAGACGAGACCACGGTGATTCCTGCGGGCGATGACGCCACGCGGGTGATTTCCGACCCGGTGACCATGTTCGAGTTTCACCCCGACTCCGAGGTCGCGCCCGATGACGCGCCGGTGTTCGATCCCGGCCAGACGCAGGTGGACGAGGCCTTTGCGGCCGGTGTGGACCGCCGCGCGGCAGAGGGCGCGCTGTGGAGCGCAGAGGCCGAGCTCAAGCCCCTGCCCGAGCCCCAGCACTACGCCCCCGCCTCCAACGAGCATTTTGACTCCCTTATCCCCGATGCCTCGACCCCGGTGATGAACTCCGCCACGTCCGTGCGCGCCGAGCACGAGCAGGCCCGCTCAAAACGCAACAACAAGCGCACCGCCGTGGCGGTCGTAGCGATCGTGGCTGTGGTGGCCCTGGCCTGCGGCGGTGTGTTTGCCTTCTCGCGCTGGCAGGCGGCCGAACAACAGCGGGCCGAGGCTGAGCAAGCGGCGGAGGACGAGCGCATCGCGCAGGCCGCCCACGCGGTGGCGGTAAAGGTCACTTGCGGTGGCTGGGACACCGAAGCTGGTGCCTCGCGCCTGCCTGTGCAGGTCAAGGGTACCGACGTGAGTGGCAACACCGTTGACGAGGTGCAGTTCGTGGACTCCGAGGGCCAAGGCCTGAGTCTGCGCCAGGGCGAGTACGCGCTCACGGTGCCGGCCTCTCCCATCTCGGTTGACGGCACGCTCTATAACGTCTCCAACACAACGGTCGAGGTCTCGTTTACCAGCAAGGATGAGAATAAGGAGATCGATGCCACGGGCAACGGCGGCTTTAAGCTTTCGCCCATCGAGGCCGCTGAGGTGACCGACGAGCAGATCGCGAGCGCCTACGAGTATGCCCAGAAGGACACGGGCGATGGCGCGCCCTCGGCAGATGCCCTCAAGGCGATTGCCGTCAAGCGCCGCGACGACGCCGTGGCCGCTGCCGCCAAGGCTGCGCGCACCATCACGACGGCCCATTACACCGTGATCGTGCCCGAGTCCTGGAGCGGTCAGGTGACCTACTCCATCGATGGCGACGGTACGCTCTGCATCTGGTCTTCCAAGTACCCCGATTACGACCTTTGCTGGGTCTCCCTGAAGACCAGCCCGGCGACCGATGCGGGCGATATCAGCAGGAGCCTGGTGAAGGAGGTCTCGTTGGGCGGGGGCTATTATGCCGACGTGTTCTATACGCGTTGGGCCTACAACTTTGCCCGTGCGGCCGTCGATGAGCAGGGGTACTACGACTCCGTCGACTACTCCTACGACAAGGCGAAGGAGCTGGTGAATCTCCAGACCGAAGGCGCGGTTTCGCTCGACGACGCGATCTCGGCTGCCAAGAGCGACGACGCCGACGCTTTGGGCCAGCTGGCGCTCAAGGGCGATGACTTCATCGTGCAAAACATCGCCTCCACCATCGAGGCGACCTCGTAGCCCGCACCCGCCGCGCTGCCCGCCCGCTCCGTGTCGCTCGGTGCTTATGAACGTTTTGCGTGCTTGGAGGCCCTGCGGTCGCTCCTGCGCCGCCCCTCGCCTTGCGCCGCGGCGCGGCCGGGGTATCATGAATGGCCTAGAAAAAGAAGGGATAGCGCGATGTATCAAAGGACCGACAAGCTCTAGCTGCTCTGCGTCTGCAAGCGCCGCGTTGCGCTTCCCAACCACATGCCTATCCTGCGGGAAATCCCGACCATGATTCCCAACGCCAAAATTTAAAGGAGCCGCACCATGCGCGACAAGCTCGAGAAACTCATCGCTGCCTACGAAGAGCTGGAGAAAAAGCTCTCTGACCCCTCCGTCGCCTCCGACATCAAGGAGTTCACGCGCCTGAACAAGGAGTACGCGCACCAGACCGAGCTGGTCCGCGCGTCTCGCGAGTACCTGGGCGCGCTCGACGACATCGACGCCGCCAAGGAGATGCTGCGCGAGACCACCGATGCAGACG
>CAVJHQ010000114.1:5595-5737 GCA_963649365.1 Alloprevotella sp.
CCCCCAGCTCGAGGAAGACATCAAGTTCATGCTCATCCCGAGCGACCCGAACGACGAGAAGAACACCATCGTCGAGATCCGCTCCGCCGCCGGCGGCGACGAGGCGGCCATCTTCGCGGGCGACCTCTTTAAGATGTACCAG
>CAVJHQ010000115.1:0-5545 GCA_963649365.1 Alloprevotella sp.
CCCCAGGGGCGCCAGATGACGGCAAGGAAGCCGGCGGTCGCGACGCCATGGACGATGTCGAGCGGGGCGCCGGCCGCGTAGGCCGCCACGATCGAAGGCCAGGTGAGCGGCCGTACGAAGCCGAGCACGTAATAGCCGTTGAGGATGGCGCCGTACATGAGCGCGCTCACGAAGCCCCAGCCGTAAAGCACGCCCCGCCGCTCGAGGGCGCCGTGATCGGCGAGCACGCCGCCGAGGTAGCCAACAAGCCCCCACGCGTACATCTGCCAGGGCGTCCATGATCCCTGACCAAAGAAGAAGTTCGACACCAGGGCCGCGACGGCGCCCACCACGAACCCTGAGCGCCGACCGAGCGCGGCACCCGCCACGATGGCGATGGCGCTCACGGGCTTGACGTCGGGAATCGGCGCGAAGAGCACGCGACCCGCGGCGGCCGTGGCGCCGAGCACCGCCGTGGGCATGAGCTGGCGCAGCGGCGGCCGCGACGCCTCGAAGCTCGCGAAGAGGAGCCCCACGGCGAGCACCGCCACGAGCAGCGTGAGGCCGGCGGTCACGTCGACGCCGGCGGCCGACGTGGCGACCATCACCACCGGCACCGCGAGCAGCGCGGGCACCTCAAGCGCGCGAAGAACGCGCGAAATCAGGGTCTCTCGCCCAAGTTGCGCGCAAACTGATTTATCTGACCCATTTATTTCAAATAAAGTGTCACGTTTCAAGCAGTTTGTGCCCTTCTCGGCTTTCAGCGTCCTTTTCCCAGCCATCGGCGCCCCCTCACGGCCGGTACAGCCACGAGTCGGCGAAGAAATCCGCCGTCGGCTGCGTGCAGGTCACGGCCCCGTCGAACATGAGGCTCACGGAATCGGCCACCGCCTCGACGAACGCCAGGTCGTGCGTGGCAAGAAGCACCGTGGCACCGCCGGCGCGCGCCGCCGCGACCGCGCTCGCCACCCGTTCGCGAGCCGCGGCGTCGAGCCCCTTGGTCGGCTCGTCGAGCAGGAGCAGACGGGGCCGGCAGAGCATCAGTTTCTTAAGCGCAAGCAGCTGTTGCTGCCCGCCGGAGAGGTCGTACGGGTGACGGTCGGCCGCGTCCGCAAGACCCAGCTCCGCAAGCGCCGCATCGACCTCGGCCGCGCCGTAGCCGGCGCCGCGCGCCCACTCGGAAAGCTCCTCGCGCACCGTCTCGCAGGCCAGGACCGCCTTCGGCGACTGCGGAAGAAGCGCCTGCGAGGCCGCCAGCGCGTTCTTCACGCGGCCCCTCTGCGGCTTGGCCACGCCGGCGATCACCGAGAGCAGGGTCGTCTTGCCGCAACCGTTGCCGCCCACGAGCGCGCGGACCTCTCCCCGAACAAGCTGCAGGTCAAGGCCGCGAAGCACCCAGTCGCAGTCGCGCCCATGCCGGAACCACGCCTCGCGCACGGCGACCGCCGCGGAACCGCTCGACGGGGCCGCCCCTCTCTCCACCGCGATGCCGGGCCGCGCGGCCACCTCCGAAACCGGCGCCTCGCACACCGCTCCCCCGCCGACGACGAACGCGCAGGTCGCGTACTCGGCCATCGCCTGCGGCGCGTGCGTGGCGACCACGACCGTGATGCCGAGCTCTCGGTTCGCCCGGAAGAGGAGCCCCAGGAACGCCTTCTCCGCGATGGGGTCGAGCATGCTCGTGGGCTCGTCGAGCAGCAGCAGCCGCGGTCGCATGGCAAGCGCGGCCGCGAGGGCAAGCGTCTGACGCTGACCGCCGGAGAGCTCGGCCGTCTGCGCGCGGAACCACGGCTCCATGCCGAAGAAATTGCAGGTCTCGGCCACGCGCCGGCGCATCTCGGCTTCAGGCACGCCGAGGTTCTCCAGGCCGAAGGCCATCTCGTGCCACACCGTGTCGCACACGATCTGCGCGTCGGGACTCTGGAACACGTAGCCGACGGCGCGCGCCGAGGCGACCGGCGAGAGCCCCGCGACGTCCTCGCCGAAGACCCGCACCGCGCCCGCGAGCTCTCCCGCCGGCCGGATCTCGGGCTTGGCGAGGCGAAGCAACGTCGACTTCCCCGATCCCGTGGCGCCGCAGAGAAGCGCGAACGCCCCTTCCGGCACCGAGAACCCCACACCGTCGAGCACCCGCGCGCGCCCGCCCGCGTACCCGAAGCTCACCGCATCGAACTCGAGCGCCGCGCTCATTCCAACCCCCTCCAACGAAGCCGCTCGGCCGCAGCCGCGCCGGCCGGCAAGAACATCAACGCAGCGTAGGGCACGTATCCCCACCAGGCAAGAAGCGACGGCATCTTCGGATAGAACCGCCATTGCGAGCACGCCGCCGCGGCAAGAAGCGCGCACCCCGCGAGCGCGAGCGCAAGTCCGCAGAGCTTGGCCACGTCCGACTCGCGCAGGATGTCGGCCCGGTAGCTCGTCCGCGCGCGCCCGGACTCCCAGCCGCGGGCGCGCATCGAGTCCGCGCGCTCGAGCGAGTCCTCGAGCGCCCAGCCCATGAGCTGCCCCGACTCACGGACGAGCCGCTCGCGCAGGCCCGGGCGCGGACCGGCCGCCGTGCAGGCCGCGAGCGACGCCTCCACCCCGCGCGCCCGGCGCAACATCTGGGGCATGAGCTGCGCCGCCATGGAGACGACGAGCGAGATCGACGCCGCGCGCCCGCGAGCCAGGCCGAGCAGCCGGTCCTGCGTGAGCACCGCGGCCGCACCCTCGAACCAGAGGATAACGGCGACCATGAGCGCGCCCATCACCGCGCCGTACGCGAGGCTTTCCAGGTAGACGGCCACGGGGCCGAGCCGCACCAGCAGCGTGGAGCCCGACGCCGAGAAGAACGGGTTCGCCAGGCACACGAGCGCGAGCATCGGCAGCTGCCAGCGCAGGCCCGCGAGCGTCGCCCGGCAGCCCCGCGCGAGCGCCGAGAACGCGAGCGCCCCCGCGAGCGAGATCGCGACCAGCACGGGCTGCACGCAGAACATCGTCAGCGCCAGGATGCCCGCGAACAGCAGCGCCGGAACGCTCGCATGGCACGTGCCGAAGGCGGCGTGTCTCATACGACGGCTCAAGAGGCAGCGCCCGCTCTTTTACCTGCACGTTCTCGCAACAGCCTCTCCCAACTCGCCTTGTCATTGGAACAACTTAAACAGTATACGGGGCCTGGGCGGAACCGCGCCCAAGGCTACCGCCCGAGCAGGCCCACCCGTAATTGCCCATAGGGTCCAACCTGTTGCACAAAAAATCGAGATTGTGCGTGCACTCTTTATTTTTTGATACCAAATTACCGGGTCAGACTCATACCTTTCCTGGGCTTTTGTGACAAAGGGAGGTCACTCAAGGCCGCCACTACTCCCCCAACCCCACTAAATCGCACGCAAAACCTCGAAAAAGTGTGCAGAAAAGCCCCCGACAGCCGTTTTTGAGGCCGTCGGGGGCAAGTTAACGTGCAGGCGGGGCACGGCAAGCGGAAGCGGCGGTCTTAGAGACCCCGCAATGCTAGTACTCCACGTTCGCGTACCACCAGTAGATGCTCTCGCCGCCGGAGAGCGTGTAGCTCGAGCATGCCACGTTCGGCGTCACCCCGTCGACCGAGTACATCCACCCGCTCATGCCGCCGTGGTCTTTCTCGGCGAGGCCGCCGATGGAACTCACGTACATGCCGTAGCCGGTGACGGAGGCGTTGAAGCTCACGCCGCAGCTGGCGAGGGCGTCGTAGACCGTGGCGCCGGCGGGCAGCGAGAGCGTGGCGGAGCTGCTTCCGGCGCCGGCCGGCGAGCCGTCCACCGTGATGCTCACGGTGATGGTGTCGCCCTGGCGCGTCGAGGAGCCGCCCGAGCCGGAGCCCGCCGAGGCGGAATCGTCGTCGTTCGATGACTTCGACGAGACCTCCTTGCCGTTCTGGTCGACCACGCGATTGGTCGTCTTGGTCTTCTCGAGCGCCTCGCCGTCGGCGGTCTTGTTCGCCACGACGGCGACCTCGGCAGCGTCGGGAAGCGTCGGCGCCTCGCCCGACGACTGCGCGAAGCCCGGCGCGTCGCCGAGCTCGGCGTAGGCGTTGCCGCTGATGGCATAGCCCGTCGCCGTGGAGAGAAGCACCTGCTCGGAGCCGGTCGTCACCGTCGCGGAGCAGGCGAAGCGCACGACCATGCGCACCGCGCCGTTTGCGTCCTCGGCGATCCAGGTGACCTGGACGAACCCGACGTTCTGCTCGCCGGCCCAGGCGGCGAGCGCGGCGGCGCGGCGGGCCGTGGCCGAGACCATCGTCGCCGCGTCGTCGGTCGTGGCCTGCTCGACCCAGATGCCGCCGTCGGAGATGACGGCCACGACCTCGTCGGACGCGACCGAGACATCGGCCCCGTCGAAGGTGAGGCCCGCAGCCGCGGCGCACACGTCGTCGGCCGTGACGGTGTTCGAGACGGTGGTTATCTGCGTCGCCGCGGCGTCGTCGGCCGCGGGCTCGGCGACCGTCTGGAACGCGTCGCCGCCAAGAAACGCCAGCGGGTCGTTGCCGCTCGCGTACTGCCAGGCCGACCAGCCGCAGAAGGCGAGCGCGACGGCGGCGATGACGCCGACGACCGGGCGCCAGAGGCGGGCGCGGGCTCCGGAGGCGTGCTGACCGCCCTTCGTTGCCCGAGCGGTGCCCGAGGCCCGCTCCAGGTCCTTCTTCGCATCCTCGGTGCCGGCCATTACTCCTCCTCCTTGCGACGCTTGGTCGCGAGCACGGCGATGAGGGCGGCGACGGCCGCGCCCATGCCGATAAACGGCCAGATGGGGATGCCGGACGTGCCGGCAGCCGCGGAGTCCTCGGAACCGGACGCGTCGGCCGCGCCGCGCGCGCCCTCGGAGGCCGAGGCGAGCTCGCCGTCGCCGGTCGCCGTGCCCGTCGCCGTGACGGAGGCGAAGCCGGCAAGAAGCGACAGCTCGCTTGCCTCTTCCGTGCTTGCCGTGGACTGCGCGCCCATCGTGATGGCGAGCGCGGACTTGGCAGAGGAGTCGGTCGCGGAGCCGTTGCCGGTGAGGTTGATCGAGCCGGACGTGCCGCCGTTGTTGCTGCCGCCACCGCTGCCGCCGTTGCCGTTACCGGACTCGTCCCCGCCGGGGTTCGGCGAGGCCTTCTTCTCCCACTTGGCGTAGAGCGTCATGTCGCTCGTCACGGGGTCGGAGAAGTTCCACGCCGTGGTGCCCGCGGCGTCGGTGTACCAGCCGAGGAAGGTATAGCCGTCGCGCACGGGGTCGGAAGGCGCGACCATGGGCTTGCCCTGAACAGGATTGGCCGCAGGCACCGCGGAGCCGCCCTGCGTGTCGAAGGTCACCTTATAACCGGCAGCCGCCTTGAGGGCAAAGAGCGTCCCGGAGTCGTTCGTGTAGTAGAGGTTGCCCGCGGCATCGGCGATCACGCTCGCGGTGCAGTACTGGGCCTCGGTGCCCGAGGGCGTGTAGATCTCTACGACCTCGCCGGTCTTCTGGCTATAGCGCAGAACGGCGCCGGGGGTCTTGTTGCAGGTAAAGTACACATAAGTGTCGTCGCCCTGGACCGACACGAGCGGCGAGGCCTTGACCTCGGCGTACTTGC
>CAVJHQ010000116.1:0-5409 GCA_963649365.1 Alloprevotella sp.
GTAGTTGTTGAGCAGGTCGGTGAGCTCGGCGTTGAACTCGGGGTCGTCCTTGTAGTGGTCGTAGGCCTCCTCGAGCTCGATGACCGCGTTCATCAGCGTCTCGGGGATGTACTGGCCCCCGTGGATGCCGAAGCGCCCGCGGGAGTTGGGGGAATTGCTCATTCTTCTACTCCTTTCCAGCGGCGCGCACGGCGGCGACCGCGTCGATCATTTTTTGCGCGTCCTTCACAGGCGAGCCGTCCGCGGCGGGCGACTCGATGCCGGAGGACATGTCCACGCCGAAAGGCCGGGTGGCCGCGACGGCGGAGGCGACGTTTTGCGGCGTGAGGCCGCCGGCGAGGATGAAGGGGCGCGACGGGCGCGTAGGGGCGCCCACAGCCAGAAGCGACCAGTCGAACGCCTCGCCCGTTCCTTGGCCGTTGTCAAGAAGCACCAGGTCGGCGGGGCTTTTCTCGGCAACGGCGAGGTCGTCGGCGGAGCGCACCTTGAAGGCCTGGATGATCCGCGCCTTGCGGCCCAGGGTCGTCGTGTCGAGAAGCTCGCGCAGCCCACGCACATACGCCGCGTCCTCGTGGCCGTGGAGCTGTACCACGTCGATGGCCTCGGCGAGGACGAGGAGCTCGATCGTCTCGGGGTCGGCGTCGACGAAGACGCCCACGCGCGCGATGCCCGAGTCCGCGAGGGCGCACCCGAGCTCGATGGCGCGCTCCGGGGTGACGGAGCGGTGTGAGCGCGGGAAGTCGACGACGAAGCCGCAGTAGTCGGGCGCGGCCTCGAGCACCGCCTCGACGTCCTCGTCGCGCCACAGGCCGCAGAGCTTCACGCGGGGGCCGGCCGGGGTCACGAGCGCGGCGCCCTTCTCGCCAACCCCGCGCAGGTCGTCAAGCATGGCGCGCTTGTCGGCCGAGCGCATGAGCGTCTCGCCGATGAGCACGGCGTCCACGCCCGCGGCCTCCAGGCGCGCCACGTCCCCGCGCGTCTCCACGCCGGACTCGGAGACGAAGACGCGCTCGGGGCCCACCATCGGGCGCAGGTCGATGCTGCGGCCGAAGTCGACCTCGAAGGTGCGCAGGTCGCGGTTGTTCACACCCACCACGCGGGCGCCCGCCGCGATGGCGCGCGGCACCTCCTCGGGCTCGTAGGCCTCCACGAGCGCCGTCAGGCCGAGCTCGTGCGCGAGCGCAATATATGCCTTGAGCTGCTCGTCGTTGAGGATGCTGCAGATGAGAAGCACCGCCGAGGCGCCGATGGCGCGCGCCTGGTAGACCATGTACTCGTCCACCACGAAGTCCTTGCGCAGCACCGGGATCGAGACCGCCGCGGCGATCGACGTGAGGAACTCGTCGGCGCCCTGGAACCAGAACGGCTCCGTGAGGCAGCTCACGGCTGCGGCGCCGGCCGCCTCGTACTCGCGAGCGATGGCCACAGGGTCGAACTCCGGGCTTATCAGACCCTTGGAGGGCGAGGCCTTCTTGACCTCGCAGATAAACGACATGCCGGGAGAGCGCAGGGCGGCCTCGAACGGGAAGGCGAAGGCGCCGTCGGGCGACGCGGCGAGCTCGGCCGCCGCGGCCGCGCGGGCGCGCTCGGCCATCTGGGCGAGCGGCACCTCGCGCTTCTCGGCCTCGACGCGCTCGCGGGTGCGGGCGGCGATCTTCTCTAGGATGTTGCCGGCTTTGGGGTCTTCGACGGGCATTACTCGTTGCTCTCCTTAACGAAGGCCGCGAGCGTCGCCGCGGCGGCGCCGGAGTCGACGGCCTCGGCCGCGCGCTCGATACCGGCCGCGATGGACTCGACGGCGCCGGCCGCGTAGAGGGCCGCGCCGGCGTTGAGCAGGGCGGCGTCGCGCTTAGGCCCGCGCTCCTCGCCGGCGAGGACGGCACGGACGCACGCGGCGTTCTCCGCGGGCTCGCCGCCCACGAGGTCGGCCTTCTCGCAACGGGTCAGGCCGAAGTCCTCCGGCTTGATCACGTAGGTGCGGGTTTCGCCATCCGCAAGCTCGCAGACGGCGGTCTCGGCACTGAGGCTGATCTCGTCCATGCGGTCGCGGCCGAAGACCACGAGCGCGCGGTGCACGCCGAGCTTGGAGAGCACGTGGGCAACCGGCTCGACCAGGTACTCGTCGTAGACGCCGAGCAGGAAGTACTCCGGGCAGGCCGGGTTGGTGAGCGGCCCCAGGATGTTGAACACGGTGCGGATGCCGAGCTCCTTGCGGATGGGTCCCACGTACTTCATCGCGGAGTGGTAGCGCTGCGCGAAGAGAAACGCCATGCCGCAGCCGGCGAGCTCGGAGGCGACCTTCTCGGGCGACTGGTCGAGGTTCACGCCGAGCGCCTCCAGGCAGTCGGCGGTGCCGCACTTGGAGCTCGCGGCGCGGTTGCCGTGCTTGGTCACGGGCACGCCGGCGGCGGCGCAGATAATGGCCGCGGTCGTGGAGATGTTGAAGGTGTTGGAGCGGTCGCCGCCCGTGCCCACGATCTCGAGGGTCTCGATGCCGGGGTGCGGCACCGGGGTGGCGAGCTCGCGCATGGCCGCCGCGCAGCCGGAGATCTCGTCGATGGTCTCGGCGGTGGAGGACTTGGTGGAGAGCGCGGCCAGGAAGGCGGCGTTCTGCGTGGGGCTGGTCTCGCCGCTCATGATCTCGTGCATGGTGGTGTAGGCCTCGTCGTAGGTGAGGTCTTCCTTCATGACGATCTTCTCGATGGCTTCCTTGATCATCGTTGGTTCCTTTCTTCGTGGCTATGCGCTGAATTCGTTGCAGATTTTGATGAAGTTCGCGGCCATGGCCTCACCCTGCGGGGTGAGGATGGACTCGGGGTGGAACTGGACGCCGAAGGTCGGGGCGTCGACGTGCTCGACGGCCATGACCTCGCGGCGGTCGTCGGCGGTTCTCGCGGTCACGCGCAGGCAGGCGGGCAGGCTCGCCTCGTCGGCCTCGAGCGAGTGGTAGCGCGCGACCTCGACCTGCGCCGGCAGCCCCGAAAAGAGGCGCGCGCCCGGCTCGACGTCGGCCATGGACGACTTGCCGTGCATGAGCTCGGCCGCGTAGGTCACGGTGCCGCCGAGCGCCTCGCAGATGGCCTGGTGCCCGAGGCAGACGCCCAGGATGGGCACGCGCCCCGTGAGCTCGCGGGCCACGTCCTCGCAGATGCCGGCGTCGGCCGGGCGCCCCGGGCCGGGGCTCAGCACAACGCCCGCGGGGGCAAGGGCGGCGAGCTCGGCCACCGTGAGGTCGTCGTTTCTTACCACGCGGATGTCCGGCTCGATGGAGCCGAGCAGCTGGTAGAGGTTGTACGAGAAGCTGTCGTAGTTGTCGATGAGGACGATCATGCGAGGCCCCCTTCCGCCGCGCGCACGGCCTCGACCACGGCGCGCGCCTTGTTCTGGCACTCCATGAACTCCTTGGCCGGCACGGAGTCGGCCACGATGCCCGCGCCGGACTGGACACAGACCTCGCCGTTCTTCTTGTACGCCAGGCGGATGCCGATGCAGGTGTCGAGGTTGCCCGAGAAGTCCAGGTAGCCGATGGCGCCGCCGTAGATGCCGCGCTTGGCGCCCTCGAGGTCGCTGATGATCTGGCAGGCGCGCAGCTTCGGCGCGCCGGAGAGCGTGCCGGCGGGCAGGATGGAGTCGATGACGTCGACGGCGTCCTTATCGTCGGCCAGGCGCCCGGTGACGGTGGAGCCGATATGCATGACGTGAGAGAAGCGCAGGATGTTGTGGTAGCTCTCGACCTCGACCGAACCGAGGGCGGCCACGCGCCCGATGTCGTTGCGCCCCAGGTCGACGAGCATGTTGTGCTCGGCGAGCTCCTTCTCGTCGGCAAGAAGCCCGCGCTCGAGCTCCTCGTCCTCCTCCGGCGTCTTGCCGCGCGGGCGGGTACCGGCGAGCGGGTAGGTGAAGAGCTTGCCGTCCTCCAGCTTGGCCAGGGTCTCGGGGCTCGCCGCGGCGACCTCGACGTCGTCCGACGAGATAAACGCCATGTAGGGCGAGGGGTTCGTGCAGCGAAGCGTTCGGTAAACGTCGAAGAGACTGCCCTCGGCGGGCGCCGTGATGGGGTCGGAGAGAACGACCTGGAAGATATCGCCCTCGTGGATGTGCTCCTGGGCCGTGCGGACCATCTGCTCGTAGCGCGCCTGGTCATAGACGGGCGCGAGGTCGCGCTCGAGGCGAAGCGGCTCGAAGTCGTGCTTCTCGCCGCTCTGCAGGATATCCTGCATGCGGTCGAGCTCGGCCACGGCGGCGTCGTAGGCCGCCTCGAGCGCTGCGGGCGCGGAATCCGAGACGTCGACCGAGGCCACGAGCACAACCTTCTGGCGATACGAGTCGAAGCAGATCACGCGATCGAAGAGCATGAGGTCGACGTCGAGGAAGTCCTCGCGCCCCATGCCCTCGCGCCGCAGCACGGGCTCGGCGTACTTGAGGTAGTCGTAGGCGAAGTAGCCCACGAGGCCGCCGGTAAAGGGCGGGAAACCGGGAAGCCGGGGCGAGGCGTGCTCGGCGAGAAGCGCGCGAATGGCGTCGCCGGGGTGCTCGACCCGGGCGCGCTCGACCGTGGGCTCGGCGCCCTCGACGCCGCGCTTGACGGTGAGCTCGCCGTTCACGCAGGTGAGCTCCACCGTGGGCGCGAAGCCGAGGAAGCTGTAGCGGCCCCAGCGGCGGTCGGCCTCCGCGGACTCGAAGAGAAAACAGTGGTTGGAGGCGGCGCGCACCCGGCGCATGGCCTCGATGGTGGTGAAGGCGTCCGCCATGAGCTCGCGCTTGACGGGGACACGGCGATAGCCGCCGGCCGCCGCGATGGCCGCCACGTCGTCCAAAGACGGCGAGACGTCGATCGTGGCATTGCCATTGACCTGCGCATCGTTTGACATGAACCCTCCTTCGTACGTCGTGAGGAGGGTATAGAAAAAGCCCGTCCTCAGCCTAAAACGATTGCCAAGGACGAGCTCAAGCATGAACCCGCGGTGCCACCTTGGTTCACGGCTCGCGCCGTGCCCTTTTTGCCGGGCGCCTACACGCCCTTGGTTGCTAACGTGAACCCGCACGTCGCAGCCTACTCGGACTCGCCCCGCTCGCGCGGCATCGGCCTTTCGGTGCGCCCTCGACGGCCCATTCGACGTCCCGCTTTCCTCCCGGCTCCCACCGTCCCGGGCTCGCTCCTCGCGCGCTGGCGCCTACTTTCCGTCTCATCGGTTTAGGTGCGCTATTCGGTTGGGGCCTACTTTACGCTTTGACGGGTGTTGCGGAGCCGCGATTTTTGTTACGTTTTCGCGACCGCGGCAGCCGCCGGCGACCGTGGGGACCATGAGAACCGCGGCGACCACCGGCGACCGTGAGGAACGCAGGGGCCGGCGGCGGGGCGCCGGGGGCAATGCCGCGGGGGCGCAGTCTCCCCGCACGCTCCCGCGG
>CAVJHQ010000117.1:0-3873 GCA_963649365.1 Alloprevotella sp.
GCTCTGCCATGTCTAACCCTCCTTCTTCTCGCCGACGCCGACCTGCGCGCCCGTGACCTCGGGGAGGTCGGTGACGACGGAGGTCAGCACGGACAGGAGCGCCGCGACGCCCGCCACGGACGCGATGCGCGCCCAGTCGAGGTCCGTGAAGCCCACGGCCCCGGTGCCGATAAGCGTCACCGCCGCCTGCGCGAAGGTGCGCACGGCGCGGTCCAGGGCGGCGAGGCCCCATTCCTTGTAGTCGTTCATTCTCGCTCCTTTGTTGTTGCCTTTTTGTTATCAAGCAACCCGTCTACCTGCGGTTTCGCAAGCCCGTTGTTGCCTAGTCCGTCCCGCCGATGCGGGCGGTCTCGTCCAGCCTGTTCTCGATTCGGCGGCTCTCCTCGCGCAGCTCGTCGATGCGCATGAAGGCCGTCTTGGAATCGGCCTCAAGCTTGAAGGTGCGCTCGACGATGGAGTTGTGCTTCTCCACCTGCTTGGTGAGGTTCGTGATTTCCACCTTGATTGCGGTCACCTGGTTGGACATGCCCACCCAGACGCCGAGGCCCGTGAGCAGCGCCGTGAAGATTGGTGCCACGAAGAGGCTGAGGTCCACGGTCATCGCTCGGCCCCCGGGTTCAGAATCTCGTTGCGCTCCTCCTCGGTAATCCAGCCGCGCTCGCACGCGAGGTTCACGGCGGCGGCGTTCCAGCGGCCGGTGTCGTAGTAGCCCTTGACCGCGTAGAACTTACGAGAGTGCTTCTGCGCTTGCGTCTCCATCGCTCACCTCCTCGCCCTCAAGCGGGTCGGTGCCCGTCATCAGGTAGAGGTAATCGATGGCGGCGGCGGCGCTCTCGGCCTTGGCCGCGATGTTCTCCCGCTCGCGCAGCGCGGCGAGGTCATCGACCTTGTTGACTACCATGTCTCGCTCCTTCCGTGAGTGTCTGCCAGTGCTTCTCGGCTTTCCTCGGCGCTCCCCTGCCGGAGCAGTTGCGCCGGAGGTAGTTGGTGATGTTCGAGGCCATCTCGTCGGCCTTGCCCAGTTCGAGGCGACCCGCGTCGACCGCCCTCGCGATGCGCGCCAGGCGGCGGCGAATATCGCGGGCCTTGGACGGCTTGACGCGGCGCAGGACGTAGCCCGTGGGCCGAAGCTCGAAGGTGAACCCGAGCCAGGGGATTCGGCGGGCCACCGGCTGGATGTGGGTCTTCTGGCGGTTGAGCGCCATGCCCCTCTCCGCGAGCCACGCGGAGCAGGCCTCCCGGACCTCCTCAAGGCGCTCCCGGGACTCGCAGACGACCACCATGTCGTCCATGTAGCGGACGTAGTGTTTCATGCCGAGCCGCTCCTTGACGAGGTGGTCGAGGCCGTCAAGGGCCGAGACGCCAGCGATTTGCACGAGCTGGCTCCCGGCCTCGAAGCCGACGTCGCCGGAGTACTGGGAGGACAGGATGCGCTCCACGCGGGAGTAGCTCTCGTGGTCCAGGCGGCGCTCGAACCCTTCCAGGGCCACGCCGTGGGGCATGTTGGGGTAGTAGCCCTCGATATCCATGAGCAGCGCACAGCCGTCGGTGCCGTGGTGGGCGTGGAAGCGCCTGAGATGGAGCGCGAGGAGGTCCCTCGCGCGGTCGGTGCCCTTGCCCTCCTGGCAGGCGCAGTTCTCGGGTATGAGGCTCCTCGCCATCGCGGGGTAGACCACGTTGTCGTTGAGGCTCCTCTGGTACACACGGTCGCGTATGCCGATGGAGCAGCAGCGACGCCTTTTCGGGCGGGTCACCCAGAAGCGGATGGGCTCCCTCGGGCGGTAGGTGCCGTTCGCCAGGTCGTCGGCCAGCGCCAGGCACCTCTCGGCCCCGTGGAGCTGAAAAGCGGACACCGAGCGTTTCCAGAGCGTGCCGCGCACGCACTTGCCCAGCGCCTCGTAAAGGCCCTCCGCCGAGAGGGCGTATGAAAGTTCACGCGGGCGGCTGATAGCTCCATCATCCCTTGGGACTGCGGCGTCCGCCCGCCCAGGTTCGCGGCTCTCGCCGCCGGGGTTTCGGCTCCCTGCACCGGCTGTTGCCGGGTCGCGGCTTACGGCCGCGCCTCGTCTCGGCGTCGCCGGGTCAGTCGGGGACAGCGTAGTAGCTGTTGGTCGCGTTGGTGTTGTTGACGTTGCCACCGGAGTTCACGCACCCCACGTTGTTCGCGTTGTTGACGTTGCGGTTCGCGGAGCGCAACAAGACGTTGCGGCCTAATGCAGCCTAGCCCCGGCCGGAGGCGCGCTTGGCCTCCGACTCCCTCCATTTGACGGCAAGGTGCTTGACCCCTCGTGCGAGATTCGCCCAGTAGAGGGTCTTCTTGGTCGGTCGGTGCAGGACCTTGCCAGCGAGGTCTATGAGGAACAGCATCTCGTTCAGCTCCTCGATGGCCCTGTGCTCAAGCTCAAGGCGCTCTGACCACGCCCTCGCCAGCCGCTCCCTGTCGGCCTGCGCATGCTCCGGCGTCAAGTTGTCGCTCCCCTTGCCCACATAGATTTGGTTCGCCTTCCAGAGGTCGCCCGCAGCGTTGATGGCGCAGGCGTTGATGCGGCCCGTCATCTCGTCGTACCGGGCCGGGAAGTTCTTCTTGTTGGCGGTTATCTCCATCGTGTAGCGTGCGAGCGACACGGCGTCGAGCCACACCTGCAGGGTGTTCTCGCCGCGCTTGTTGACTGGGACGGACAGGGGTAGCTCCTCTCAGGGATGCCCCAGGGGCGCAGGGGTGCGCCCCTGGGAGATTAAGGGGATTTAGGCGATGGGCAGGGCGGGGACAGCGTAGTAGCTGTTGGTCGCGTTGGTGTTGTTGACGTTGCCACCGGAGTTCACGCACCCCACGTTGCTCGCGTAGCTGACGTAGCGGTTCGCGGAGCGCAACAAGACGTAGCGGCCTACCGTCGGGGAGGCGGCGTCGTAGGTGATGAGCTCAGGGAACGTGCCCCAGCCGGTCCACGCGGAGGTGCGCCCGTTGGCGACGGCGAGCTGCTTCCAGTAGTCCAGCACAACGCCCTCGGCCTTGTAGCCGTCGGAGGTCGCCGAGAGGTAGTTGTTGAAATAGTGCTCGCGGACGCTGATTGGGAACGCCCTGTCATAGGTCGTCTCGACCGCGCCGCCGTCGAAGGCGTGGGTCTCGGTCTTGCGCTCCATCTTGGCGAGGGTCTTCACGAAGGAGCTGTCAAGCCCGGCCAGGAAGCCGCTCTTGCCGACGAGCGGGAACGGGCGGTCGAATTTCCCATAGGTGTGGGCGCAGGCGCCGTCGGAGTTCAGCCACATGCGCAGCTGAGACGTGGACCAGCGGTTGGAGCCGAAACAGGCCCTCTGGATGTTGTTCAGGCCCTCGTCGGAGGAGTTCTCGGACATGGTGCCCAGGGAGGTGCCCGAGGAGCCTGCCGAGATTGCCACCGTCTCGACGGCCGTGTCGGAGGTGGGGCCGCTGTAGACGGTCGCGGAGGTCGGCTTGGCCGAGTCGGAGGCGTTCCACACCATCTGCGCGCCAGCGGCCATCGCCTTGGTGGTGGTGAACTGGTAGGTGGTGCTGCCCACCGCACCGGCGACGCCGGAACCCCACTTGGCGGTCACGTTGACGGTGAAGCTGTAGGTACCGGCGGGCATAGCCGCCGTGGCGTACATGAACGCCTGCTTTGGGCAGAAGGCGACGCCCATGGGGAAGGCGTTGTGCATGCCCAGGAGCATGCCGGGGCGCTGCTCCCCGCCCTCAAGCGTCATGAGCGGGTGGTCGTCGTCGCTGCCGTCGAAGTGGTGCAGCACGTCGAGTTTCAGGGGGAGGTCGTAGGTGTCGTCCTTGTAGGGGACGAGTATCTGGTCGCCCACCTTGAGGTACTTGGCCGCGTGTCCCGTGCGAACGAGCTGCTGGATGCC
>CAVJHQ010000117.1:4182-5396 GCA_963649365.1 Alloprevotella sp.
GCCTCGACCTTGGCCGTCAGCGTCGCCTTGATATCGTCGATGGACGACTCGATGGCCGTCCTCACGTTGTCGAGCATGTCTGTGTAGGTCGCCATGCGCTTGACGACCCCGGCGGCGAAGGCCATGTAGACCGACAGGCCGTCGGAGGCCCCCGGGTCCTCGCCCTGGACGACGGCCCACTCGCCGGGCTTCATCTTGCTCGGGAGGAATGCCGAGTACTTGCCCCGGCGCATTTGGATTGCCATAAGTGCTCCTTTGGGTTAGAACGGGGTGAACTCGATTAGCTCAGCCCTGCCGCTGATGCTGCACAGCAACGACGTGGCACCGGTGTAGGTGGTGCCGTAGGGAGAGGGGTCCTGGATGTAGGCATCGGAGACGTTCGCAAAAACTTTCAGCTTTGTTAGATTGATAAGCGTTCCCGGCTCCAAGCCATCTAAAACCAGGAAAATCTGCCGGTAGTCGTTGTCGCGACCCAAGGTCTCGAAATGAATCTGGCCGCTTGCGATGCTTAGGCTGGCATACTTGCTTTCCGCGACAAGCCAACTGCTGTCGCTGTAGGTTTTCCCGTCGCTTTTAACCCATGACGCCGACAAGATGTATTTCAACGAGCCGCCATACGCGGCTGTTCTTGTCCCGGTGAATGTCGTCGCCCGAATCGACGCGTTGAGTTGGTTGCTGGTAAGGATGTTGACGCCGATGCGCACCCTGCCTGTGCTTCCCGCGAAAATCGGGGTGTTGCTTTGGTTGACGAGTTCTAGCAAATCAAGCTCGCTTGAGCCTGAATAGCTGTCGCTGCTAGCAGGGGTGGGGTAAGCCGTATAGGAATGTATGAAGTTCTTTTCCAGGGGAATCACCAGGTTCGGCCTGACAGCCGTCCAGGCCAGCGATGCGAAAGAACCGGTGAACTTGTCGTAGACCTGGATGCCGTTCTCGACGTCGTTGCCCATCTTGACGATGACGTTGCCGTCGGCGTCCTGGATTTGGTACGCGCCCGAGCCGATGTAGCTCGCGTTGATGTACAGGTTCTTGTCCTTCAGGTACAGGCCCTGGGCCTTGCCCCCGTTGGTGAGCAGGTTGTAGATGCTCTCCTGCGTGCTGAGGGCATCCACCGCGTCGTTGGCCTTCTTGGCTTCCTCGTTGGCGTTGTTGATGCCCTGGGCCAAGACAGGTGTGGTGCAGGTCACATTCCCGTCAGTCCAGGTCACCTTCGAGCG
>CAVJHQ010000118.1:0-5142 GCA_963649365.1 Alloprevotella sp.
CGCCCCGCTAGATCGCCTGCAGGAACGCCTCCACGAACTCCTCGTAGCGGCTCGTCCGCAGCAGGGCCGCGGTCTTGTCCACGGACATAAACGTCTCGACGATGATGTCGAACGCGCCGCGGAACATCGTCATGTCCTGCTCGGCGATGCCGATGAGCAGGACGAACTTGACGCTGTGGTTGCCCCAGGCGATGGGCGCGTCGTTGTGGAGCACGGCGATGAACGAGCGCTTGGCGTAGGCGCCGATGGAGTGCGGCACGGCCAGGCAGTCGGTGAACGCGGTCGACGACGCGGCCTCGCGCGCATGGACGTCGCGCACGAAGTCCTTCTCGGCGTAGCCCAACCACTCGGCAAGAGACGCCAGGTAGTCGATCACCTCGTCGCGCCCGCCCTCGAGCTCGACGTTGCGCGCATAGAGGTCGGGGCTGAAGAGGCTCCTCAGGAAGCGACGAGAGGCCCCCGTCTCGCGCGCCCTCAGGATGTCCTCGACCTTCTCGCGGACGGCGCGCTCGCCCTTGCGGGTCAGGATGGGGCCGACCACCACCTGCTCCGCGGTCAACCCGTCGACCCTCGTCGAGCAGACCACAAAGTCGCACTCGGGTCCCTGCGCCAGGTATTCCTGCTGCGTCATGACGCCCGCGACCATGGCCTCGTCTCCGAGCGCCCGCTGCACGTCGCCTGCGAGCTGCGAGGCCATGCCGTGGTAGTTGTTTACCAATACGACGCAGGTCACAGCCCCGTTCTGCACGGGACAACGCTCCAGATAGGCGCCGATGTGGAACGCGATGAAGGCGATCTCGTTCTCGTCCATCTGCACGCCGCGCTCGCGGGTGAACTGGTGCGCGAAGTAGACGGCCATGTCGTAGACCGGCGCGTACTCGTGCTTGATCTGGTGGGCCAGCGGGTTCGGATAGCTCACGTGGTATTTAGCTCGCTGCACGGCGTTGAACACGTGGAGCGTGAGCTGCAGCAGGAGCGGCTCGTCGAAGGCGGGGATGTCGTAGCGGGCGACCGTCTGGTCGCAGATCCTCTTCACAAGGTCGAGGAAATCCTGGTCGATAAGGTCGGCCAGGCCCTCGAGGTTGAGGTTCTCGTAGCTGCAGCGCTCGACGGAGAGCGCGATGAGCACGACGATTTGCCGGAAGTCGGCCTCGGGGATCACGCAGCCGAACTCGCGCTCGAAGTAGGAGGAGATTCCGTTAGCGCAGCGCAGGATGGCCTCACGCTGGCTGAATTCCTCGAGCATCTTGTTGACGTCGATGACCTCGTCGCCTTCGGGAAGGGCGTTCGCGGACTTCAGGCGTATGACGATGACCAACAGGTGGATCAGCAGGTTGTTCAGGGCGAAATCGTTGATGAGAAGCTCGGAGTCCTGGCAGATCTTGACGATGCCGGCGAGTATGGACTCGACGTCGAACTCGGGGAAGAGCCCCTCGAGCGTCTGTGTCGAGCTGAAGTAGCCGTCTGAGTCGTGCGTGGCGAGAAACCCCATGAGCCGGCGCTTGTCCTGCTCGCTGCCGGTGAGGGTCATCACGAAGCTGTGCGTCTCGATGCCGAGGCCGAACTGCGAGAGGAGCTGGCGGACCTGGGGCATGACGCTGCTGGCGAAGGTGTTCTCGCTGATGTGCAGGCGCTTGGCGGCCTCGAAGACCTCGACGCCGCTCGGCCGCACGATAAGGCGCGAGATCACGTAGTCTCGCCGGGCGATCGCGGAGCCGGGCGTCCCGGCAAACGAGAGGGGGACGGGGCCGGCGGCGCCCGCGGCCGTCGCGGAATCGGGCGCGCCGGGCTTCTTCGCAGGTGCGTCGACGAGCCGATATCCCTCGTTTGAAGAGGCGATGCGGCGGCTTCCTTCCTCGTTGATCTGGGTCACGTAGTTGCGGATGGTCCGCTCGCTCGTGTCGAGCATCCTCGCGAGCGCGGCCGCGGGCACGGGCGCCGACGCGCCCTCGAGCACGTTGATCAGGCGTATCAAGCGTTCTTTCTTCTTGTTCGCCATGTACCCCGCCCCATCTGCGCGTTGTTTGAATTTCGGTTCGTTTGCGATTCTACACAGCAGCGCTGGCGGCCGCTTCGGTTCGCTTTCCGGGAAGCCGGAAAACCGCCGGCATTTCCGGTAAGCGGAAAGTTTTCCGCATTGCCGCCTGCGCGGAAAATTCTCGGTTCGCGGGACGGGCGTCTGTGCCCGTATAGTTCAGCCAGCAAGAAGGGCGCCGGGTCGACACGTCGCCGCACACGAACGACACAAGGAAAGGAACAACGATGGCTGATGCGAACGGAACCACCCGCATCCTCCTGGCCTGCGGAATCGGCGCCTCGACCGGCTTTATGGCAGCGGGCATGCGCAAGGTCGCCAAGGCCCAGGGCCGCGACTGCACCATCAAGGCCGTAAGCAAGTCCGAGATCATGGACTACGCCGACAAGATCGACGTCCTGCTGCTCGGCCCGCACTTCGCGAGCGAGGTTCCCGAGATCTCGGCCCAGGTCGCGCCCTATGGCGTCAAGGTCATGGCGATCGACCCGGACTACTACGCGGCGCTCGACGGCGAGGGCATCCTCGAGGACGCCTACGACCTTCTCGACGAGTAAGGGGGCTCCCAGATGCTTCAGAAACTCATGACCTCGGTCCAGGACTGGATCACCACGCACATCGTCCCGCTCATGAACAAGCTCACCTCGACGTACTGGTTCGGCGTCATCTCCGACGCGGTTCTCTACATCGTCCCGTTCTCGATGGTCTCCGCCATCCCGAGCCTGTGGAACATCCTGCGGAGGTTCTTCGACTTCCTGCCCGACCTCTCGCCCCTGACCACCTACTCCTTCGGCCTCGTCGGCATGTTCATGGCGTTCATCATCCCCCACAACGTCGCCGTCAAGGAAGGCCGCAAGGACCGCTCGATGATCGCCGGCTTCACCGGCATCGGCGCCTTCATGCTCTGCATGAACCCCGACGTGACCGACGCGGGCTACGTCTTTACCATCAACAAGTTCGGCGCGGGCGGCATGTTCACCGCCATGGTCGTCGGTTTCGTGGTCGGCTTCATCTACAAGCGCATGGCCCGCATGAGCTTCTTCGGCGAGGACTCGGTTATCCCCGACTTCGTCAAGAACTGGTTCGATAACATCCTGGCCGTCCTGCTCTCGCTCTTCATCGCTTGGCTCGTCACCTTCATCGGCCAGGTCGACGTCTTCGGCGCCGTCTCCATCATCCTCTCGCCGGTGACCAACTTCGCCCAGACGCTGCCCGGCACCATCGCCATCCCGCTCGTTATGGACACCTTCTACTTCTTCGGCATCTCCGGCTGGGTCTTCTCGCCCATCCAGCAGTCCATCCAGAAGTCCGCGCTTGCCGAGAACATGGCCGCCTACGCCGCCGGCCTTGCCCCGACGAACATCAACGCCTACGGCATCACCCGCTACATCATGATCGGCGGCGAGGGCGCCACGCTTCCGCTGGCCATCTACATGCTCTTCTCCAAGTCCAAGAAGAACAAGACCCTCGGTCGCGCCACCATCATCCCGTCGCTGTTCAACATCAACGAGCCGCTGGTCTTCTCCACCATCGTCGCCAACCCCTTCATGTTCATCCCGATGGTCCTGCAGTCCATCCTGCTCTCCGCGAACGCGTACCTTTGGATGAGCATGGGCTGGGCGAGCCTCCACGTCGAGAACTTCGACATGAACTTCCTGCCCAACGCGGTCTCCGCCTTCTTCATGTCCGGCGGCGACGTCCGCAACATCGCCCTGGTCTGCGTCAACCTGCTGATCGCCGCGGTGCTCTGGTTCCCGTTCTTCAAGGCCGCCGACAACTACCAGCTCAAGCTTGAGCAGGAGAAAGCCGCCGAGAAGGCCGCGAAGAAGGCCGCCAAGGCCGCTGCCAAGGCCGAGGCCGCCGCGGTCGCCGAGTAGGGCGCACGGCACGTATTCGTTCGACTGAGCAAGAAGCGCCCCGGCCCGCTGGCCGGGCCGGGGCCCACAGAGAGGAACACGACATGGCTGAGGAGACGTTCGATATCCCGACCATCGCAATGGGGGTCATCCTTAACGCCGGAGACGCGCGCGTCTTCATCGACAAGGCCATGGATGCCCTGGCCGAGCTCGACCTCGAGGCCGCCGAGGGCTTCCTCGAGGAGGCCGACAAGAAGATCCTCGCGGCGCACCGGTCCCAGACCGACATGATCCAGCGCGAGGCCTCCGGCGAGACCATGGAGTTCTCGGTGCTCTTCGTCCACGCGCAGGACACCCTGATGACCATCGCCGCCGAGCTCCACATGGCAAAGAAGATGCTGCCCATCGTCAAGGCGCTCGCCGCCGGCAAGTAGGCGGCGCCGCGCAAGCGGCACGTAGTCTTCCCACAAAGGATCTACCGGCGCTTGTATCCCCAAGGGACGAGCGCATGACACCCTCTAGCAACGCTTATACATAAAAGTAGAAAGGACCTGCCATGATTGACCTCACGACCTACGACTTCGGCGAGAAGTTCCCCGAGGGCTTCCTCTGGGGCGGCGCCACCGCGGCCAACCAGATCGAGGGCGCCTGGAACGAGGGCGGCCGCGGCCCGGCCGTGTCCGACTACGTCATTCTCCTCGACCGCGAGACCTGCGCCCGCGAGGGCATCGTCGAGGGCGGCCCGCTGAACTCCGTGACGCGCCAGTCGCTCGCCGCCCGCAAGGCCGACGAGGCCGCCTACGACTTCCCCAAGCGCCGCGGCATCGACTTCTACCACACCTATAAGGAGGACATCGCCCTTCTCGGCGAGATGGGCTTCGGGGTCTTCCGTATGTCCATCAGCTGGTCGCGCATCTTCCCCAACGGCGACGACGCCGAGCCCAACGAGGAGGGGCTGGCCTTCTACGACCGCGTCTTCGACGAGTGCCACAAGAACGGCATCGAGCCCATGGTCACGCTCAACCACTTCGACATGCCGCTTCACCTGGCCGAGGAGTACAACGGCTTCGCGAGCCGCCACGTGGTCGACGCCTTCGAGCGCTACGCCGAGACCCTCTTTAAGCGCTACAAGGGCAAGGTCAAGTACTGGATGACCTTCAACGAGATCAACCACGTCTACGCCAACCCCTGCACCTGCTGCGGCGCCATCTGGGACGAGAACGAGGACGGCTCCAACCCCTACGCCGGCCGCTG
>CAVJHQ010000119.1:0-5120 GCA_963649365.1 Alloprevotella sp.
GAGATGATGGCGTCGACGTCGTCCTTCTTCTTGAGCACGCAGCCGTGGTACTCCTTCTGCAGGCCGGCGCTCATCTTGCCCATCTGCATGGTGCAGCCCTCGCAGCCGGTGCAAGGCAGGATGTTGTAGTCGAAGAGGTTGATGAGCTCGACCTCGCCGCCGGCCTCCTGGACGGCGCAGAGCGCCTCCTTGGCGAGCATCTCGCCGTTGCCCCCGTGCCTACCTGCGCAAACAGCCATAACCTTAAACGACATGATTGCTCCTCTCCAGAAGCTTTCTCGGGCACGGGCCCCCGCCCGCGCATTCTGGGGAGATACTACGGCGCAGCGTTTTAAGGTTCACCGTCCGGCCGGACGAGCAATTGGGAAATGAGCGTGAAACAGTCGTGTGGCTGCCCAAAGCGATCGCAAGGGGCGATGGGCGCCAGGCGTGCTCGCCCGTAGGCAAAGCGAAAGCCCCTCGCGGGTCCCGGCATGGCGGGCGGGGTTCGCGAGGGGCTTTACGTTGGCAATAAGTATGCGGCCCGTGGGCGGCCCGGTCATTGTTCACGGAACCAGAGTCGGGCACGACCTGGCCGCCGCGGTTTGGCCAACAAGACGAACGGGCCGAGTAGGCCCGGCCGCCGTCCTGCTCAAAGACGAGACGGCGGCCGGGCGGCTCGCTACTTGCGCTTGAAGGGGATCGGCTTGGGCGGGCACTTGGGCTTGACCGCGCCGGCGGTGACGATGGCGCCGTGCTCGCAGGCCTCGAGGCACGCGCCGCACTGGGTGCACGCCTTCTGGTCGATGACGTGGATGAAGCGCGGGCGGCCGAGGATCGCGTCCTCCTCGCAGGCGTCGACGCAGGCGTTGCAGGCCTGGCACTTGGACGCGAGGATGTGGACGGTGAGAAACGCCTTGCACTCCCCCGCCGGGCAGGTCTTCTTGCCGATGTGCTGGCTGATCTCGGCCTCGAAGAGGTCGAGGAACGCGAGCACGGTTCGGGCCATGACACGCCCCATCTCGCAGAGGGACTCGCTGGCCATGACCGGGCAAAGGTCGCGGAGAAGCGCCAGGTCGGAGGGCTTGCCCTTCTTGCGGCAGATGTCCGCGACGATGGTCGCGACCTGGTGGGAGCCCTCGTGGCCGAAGACGCAGCGTCCGCAGGTCTCGCGGCGATAGAGCTGGCAGATGTCGTTCAGCGCGTTGGCCATGCAGTTCTTGGCGGTGTAGACGCGCACGTAGTCGCTCGCGAGCACGACCTCGGCCGCGGCGTCGTCGGCCTTGTACAGGGCGCCCGCGGGGTAGCCCACGTAGACGGCCTTGGCGTCCTCGGCGCCGGCGGCCTCCACGAGCGCGCCCACGGTCGTGGTCGCGTCCAGCTCGACCGGCGCCTCGGCGCCCTCGAGCCAGACCCAGCGCTTGCCCTCGGCGGCAAGAAGCTCCGCGCCGGAGACGCTCGCCTCGTCGCCCTCGCCGGCGGCGTGGCTCGGGATGGGCTTCTCGCCGACCAGGGTGCGGGCGGCGGCGGAGCCGTTGGCGTAAACAAAGCCCAGGTCAGGGTTGCATTCGACGACGCGGACGGACTCGCCCAGGGCAGCTGCGAGCTCGGGCGCGACGGCGTCGCCGGCCGGCACGAGGACGGCCTCCGCGCCGGCAGCGAGGATCTTCTCGGCCGCGGCGGCGACGTCCTTCTTGAGGAGCCAGAGCGCGACGGGGGCCTGCTTGTGCGCAGGCATGAAGTTGACGATGGTCATTAGGTCCAGCTCCTTCCTAGTACTCGTTCCACAGACGCGGGGTGGTCAGCGTGAGGCGCAGGTCGCACTGCAGGCAGCGGCTCGCCTCGCAGGTGGCCTCCTCCTCGGTGAACGGGCACTCGAAGGGCTCGAAGTTGTCGGCACGCTCCTCGACGGGCCCGATGTGCGGCTGCACGGCCTCGCCGTAGAACCCCTCGGGGACCTTGCCTATGAACTGGCAAGGCTCCTCGGGCTCGGCGAGGACGGCGTCGATATCGCCGTCGCCGCCCAGGTAGCGGTCGATGGACACGGCGGCGTTGCGGCCCTGCTCGATGGCCGCGATCACGGACTTGGTGCCCGTCACGCAGTCGCCGGCGGCCCAGACGCCCTCGGCGCTCGTGCGGCACTCGGCGTCCGCGACGAGGAAGGGGCCGTGGGTGAGCTCGAGGCCCATGGCGGCGGTGCCCTCGGGCTTCTGGCCCACGGCGAAGATGACCTGGTCGCAGGGGATGGAGAGCTGGCCGCCCTTGACGAGCTCGGTCACGGCCTTGTGGTTCTCGTCGAAGTAGAAGCGCGCCACCTTGTGCAGGTTCATGCACGCCACGTTGTGGTCGCCGTCCTCGCCCACCGAGACGAACGAGTAGGCGTCGTGCAGGATGATGCCCTCCTCCTCGCCCTCGATGCGCTCCTCAGGCGTGCAGGGCATCTTGATAAGGCCCTCGAGGCAGGCCACGTGGACCTCGGACGCGCCGAGGCGCACCGCCGTGCGCGCCACGTCGTAGGCGACGTTGCCGCCGCCGAGCACCACGATGCGCTGGCCGTCGAGTCGCTTGGCCTCGCCCTTGCGGGCGGCCTTGAGGAAGTCCGTGTAGCGAGAGACGCCCTTGAAGTCGTGGCCCGGGATCGGCAGCACGGTCCCGTCGTGGGTGCCCACGGTGACGAGCACGGCGTCGTACCCCTTTCCCAGCAGGCCCTTCGGGTCCTTCACGCGCTGGTTGACCATGAGCTTGATGCGGGGGTAGTCGTCCGAGCCCTGGGCGATCTCGAGGATCGTGGCGACCTCGCGGTCGACGACCTCGTCGGGCAGGCGGTAGGCCGGGATGCCGTAGCGCATCTGGCCGCCGACCTTCTCGTTGGCCTCGTAGACGTCGACCTTGTGGCCCTTCTCGGCGCAGTAGAGCGCGGCGGTGAGGCCGGCGGGTCCGGCGCCCACGACGGCGACCTTCTTGCCGGAAAGAGGCTCGTGGCGGACGTTGGCCTTCCAAGTGCCCTCGTCGCGGACGGCGGCGGCGCGCTTGAGGCGGCAGACCGAGAGCGGCGTGCCGTTGAGCTCGTTGCGCTTGCAGGCGCTCTGGCAGCTGTGGACGCAGATGTTGCCGAGGCTCTCGGGGAACGGGACCTTCTCGCGCACGACCGCGGCGGCCTCGGTGTAGCGGCCTTCCTTAACGAGGCGCAGGTAGCGCGGGATGTCCACGTGCGCCGGGCAGCCGGCGCGGCACGGGACCACGTTGTCCGCGTAGGACTTGTTCTCGTCGAACATGTTGAGCGTGTCCACGATGGAGCCCGTGGGGCAGACCTCGATGCACGCGCCGCAGAAGCGGCAGCCCGCCTGCTGGAGGGTCACGCCGCCGTCGGTGCCGATGCGGATGCCCTCCTCGGTGTGCTGATAGTCGAGGACGCCCGCGCCGCGCAGCTCGCGGCAGGCGCGCACGCAGCGGCCGCAGCGGATGCAGCGGGTGAACATGTGGGTGATGAGCGGGTTCTTCTCGTCGGTCGGGACCGGTCGGCTCTTCACGCGCCAGCGGGTCGGCGAGACGCCCATGTACTGGTACATGGACTGCAGCTCGCACTTGCCGTACTTGGGGCAGCCGGTGCAGTCGGTCGGGTGCGTGGCGAGGATGAGCTCCATGGCGAGCTTGCGCACGCGCTCGGCGGCCTCGCCGGCGGTGTTCACGACCATGCCCTCGCGGGCCGCGGTCTTGCAGGCGCAGACCGGGGCGTCCATCCCCTCGACCTCGACCATGCACAGGCGGCAGCCGCCCACGGCCTCGAGGTCGGGGTGCTTGCACAGGTGCGGGATGTAGATGCCGGCGTCGAGCGCGGCCTCGAGGAGGTTCTTGCCCTCCGCGGCCTCGACCTCGTTGCCGTTGATGGTGATCTTCATGCGTTTCCCCTCGAAACGTCGACGTACGCCCAAGAGGCGCCCGGGAGCCCCCAGCTCCCAAGCGCCTCTTTACGCGGGCGAATCCTTCCCGGGGCGAGGCGAGCGGCGCCGCCCCGGGCGTTCAGTCAGGTCTTACGACCACTCCTCGTCGCCCGCGTCCTCGAACAGGCTCGAGGCGGCGTTCTCGCCGGCGATGCGGCCGGAGTTCAGGCAGAAGCCCATGGTGTTGCCCGGGATGCAGTAGTTGTAGGAGTCGCCGTAGATGGTGCAGGCGTCGGTGCCCACGCAGTAGAGGCCGGGAATGGTCTCGTACTCGTCGGTCATGACCTCCATCTTGTGGTTGATGAGCACGCCGCCGAGGGTGCCGTAGGCTCCGCAGTACTGCTTGCAGCAGTAGAAGGGGCCCTTCTCGAGCGGCTTCATGAACTCGCGCTCCTTCTCGAAGATGTCGTCCCAGCCGTTGTCGCACATCTCGTTGTACTCGTCGACGTTTGCGATGAGGCCGTCGACGTCGATGCCGGCCTTCTCGGCGAGCTCCTCGAGGGTGTCGGCC
Organism: Alloprevotella sp.; assembly: GCA_963649365.1. Taxonomy (GTDB): domain Bacteria; phylum Actinomycetota; class Coriobacteriia; order Coriobacteriales; family Atopobiaceae; genus Paratractidigestivibacter. Next base: position 4,432 of record CAVJHQ010000119.1, read on the forward strand.
TGGCAGATGGCCGGGTAGCCGGCGGCGAGGTCTGCGTTCCACTGCTCCTCGAAGCCCTCGTAGAGGTCGTGCGGGTGGACGTGGGAGACGATGTCCGGGCCGTTCTTCTTCCAGTTCTTGAGCATGCGCGAGTCGAAGATGGCGTAGGCGACCTTGCCGGGCAGGTGGTTGATGGCGTTGCCCACGAAGGTGGTGTTGTAGATCTCGTCCTCGGGCATGAAGCGCTCGCCGAGCCTGTTGCACCAGTAGCAGGGCTGGCGGAAGGCGCCCTCGACGTAGAAGTGGTTCATGTTGTCGGGGATCTGGTACATGAGCTCCATGGTGACGGGGGTGTGGCCGCCGCCGACCTCGTGGCACATGTTGATGCCGTCGCCGTCCATGCCGGGGATGGCGAAGGAGAAGAGGTCCGTGCCCCACTCGAAGCCGAGCTTCTCCTTGATGAGCTGGGCGTTGTGGCCGAAGCCGCCGGTGGCGACGATGGCGGCCTTGCAGGAGATCTCGTACTCCTCGCCGTCCTTGTCCTTGGCGGTGACGCCGCAGATGGCGCCGTCCTCGCCCTTGATGAGGCCGGTTCCGGGGCACTCGAGCATGAACTCGACGCCGAGCTCCTGGGCCTTCTCGGTCATGCGCTTGGTCATCGTGGTCGCGGCGCGCGGGCCCGGCTCGGAGCCGTCCTCGGGCTGGACGAC
>CAVJHQ010000120.1:0-5027 GCA_963649365.1 Alloprevotella sp.
CGGCCACGAGGACATCATGTCCTGCATCCAGGCCGACCTCGAGGCCGTGGGCTTCTCCGTGTCCCAGCAGTCCCAGGAGTGGGCGGCCTACCTTTCCGGCCTGACCGACGGCTCCTTCCAGATCGGCCGTCTTGGCTGGATCGCGGATTACCCGACCATGGACAACTTCATCTACCCCAACTTCTTCTCGACCGCCGACAACAACTACTCGCGTTATAACAACCCGACTGTTGACGCCGACACCCTGGCTGCCCGCCAGATCGTCGACGAGGAGGAGCGCAAGGCCGCTTACCGCGCCATCAACGACAAGGTCGCCGAGGACATGCCGATCATCCCGATCATGTTCTACTCTCACGTCCACCTCGGCTCTAAGCGCGTCAAGTCCCTGTACTACGACGCCCAGGGCAAGGCCGACCTCAAGAACGCCGAGCTCTCCGCTTAGGCGTTAAGGCGACTGTCTTGGTTTTCTAGGACATAAAGAGAAGCACGGGACATCGGCCATATCCGGCCGATGTCCCGTTGCCGTTCTTGTGTCTAGGGGTGTTGTGCTGTTGTCTGTCCTTCCAACCGGTCGCGAGATGTTCGCGGGAAGGCCCGATAACAGCGCAACAAAGTTAAAAGTATTTATCTGTAGAGGGGGGATATCGTGGGAAAGTACATCCTAAAGCGCATCGTGCAGTTCATCCCGGTCTTTCTGGGCGTGACGCTCATTCTCTTCGCGCTTGAAAACATCGTTCCCGGCGACCCGATCAAGCTTATGGCCGGCGAGAAGAAACTCGACGCGCAGACTGAGCTCAACCTGCGCGTGACCTATCACCTGGTCGAGACCGACGATTCTGGGAACGTCGTCTACGACGAGTCCGGCAATCCCGTCGAGACGCCTTTGTGGAAGCGCTACATCATGTACGTCGGCGGTCTTGTGCAGGGCGACCTCGGCACTTCTTACCAGCGTAAGGGGCAGGCGGTCGCCGACATCCTGCTCTCGAAGTATCCCTACACGATCAAGCTCGCCGTCGTGGCCATCATCCTCGAGACGATAGTCGGCATCGGGGCGGGCATGATATCGGCCATCAAACGGTATTCGTTCTGGGACGTGCTGGTCACCCTCGTCACCTCCATTCTCGTGGCCATGCCCGCTTTCTGGCTCGGCATGCTGCTGCAGCTCTTCTTCGGCGTCGTTCTTAAGAACGCGACCGGCGGCGCTTTCTACCTGCCCGTGTCCGCGGACTTCTCCCCGTACGCCGAGTTCCAGGGCTGGGTCTACTACATCTTGCCGGCGGTTACCCTGGCCGCCGTGTCCACGGCATACACGGCCCGCATCATGCGCTCGCAGCTCCTTGAGGTCATGAACCAGGACTACATCCGCACGGCGCGCGCAAAGGGACTTTCTCGCCGCTCGGTCATCTGGCACCACGCGCTTAAGAACGCGCTCATCCCCGTGGTCACCTACATCGGCAACGACTTCGGAGCCATGATGGCCGGCGCCATCCTGACCGAGACGGTCTTCAACTGGCCGGGCGTGGGCAACGAGACCTACCGAGCGATCTCCCAGCGAGACTGGCCGATCGTCCTCGGGTCGGTCACCGTCATCGTCGTGCTGGTCATGGTCATCAACCTGATCGTCGACGTGTCCTACGCGTTCCTCGACCCGCGCATCCGTTTCGACAACTCCGGCAAAGAGAACTAGGGAGGTGCATCGCATGTCTGAAGAGACCAAGAACGGCGCGGTCCAGGAGGGCGACGAGCTCACGGCCCCCGCAGGCCCGAAGGCTACCAAGCCTGCCGAGGCCCGCACCCTTTGGGGTGACGCCTGGAAGCGCCTGAAGAAGAACAAGCTTGCGATGATCGCCATCGTCTGGATCATCTTCATCGTCCTCGTGGCTCTGACCGCCGACCTGTGGGCGCCCCAGTGGCTGGGAGACCCCACGGCAGCCGACTCCACGACCATGACGGCGAACTCCCGCCTGGCCCCCTCGCTCGAGCACCCCTTCGGCACCGACACGCTGGGCCGCGACGTCTTGTGCCGCGTTATCTACGGCGCGCGCGTCTCGCTCGCCGTCGGCCTTCTCGCCACCGCCATCTCCACGGCGATCGGCCTGGTCATGGGCGCCATCGCGGCGTACTACGGCGGCATCTGGGACACCATCGTCATGCGCCTGGCCGACATCTTCATGGCTTTCCCGTACACGCTGTTCGTCATCGCGATGATCGCCGTCCTGGGCAACGGCATCCAGAACGTCTTCATCGCCATCGGCCTGCTGGGCTGGCCGTCCATCGCGCGCGTGTTCCGCTCCGCGATCCTCTCGGTCAAGGAGAGCGACTACGTCGACGCCGCCCGCGCCATGGGCGCCTCCGACCTGCGCATCATCGCCCGCCACATCTTCCCGAACTCCGTGGCCTCCATCGTGGTCTACGCCACGATGAGCATCGGCGGCGCCATCCTCACCGAGTCGTCGCTGTCCTTCCTCGGCATGGGTGTCGTTCCTCCCGACCCGTCGTGGGGCAACCTCATCTCCGATGGCCAGACCTACCTGGCCACCGAGCCTTGGTTGATGATCATGCCCGGCCTGGCAATCCTCTCCACCGTCCTGGCGTTCACGCTGCTGGGCGATGGCCTGCGTGATGCCCTCGACGTCAAGATGAAGGACGCATAAGCCATGTTTGGAAAAAAGAACACTTACGACCCCTCCAAGGACCTGAAGAACCAGCCGGTCCCCGAGGGCGCCCACCTGCTTGAGGTCGACGACCTGAAGATGTACTTCCACACCCAAGACGGCGTGGTCAAGGCCGTCAACGGAGTTTCGTACACGCTCGATCGCGGCGAGACCCTGGGCGTGGTCGGCGAGTCCGGCTCCGGCAAGTCCGTGACGTCGCTCACGATCATGGGCCTCATCGAGATGCCCCCGGGCAAGATCGAGGGCGGCGACGTCCGCTACCGCGGCAAGTCGCTGCTCCAGATGTCCGAGGCCGAGATGCAGCACATCCGCGGCAACGACATCGCCATGATCTTCCAGGACCCGATGACCTCGCTCAACCCGGTCTACACCATCGGCCGCCAGCTCGGCGAGGGCCTGCGCCTGCACCGCGGCTACTCCAAGGAGCAGGCCATGCAGCGCGCGGTGGAGCTTCTCGACCTCGTGGGCATCCCGAACCCCGAGCAGCGCGTCAAGGACTACCCGCACCAGTTCTCCGGCGGCATGCGCCAGCGCGTGATGATCGCCATGGCGCTCGCCTGCGACCCGGACATTCTCATCGCCGACGAGCCGACGACGGCCCTGGACGTTACCATCCAGGCCCAGATCATCGAGCTCATGAAGGAGATGCAGGAGAAGAACGGCAACGCCATCATCATGATCACCCACGACCTGGGCGTCGTCGCCGACGTGGCCGACAAGATCATGGTCATGTACGCCGGCGCCCCGGTCGAGATGGGCACCGCCGACGAGATCTTCTACGAGCCGCACCACCCCTACACGTGGGGCCTCATGAACTCGATCCCCAAGACCGAGATCGGCGAGAAGCGCCCGCTGACCCCGATCGACGGCAACCCGCCCTCGCTTCTTCACATCCCCGAGGGCTGCTCCTTCGCCCCGCGCTGCCCCTACGCCACCGACAAGTGCCGCGCCGAGAAGCCTGGGCGCGTCGAGGTGTCCGAGGGCCACTTCGCCCGCTGCCACTACGCCGGCGACGAGGAGTTCGTGCGCGCCCACACGCCCGAGAACTCCCGCACGAAGAAGGGAGGGGAGGCCTAAATGACCGAGACCCGCACCCCGCTGCTTTCCGTCCAGCACCTCTGCAAGGAGTTCCCCGTCGAGTCGGGCGTCTTCGGGAAGCGCTTCTCCAAGAAGAGCGTCCACGCCGTGAACGACGTCTCCTTCGACATCTACCCGGGCGAGACCTTCGGCCTCGTCGGCGAGTCCGGCTGCGGCAAGTCCACGACGGGCCGCTGCATCATGCGCCTGTCCAAGCCGACGAGCGGCACGGTCCTCTTCGAGGGCAAGGACGTCGCGAAGATGTCCAAGAAGGAGCTCAAGGAGATGCGCCGCAACATGCAGTTCATCTTCCAGGACCCCTACGCGTCGCTCAACCCCCGCATGACCATCGGCGAGATCGTCTCCGAGCCGCTGATCATCCACGGCATCATGAAGGACGCCGCCGAGCGCGAGAAGTACGTCCGCGAGCTTCTTGACATGGTCGGCCTGAACCCCGAGCACATCAACCGCTACCCGCACGAGTTCTCCGGCGGCCAGCGCCAGCGCGTGGGCATCGCGCGCACCTTCGCGCTGAAGCCGAAGCTGATCATCTGCGACGAGCCCGTCTCGGCCCTGGACGTCTCCATCCAGGCACAGGTCCTGAACCTGCTCAACGACCTGCAGAAGGAGACCGGCACCGCGTACCTCTTCATTGCCCACGACCTCTCGGTCGTCCAGCACATCTCCGACAACATCGGCGTCATGTACCTGGGCAACATGATGGAGTACGCCGACTGGCAGAAGCTCTATGACGAGCCGCACCACCCCTACACCCAGTCGCTTCTCTCGGCCGTGCCTGTGCCCGACCCGGATATCCAGGCGTCGCGCAAGCGCATCATCCTCGCGGGCGACCCGCCCTCGCCGATCGACGCGCCCTCCGGCTGCTGCTTCCACACGCGCTGCCCCATGGCCTGCGCCAAGTGCGAGGCCGAGCGCCCGGAGTTCAAGGAAGTTGCCCCCGGCCACTTCTGCGCCTGCCACTTCGCTGCCCCGAACCCGATCAAGGAGTCCTCGATCGAGCTGTAGGCAACGTGCGGATGCTCGACAGTGCGAAGACCTGCGACGGCCTCTCCCGCAAGGGAGGGGCCGTTTTTTGACAACTTTGGGGACGTTGGTTCTAGACGTCAAATGAGAGCTTTTGGGACGTTGGTTGCAGACGTCAAACGAGAGCTTTAACCAACGTCCCTAAAGCTCTCAAACGAGAGCTGCAACCAACGTCCCCAAAGCAGTCATGACCTGGGATTTTGCGAGTCGCCGAAATTTTTTTAAAAAAGA
>CAVJHQ010000121.1:0-4911 GCA_963649365.1 Alloprevotella sp.
ATCGCGCTGCTGGCAAGAAGCGCGTCGCCGGTCTTCGGCGTGGCCTCCTTCTTGGCCTTCCTCGAGGCGGTGTTCGTGGAGTCATTCTTGCCAGAGTCGTTCTTCTTACCTTCGTCGTTCTTCTTGCCCTCGTCCTTCTTCGTGCCGTTGTAAGTGTTGGTCACGGCAATGGTGCCGGAACCGATGACATCGGCGCTGTAGGCGGTGGTGTAACCGGCGACGGCGTCCTCAGCAACGGACCAAGTGAGCTGGCCTACGCCCGCGGGGACGGTGACCGTCTTGGTCCAGTTGTCGGCCGCGGTGAGCTGGAAGGGCTCGCCGTAGTTCTGGCCATTCTTCTTCAGCCGTACGGTGACGGAGGCGGGAAGCGCGGCGTCGCCGGTGTTCTTCCACTCCTTGGTCACAGTGACGGTGGCAACGGGGACCGCAATGGTCGGCTCATCATAGGCGGCGGTGCCGTCATACTGGTTCACGGCCTCGCCGTTCTTCTCGGCAACGGCCGTGAAGGTGAGCTTAGTGCCGGAGGCGTCATTGGTAGCAAGCTCAGTCTCCGCGCCACCGGCGGCGGCAACGTCATAGGCGGTCTGGTTCGGCTTGACGGTAAAGGTCATTTTGTAGGTGACGCCGTCCTCGAGCGAGCCCTCGCCAGAAAGGTCCCAAGCAACGGTCTTTCCGCTCACAGTTGCCTCAGGGGCATCGGCCCACGCAGCAGCAACTCCGTTTTCGACCTTCTCGTAGCGGATGCTGGACGCATCGACGAAATCAACGTAGTCGGAAAGCTGGTCGGTGATCGTCACGCTCTTATAGTAAGCGGTGTTCGTCACGAGGTTCGCGATCTTGGCGAACGCGTTCTTGAGGGTTCCCTCGTCGTAGCCGTCGACCTCGTTGTTGCCCTCGTAGTACGTTGCGCCGATCTCAGAGGCGAACTTTTGCATCATGCTCGGATCGGTCGCAGTGTTCACCAAGAGCACCTGGATCGAGGAATCGATCTTCTTAGCCTCGTCTAAAGCAGCGGCGTAGTTGCGGCCAAGCGAGTCGGAATTCTTGGTACCGTACTTGCCGGTCGAAGATGACCAGCAGTCCTCTTGCCCCTCGTATTTGTCGTAGATGACATATCCATTGCCAAAGTCGCGGCGCGTACCCTCTACATATTCTCCGGGGCTGTTGCGAAGCGTGGGTTTGCCGTCAGAGAGAAAGACGATGTACTTCTTCGCGCCATCTCGGCCAGCGTCGGACAACTTCTGATTGGCAGCAGTGAGAGCATCTTCCCAGTTTGTGCTGCCAGTAGCGGTAAGCTGGCTGACCGCAGCCTTGAAGTCATCCACCTCACCTCCCTTATAAACCTTACTGTCGGCCTGCGCCTCGTCCGAATACGTGACCAAGGAGATTTGAACGTCGCTATAGTCGTTCTCAATTAACTGGTCGCCAAGGGTATCCAAGGCCTCCTTTGCCGCCTCAAGCCATGTTGTCTCATAGAACTTTGGATCATAGCCGTCATCTTTGCAGCTGCGTACGTAATCGTATTTATAGCCATTTCTCTTGTAGCACCATCGCTCTGTTGTCGCGTAATCAACCTTACCCCAGTAGACTTCGACAACATCTTGGAATCCCGGGTTGCCCACCTTACCGTAATACGTTCTGCTTTTATCGAGGTTGCTCATCGAGACCTCGCGCATGGGCGTGTTCATAGAGCTGGAGATGTCCTGCACAACGACGACGTCGGCCTTCGTCGAGGTGGTGGAAGACTCGACGGCCCCCTTGACCGTTAGGGACAGATCGTAGGTTCCGTCGCCGTTGTCGACGATCGTCTTCTCATGCTCGGGGACCTGGTCGTTGATGGCCGCGAGCGCGGTCGACGGCGCGACAGCTGAGGCCGCCAAGACCGCGCTAAGAGCTACCGCAAAAAGCGTTAACCCTCCCCGCACACATTTGCCGACATTGACGAACGACTTCATGCAACCACTCTCCTACCTTTGCCACGCACGCAGCGCGTCAACTTGACTGTCGAAATTCAACAGGTCTCTCCTATAAAACATTGTCCATTGTTGCGAAGAATTGTTTTCGGAGGGGTGATAGAGAGTAAAAGGTTGCTTGAGCAGGCGCAAGTTAACTGATGGTTATCTGAAAAGAGACGGGGTAAATGGAGCGTGAGAAGCGCCTGACTCGGATGTTTTGATTTTTCATTTGATATGGCTTGCTATTACACTCCACGGTTTCTTCACATTTATTGATTCCGCACTGGGAGCGCTTCCCGCCATGACTTCACGCACCGTTGGCCCGAGGTGGCGTTTGGCTCGAGGTGGCGTTTGGCCCGAGGTGGTGCTTGGCCCGAGGTGGTGTTTGCGGCGCCACCTCGAGCGTTTTTCTTGGCAGTTTCGCACCACCTCGGCAAGAAACGCCTCCAGGTGGCACCACCTCGAGGCAAACACCACCTCGGCGCCGCCCACTCGAGGACCATGCGCCGTCGCGCCAACACCACCTCGCCGCCGTTGCGCACCGCCCGTCACACGTGAGCGAGCACGTCTCGCCGCAGGGCGATGTCCTCCAAAAGCGTCTCCGCGTCCCACGCAACGTCCTCGAACTCGTCGCCAACCTCGGAAGCCGCCGCCATAACTGCTCCGTCCACGGATTCCGCCACCTCATGGGCAATCGCCGCAAAGGACTTCTTGCCCAATCCAAGATCCTTCGAACATTCGCGCAGGTCATCCGCCTCGATACTGTCGATTTCCCATTTACCGTTGATCGCCATGGCCATCGTGCGCGAGAGGTCCTCGTACCACGTCGTGCACACGAGGTCGTACGCTGGCGCCAGCCGCACCGTCGACCAGTCCTCTCCGTACACGAGCGAGAAGTTCTTCAGGTGCGCGTCGCAGTTTCCGATTGCGTAGTTAAAGCACACGAGCCGCGCGAGGCGGCGAATATCCTCCAGCGCGTCGTCAGACTGCTCGTAGAGAAGACGCGCGATTGCCCTTATCGACCCGCCGTCGAGCTCAACGTATTTTGAGCCAGAGGTCAGGCCGAACGCCTGGGTCAGATCTTCTTGGTGCAGCCGTGTGACGCTCAGCGCGCGCGAACCCCCGGCGACCAGGCGATCGAACCTTTGGCTGCAGAGGACCGGCACGCCGAAGTCGAGAAGACGAACCTCGGCGGCGCCTAAACCACACAGCGCCGCCGCCCGGGTACAGAGAAACTCGAGGCCGGTCAGCCTATCCCGATCTCCGACCTTGAGTATATGCGTCGAGGCCGCACAGTTGAGACACCTGAACCAGCCGCTGGTCAAAGGCTCATTCGAGCTGTGTGCCAACCCAACCTTGCTCTGCGTCCCGGCAAGCGAGAGCCTATCGGAGCCGTTGAGCTCTGCCATGCTCGCCCGCCGGGAAAACAACTCTTTTAGCTCAGTGGCCGAGACCGACTCATAACGCGGCGGCTCGGGAAGCTCGCCCTCCGTGATGAGAAGGTCACCGACACAGTCGAGGCCGCAGGCGCCCAGCATGCAGAGCCAGTCGCTCTCCCTTACGTGCAACTCCGCGGACATAATCCGCCTGGCCGCGCCTTCGGGAACAAGTCCCTCAAAGAACGGCTCCGCCTCCGCGGGCGAGAAGCGTCCGTCCGCGATCGGCAGGCTAGCTGAGATGGGGCGATTCGACGGGTTTGCCAAGTAGTCCGCCCCGTACTCGAACGAGCCGTCGGAAAGAAGATGCCCAATCAGGACCGGTTCTCCGCCGCCGTATCGATATACCTCGAGATCGTTCTCCATTCGCGCCTCTCACCCCCCACGATTGTTAGGCCGAGGACAGCGACCAGCCGAAGCACGCGGTCGAGCTCTGCGGTCGGCTTCCCGCGCTCGACTTGCGAGACGAAGTTGATACCGACGTTGGCCGCATCGGCAACCTCTGCCTGGGTATAGCCTTTCTTCCGGCGCTCGTCCCGTATCAACTTGCCGAGCGCCGCGGCGTCAAGAATCACTTGCATAGCGGCTGCTTTCACGCGAACGAATGAATCTCTTGCCAGTGTATCAGATTTCACTCGAACGAATGAATCGCGATTTTACGGGAAATCACAGGCGGCGGACGTGGCCCGAGGTGGTGTTTGGCCCGAGGTGGTGTTTGGCCCGAGGTGGTGTTTGGCCCGAGGTGGTGTTTGCGGCGCCACCTCGAGCGATTTTCTTGGCAGTTTCGCACCACCTCGGCAAGAAACGCCTCCAGGTGGCGCCACCTCGAGGCAAACACCACCTCGAGCGCTTCAAGGCACCCGTGACAAGAAAAACGCCGCCGCCCCGACTCGGGACGGCGGCGCGGTCGGCGCTTCTTACCAGCGAATCGCGACCCTAGAACTCGAGCTGCTCCAGGCGGTCGAACACGACGTCGACGCGGGTGAGGAACGCCTTCGGGTCGAAGATCGCGTCGAGCTCGGTCGCGGAGAGCTTGCCGCAGCGCGGGTCGGCCTCGAGCTTCTCGCGGAACGTGGTGCCCGGCTCGCACTGCTGCACCTCTCGCCACGTGGCCATGGCGTTCTCCTGCACGATCTTGTAGGCGTCCTCGCGGGTGATGCCCGTGTCCACCAGGTGCAGCAGCACCTTGGAGGAGTAGATGAGGCCGCGGGTCTTGTTCAGGTTGGCCATCATCTGGGCCGGGTAGAGCACGAGGCCGTCGACGATGCGGATAAGGCAGCTGAACATGTGGTCCAGCGCGATGAAGCTGTCGGCCTGCGCCACGCGCTCGGCGCTGGAGTGCGAGATGTCGCGCTCGTGCCAGAGGGCCACGTTGTCGAAGGCGACCTGCGCGTTGGCCTTGACCACGCGGGAAAGGCCGCAGACCTTCTCGACGGTGATCGGGTTGCGCTTGTGCGGCATCGCGGAGCTGCCCTTCTGGCCCTTGCGGAACGGCTCCTCGGCCTCGAGGGTGTCGGTCT
>CAVJHQ010000122.1:0-4784 GCA_963649365.1 Alloprevotella sp.
CCAAAGCAGTCATGACCTGGGATTTTGCGAGTCGCCGAAATTTTTTTAAAAAAGAGCTTGCATACGGCTTGAAGGGGATGTTATATTCTTTCTCGCGCGAAAGCGCAGCAAGTCGGAGTGGCGGAATTGGCAGACGCGCTAGCTTGAGGTGCTAGTGACTGTTAAAGGTCGTGCGGGTTCAAGTCCCGCCTCCGACACCACGAATTCAAGAGGGTCTCTTCGGAGGCCCTCTTTTCGTTTTGTTTTCCTCCATGTCCAAATGAGAAAATCACGGGAACCCCGGCGTTTCGCGTCGACTCGGCCGCCGCAACCGGGGAATAGCATCTATGCCAACCTCTTTGAAGGGAGTCATAGATGATTGACCAGCTCACCGTTTGCTTGCCCGACGGACCCGGCAAGCTCGCCCAGATGTGCCATGTGCTTGGCGAGAACGGCGTCCAGATCCACGCCCTGATGGTCGCCGAGACGGTCGACTTCGGCATCATCCGCGTCATTTGCGACAAGCCGAGGACGACCGCCGCCATGCTTCGTGAGAAGGGCTACAACGCCATGTGCGCCCGCGTGGTCGCCGCCGAGGTGGAGAACGTGCCCGGAGCGCTCGGCCGCCTGCTCGATCGCCTTGCCTCGAGCGACCTCAACGTCGAATACGCCTACACTTGCTCTTTGGGCGAGCGCACCGTGGACGTGATCAAGGCCACCGGCGAGCCGCTCGAGATCAAGCTGCGCGAGAGCGGCCTGGCGTTCCTTGAGGCGGAGGACCTCTACCAGGTCGATTAGGCCTCGCTCGCGCCCGTACGAGAGCCGAGGGAACCTATGGCAAAGGCAAGAGGCGCGCTCGCCAAGCGTCACGTGGAAGGACTGGGGGAGGGGAGCCTCGCGGGCACCCTCTCCCGCCTTCTTCAGCTCACGAGCGACGCGGTCCTCGCGTTCGACGGCGACGGGCGGGTGCTTCTTGCCAACGACGAGGCCATCGAGGTGCTCGCAGCGAAGGGCGTCGATGTCGCGGGGCTTAAGGTGCAGGACCTTTTCCCCAACCTCGGTGGCACCGGAGCCCCTGAAACGGCGTCCCCCGACGAGCCCCTGGCGTGCCTGCCGTTCTCGCTCGACGGCTCCGCGACGCCGGTCCGCGCGCGGGCGCTCGACGGCGAGCTCATCGAGATGACCGTGCGCTGCGAGTCTGTCCAGGCCCCCGGCAAGACCTACCTGCTCGTCGCCCACCCGACGGGGGTCGACGCCGCCTCGGTGCGCGAGCGGGACCGCACGATGGAGGACCTCCGCCGCGCGAACCGGCGCCTTTCCGGCGCGATGAACATCGTCCTGGACACCCTCGACGCGCAGGACGTCGGCGAGCTCTTCGGCCGCACCCTCGAGAGCCTCTATAAGACGATGGAGGCCGACGGCACCGTGGTCTACCTCGCCGGCTCCGACGGCTTCCACCTGCGCGGGGCCTCCGGCGACATCGACGTCTCGCGCGTGCCGCGCTTCATGCACTTCGGCCGCACCGTCGAGAACCTCGCCACCCGCGCCGGGGAGGCCGTGCGCCTGCGCGTGGTCGCCCCCACAGGCGACGCCCTGCGCGCCGGCCGCCTGACCGTGCGCGACGTCGCGAACGAGGACACGCGGGAGGTCGTGCGCATCCCCTCGAAGCTCCTGCCGCCCTTCACGAGCTTCATCGCCGTGCCGGTGTGGTTCGACGGCTCCGTGATCTCCATCATCGAGGTCGGCTGGAAGCGGCAGCACCCCATAGCGAAGGACGACGCCCGGCTGCTCGACTCCGTCGCCCACTACTTGGCCGTGCAGCTCGCGGGCGCCTTCGCGACCATGAGGTCCCAGCATGCCGCGCGCCTGGACGAGACGCTGTCCGACCTGCGTGAGGAAGTGCTGGGCATGAGCGAGGACGAGGAGCCCCATCAGGTGATCGTCGACGTGCTCGCCGACGCCGCCTCCGAGCTGGAAGCCGCCTTCGTCGAGCTGGAGGTGGGCGAGGGCGGCCTGCTCACGGGCGAGCTTCCGCTCACGGGGTCCTGGGAGATCTCGGTCGACCTCGACGAGCTCTGCGACGGCCACGTGAGCGAAGGCATGGCGGTCGTGCCCCTCGGCGTCGGCACGCCGATCCACGATTCCCTGCGCGACCTCGGCGAGCCGTGCGAGGGTGTCTTTCTCGACGGCGGCGTCGTGGCGGGCAAGAGACGCTGCTGCCTGATGCTGCGACCCGACGGGGCCGAGCCCTTCGACGACGTCGAGCAGGGCTTCCTCGCGAGGCTCGTTTCCTGCGTGCGCGACGTGGTGCGCGGCGAGCAGTCCAGGGTCGAGAACAGGCGCATCTCCCAGGCGCTCCAGTCGGGGATGAGAAACGAGCTCCAGCGCGTCGACGGGCTCAGCGCCCAGGGCATCTACTCCTCGGCAACAGCGACCGCCTTCGTGGGCGGCGACTTCTACGACCTGATCCGCCTGCCCGACCGGCGCGCCTGCGTGATCATGGGCGACGTCTCGGGCAAGGGTATCGAGGCCGCGTCGGTCTCGGCGGCGGTGAAGACGGCGCTCGGCGCCTACGCGTGGGAGGGCCTCGCCCCCGCCAGGATGGTCCGCTCGCTCAACGACTTCCTCCTTGGGTTCTCCCGCGTGGAGACCTTCGCCACGCTCTTCGTGGGCATTATCGACCTCGCCGCGGCCACGATCACGTACTGCTCGGCCGGGCACCCGCCCGCGCTTCTTGTGAGCGCGGGCGCCGACGAGATGCGCCTTCTGGACGTTCAGTCGGGTGTGGTGGGCGCCTTTGCCGACATCTCGTACCAGGACGGCGTCGCCGCCCTCGAGGAGGGAGACGTGCTGCTGCTGTACACCGACGGGACCACGGAGGCCAGGGACCCCTCAGGGGCCTTCTTCGGCGAGCAGGGCCTGCGGGACATGGTCATGCGCGAGTCGGCGGGCGACAAGCCCTATGAGGGCTTCCTGGATCGCCTCCTGGCCTGTGTGGAGGACTTCACCGGAAACAAGCTCGACGACGACGTGGCTATGGTCAGCGTCCGCTTCGACGAGCTCGGCGAGGCGCCTTCACGGCATTAAGGCCCGTTTCCGGTTTAGGTGCCCTTCAGGGTGGGCATCTTATCTCCATGGCGACGATATCGAACATAGCGCAAGTGAACGTGGACGGGGACCTCGACGTGAGGAGCGTCCCCGGGGTTCGTCGTACGCTCGACGGCCTCATCGACTCCGGCTGCCGCCGGGTCGTGCTCAATATGGGAAGAGCCGCCTACGCGGACTCCGCGGGGATGGGCCTCATTCTTTCGGAACTGCGCCGCATGCGCGATGTCGGGGGGCTCCTCTCGCTCACGAACGTCTCGGACCGCGTGTACCAGTCTCTCTGCCGCATGCGCATGGCCGACTTCGTGCCGGTGGAGCGCGCCGGCGTGACGAACGAGGTGCCCGAGCTTCCCGCAGGCGCGCTGCCCGTGTGGAGAACGACCTTCCGCGTGGACGCCGAGCAGCTCGACCGGTCAAGAAGGCGCCTCGAGCAGCTTCTGAGCGGCCTGCCGCTGTCCGAGAACGGCTTGTTCGACCTGAACCTCGCCTCTGGCGAGGCGGTGGGCAACGCGGTCGACCACACCTGCGCCGAGGGCGTGCTCGTGACGGTGGCCGCCTACACGGACCGCGTGGTCGTCGACGTCGCCGATTGCGGAGAGGGCATCGACGGGGCGTGCCTCGATTCCGACGAGGCGACCAGGCCGTTCTCGGAGCGCGGGCGAGGCCTCAAGCTTATGCGCCTTCTTGCCGACTCGGTGACGATCTCGCCGAAATCGACGGGAGAAGGCACGGTCGTCCGCCTGGTCAAGATGTTCCCGGTTTCCGATGAGGGCGGCAGGTAGCGCGGCGCCCTGCGATCGCGACTTCGCCTCTCGGTGCGGCCACGCAAGTTTTCCAAAATTCTTGCTTGCGCGGCCGTATGAAGGCGTGTATAGTAAGTCCTCGCGTCACGCGGGCTTAGCGCAGTTGGTAGCGCGCCACCTTGCCAAGGTGGAGGTCGCGGGTTCGAACCCCGTAGCCCGCTCCATGAATTCAAGGCGGTCGACCATTTGGTCGGCCGCTTTTCTTTTGCCCATACATGACGGCGTGCCCGCCTTCACAAAGACCGAGCCCGGCGACCCTGGGGTCCAGGGCGCCGGGCTCGGCCCGTCTTAAGAAGAAACGCATCGCTGGCGCGGCTCGCTAGCCGAGGCCGTTGGGCCCCATGGCGCCGGGCACGGCGCTGTCCCCGTGCCCGTAGGCGGGCTGCGCCGAGATCTCCTGGATCTTCGTCGCCTCGGCGATAACCCCTTCGGGCATCACGTTGTCGTAGCGGTGGCATGCGCACCAGTGGCCGGGCGAGACCTCGCGCAGCTCGGGCGCCGACACGTCGCATCCGCCCACCTTGGCGAAGCAGCGGCTGCAGAAGCGGCAGCCGGCGGGCGGGTCGATGGGGCTCGGCACGTCTCCCTCGAGGATGATGCGGCGCCGGCGCATCTTGGGGTCCACGGACGGGATCGCGGAGAGAAGCGCCTGCGTGTAGGGGCACAGCGGGGCGTGGTAGAGCTCGTTCTTCTCGGTGATCTCCATGAGGCGGCCGAGGTACATGACGCCCACGCGGTCGCTCACGTGCTTGACCACGTTGAGGCCGTGCGCGATGAACAGGTAGGTGAGGCCCATCTGTTCCTTGAGGTCGTCCAGGAGATTGAGCACCTGCGCCTGGACGGAGACGTCCAGGGCGCTCACGGGCTCGTCGCAGACGATGAGCTTGGGGTTCACCG
>CAVJHQ010000123.1:0-4610 GCA_963649365.1 Alloprevotella sp.
AGCAGGCTCGCCATCTGGTCGATGAAGGCGCCCGTGCCGCCGGCGCAGGTGCCGTTCATGCGCTGCTCGATGCCGTTGTCGAAGTAGATGATCTTCGCGTCCTCGCCGCCGAGCTCGATGGCGCAGTCGGTCTGCGGGATCAAGGTCTCGACCGCGCGCTTGGAGGCGATGACCTCCTGGACGAACTCGAGGTCGAGCCACTTGGCCAGCAGCATGCCGCCCGAGCCGGTGATGGAGACGCGCATGGGCGTCGAGCCGATGACCTTCTTCGCGCGGGCGAAGAGCTCCTTGGCGGTGGCGCGGACGTCGGTGTGGTGGCGCTCGTAGTTGGCGTAGATCAGGTGGTCGCGGTCGTCGATGACGGCGAGCTTGACCGTGGTGGAGCCGACGTCGATGCCCAGGCGCAGGTGCGCGTAGGTGAGGTCGTAGGGGTTCTTCGGCGAGAGCTCCGCGCCGACCTGCTTGAGCTCGATGGCGGGGCGGGCGGCCTTCTCGGCCTGGATGGACGCGGCGGTCTTATCGGACATTGTGTCTCTCCTCACAACGCATGATGGCAAGGGCAAAGCGGGGGATGTCGAAGTCGATGGGCTTGCCGTACAGGTCGCCCGGGCGGACGAACATGAGCGACGTCATCAGGCGCGCCATGGCCTCCACGCTCTCGCGCATGCCCCCCTCGAGCCAGCGCAAGAGCACCCCCACTTCGGCGGAAATCGCGAAGGTCAGGTAATAGTCGAAGAAGGTGCCGACGGCGCGGACGTCGATGCCGTCGAGCGCGCGGCCGGCCACGGCGTCGTAGATCATGCGCTTGAGGCGCTCCGCGAACGCGGGGTCTCCCCCGTCGCCCAGCAGCGGCCGCAGGTAGTCGCCCCGCTCACGGACGGCGCGCAGCAGGTCCTCGGAGCCCGGCGCCGGCTCCTGGCGCGAGAGCGCGGCCTCGAGGTCGCCGAGGTCGGACCGGGTGATCTTCTCGACATGGCCGCGCAGGTCGGACAGGGTCTCGGCCTCGATCTGGTCGACGAGGTCGGGGATGTCGCGGTAGTGGGAGTAGAACGTTCGGCGCGTGAGGCCGGCGCGCTCCGTCACCGCGGTGACGGTCACGCGGGACAGGTCGCCGGTGGCGTCGATCTCCTGCGCGAGCGCGAGCCGCAGGGCGGCGCGGGTGCGCACGCTGCGACGATCGGTACTGACCAGGCAGTCTGCGGGCATCGGATCCCTTCTACGTTTATTACACAACTTGAGTAGTATTACACGGTTTGTGCAGGAATCCGGGGGCGGGTCGGCGGTTCATCTCCCGACCACAACCGAAATAGATGCCGAAATGGAGCGGAGCCCGTCGGGGCCCGGCCCATGCCGGAAAACGACGCGCAGGTGCAGGCTGCGCCGCCCGGCCGCCCGGCTCGGGCCGCTTGACCGACTGGCCAGATTCGCCTGGCTACCCGGCTAGAGCCACTTGACGGACTGGCGCTCGACGAACGAGGTCGAGAGGTGCGTGACGCAGGTGTAGCCGCGCGGCTCGCTGATCTGGTCGATCAGGCGCCGGACCGCGATCTCGCCCATCTCGCGGTTCGGGATGCGGGCCGTGGTCAGCGGCGGGTTGCAGATGCTCGCGTAGGGCAAATCGTCGAAGCCGACCATGCTCACGTCGTCGGGAATGCGGATGCCGCGCTCCGCCATCGCGCGCATGCAGCCAAGCGCCATGATGTCGTTCTCGACGAAGAACGCGGTCGGGAGCTGCGGGTTCGTGGCGAGCCAGGCCTTCATGGAGTCGTAGGAGCCGTTGACCGTCGTCCCGACCTCAAGACGCCATTTCGGGTCGATGGGTATGCCCGCCTCGCGCATGGCGCGGCGGTATCCCCGCTCGCGGAGCGGGAAGTTCTTGATGCGGTAGTCCCCCGCGATGTAGCCGATCTCGCGATGGCCGTGCTCGGCCAGGTAGGTGACCGCGCGGAACGCCGAGTTCTCGTTCTGGGTCACGACGGACTCGAAGAACAGGCGGTCGGACCAGCCGTCGACGACGACCAGCGGCGCCAGCGAGTCGCGGAAGAGGACGTAGTCCTCCTCGGCCATCTCGGTGCCGAGAAGGACGACGCCGTTGCTCTGGTCGTGCGTGATCTCGTAGGCCTGCCGCGCGGCGGCCTCGCGGTTTGCGAGCTCAACGGTGGTGAAGGTGGTCTGCAGCTTAAGCTGGGCGGCGACGCGCTCGACGCCCTCGATGACGCCGGGGTGGAAGGTTCCCTCGTCAAGGACCTTGCCCGTCTTCCTTGCCAGGACGAAGCGGATGTGGTCGAGCTGCCCGGAGCGCTCGTAGCCGAGCTCCTTGGCCATACGGCGGATGGTCTCGGCAGTGTCCTTGTTTACACCCCGTTTATTGTTGAGGGCATTCGATACCGTGGCAGGCGAGAAGCCCGTCCTCCTGCTAATTTCACGAACGCCCACGTTACGCATAGTGTCTCCCAAATCCAACGAACCCATTACCCGGGCCGAACACCATGCTAAACGTCTAAACGCTGTTTATAATTTATCCCTCGCCAGACGGTAGGTTTACGGCCATCAAATACCGTGGCGCAGCGAGGGCACGGGCGCGACCGGCAGCCGGCGAGGCCTACAGCGTGGACCCCGTTGCCAGCACCCAGCCCACAACGGCCGCCGTGGCAACGCCGGCCACCGCGAGCGTGAGGATCCGGCGCCCGCGGCTCCGCTGGATCTGGGCCACGAACACGGCGATCGCGCCGAAGCAGACGAGGGCCGAGAGCAGGTGGAACGGCGGACGGGCAATCACCTGGCCCACGTAGTGGATGCCAAGAACCGCCTCGAACGCGCAGCCGAGGCCGAGCACGACGCAGCCGAGCGGGTCCTGCCTGCGGATCAGGTGCGCGACATAGCCGCCCGGCAGGGTCAGCAGCGTCATCTTGAACCAGTTCGTGCTGTAGTAATACCACGCCATCTCCGCGGAGAGCTGTCCCATGAGGACCTCGACCGCAAAGCACACGGGCTGGCTGATCAGGAAGAAGACGAAGACCTTGAGCGCCGCCTGCCAACCCTTCTCGACGTTCGTCACGATCGCGAAGGCGAAGACGATCCACCACTCGTGCATGATCGCGATGTCGCGAAACGACGTTCCCTCCGTGACGGGAAGAGACCCCACAAGCCCCGTGTACGCGCCGGCAACGAGCGCGAACACCACGACCACAGGCCAGCCCATCGAGAGCCCGCCGAAAATCCTGCGAGCCTTGCCCGCCATATCAACCATCTCCTCCGGGACGCCGAGCGACACGAGCCCACATAATACCCTCGGCCGTTTGCGGCGCAAAGGCGCAAACGGCCCCAAGGAGGCGCGGCGCACGCAAGGCAGACGGTGTGCGCAAGGCGGGCGGCACGCGCAAGGCGGGCGGCGTGTGCACAAGGCGGGCGGCACGCGCACAAGGCGGGCGGCACGCACAAGGCGGGCGGTGTGCACAAGGCGGGCGGCGCGTGCAAGGCGGACGGCGCGTGCACACTTTTTCGTGATTCTGCGTGCACTATTAAATTCTTGATGCTGAATTTCGACCTCCCGGAAGACACTTTCCTGGGCTTTTGCAGCGACGCGGCCCGACCACGGTCCTCCGCTACTCGCGCAACCCCTCGAATAGCCACGCAGAATCTCGAAAAAGTGATCACAAAAGCCCCCTCAAGCCCGGTTTCGGACTTGAGGGGGCCGGTTAACGTGCAAGAGGGTCGCGCGAGCGGGTCAATCCGCTACTCGTTGTCGCCCGCGGTCATCTGGGTCGCGGAGAGCTGGCCCTCGGAAGCGGCGGCGGCGTCAGGCCACACCCAGCTGGTGAAGTCGGGGTGATCGTAGCCCTCGTCGCAGGCGAACTTGAAGGCCTCGAGGCGGAAGTCCTCCCACTTCTGGATCTGGTCGGCGAACTTGTCGGCGTCGACGAGGCGCAGCGCGTCGGCAGCGAGCGCCCAGCGGTCCATGTTGTTGAGGCGCAGCATGTCGAACGGCGTGGTCGTGGAGCCCTTCTCCTCGTAGCCGTGGACGCGGAAGTTGTCGTGGTTCGGGCGGTCCCAGATAAGGCGACGGATGGTGCCCGCGTAGGCGTGGAAGCAGAAGAGGACCGGCTTGTTGTGGCCGAAGAGCTCCTCGAACTGCTCGTCAGAGATGGCCAGGTCGTTCTCGGAGGCGTTCTGGATCTTGAGCAGGTCGACGACGTTCACGAAGGTGGCCTTGACGCCGAGCTTCTTGAGCATGTCGAGGGCGGCGAGGGCCTCGAGGGTCGGGACGTCGCCGCAGGTGGCGATCACGAGGTCGGCGTCGTCGATGGACTCGGCGGAGCTGGCCCACTTCCACTCGGCCAGGCCGGCCTCGAGCTCAGCCTTGGCCTCGTCGACGGTGACGAAGGTCGGCGCCGGCTGCTTGCCGCAGAAGATGGCGTTCACGCAGTTGGTCGAGGTGTAGCAGCGCTCGGCCACGGCGAGGGCCATGTTGGCGTCGCAGGGGTAGTAGGCGTTGACGACGTGGGTCTCGTTGGACTTGTTGAGCAGCAGGTCGACGAAGCCCGGGTCCTGGTGAGAGAAGCCGTTGTGGTCCTGACGCCAGACGTGGCTGGAGAGCAGGATGTTCAGGC
>CAVJHQ010000124.1:0-4608 GCA_963649365.1 Alloprevotella sp.
AAGGTCCTCCGCGCGGCTGACCTGCGGTTTCCCGCTCGGCTGGTGCGCCGCGCGAGGAATTACTTTACGCACCCGCGCGCCCGCGCGCAAGGGGGCGCGCGGTCGTCCACGGTTTCTGCACAATTAGGGCTCGGGCAGCCGCCCTCATGCGAAGGGCGCCGCGCGGCCGGCAGGCCGCGCGGCGCCGCGAGCGCCCCTTGTCGCCTATATAAGCACAGGGCCGCCGGCGATCAGCTCCCCCGCCGCGCCGAGGAGCGCGTCCCGGGCGGCGGGGCCGGCCGCCTCGGCATAGATACGGACGATAGGCTCCGTGCGCGCCTGGCGCACGAGGACCCAGGAGCCGTCCTCGAAGCCGAGCCGCAGGCCGTCGGCGTGGCTCACTTCCACGGGCTTCTTTCCAGCAAGCTCCGCAGGATTAAAGCCGGGGAGGACATTGCGCAGGGCTTGGGCGGTCGCCGAGTCGATGCGGATGTCTCGGCGGGACCAGCACGAGCGGCCGAGGGCCTGCTCTTGGGCCTCGATCAAAGCGGAAAGCGGCTTGCCCTTCTTGCAGAAACTCTCGATCGCGAGCAATGTCGCATAGATGCCGTCGCGCTCAGGGAGGTGCGAAGGCACGCAAATGCCGCCGTACTCCTCGGCGCCGAGAAGGACGTCGCCCTCCGACATCTCGTCATATATATAGGTGAAGCCGACCGAGACCGGGGTATAGAGAAGCCCAAGCGCTTCCGCCTGGCGCTCGATCAACGCGGACGAGGTGAGCGTCGTCACGACGCGATCCTGCTCGACCCCCCTCTCAACAAGGGCGGAAAGCACGAACGGGACGAGCTCACGCACCGTGAGCAGCCGGCCCTTCTCGTCGACGATGCCCGCTCGGTCCGCGTCGCAGTCGAAGGCGAGCCCGAGGTCGGCGTGCTCCAAAAGCACGGTCTGCTCGCACTCGTCGACCCACGGCTCGGTGGGAGACGGGTGGATGC
Source organism: Alloprevotella sp. (assembly GCA_963649365.1). Classification (GTDB taxonomy): domain Bacteria; phylum Actinomycetota; class Coriobacteriia; order Coriobacteriales; family Atopobiaceae; genus Paratractidigestivibacter. The sequence continues at coordinate 975 of CAVJHQ010000124.1, forward strand.
CGCCGAAATCGCCCAGGCTCTTCCGATGAATCTCGAAGACGTCGCAGCCGCACCGGCGCAGCAGCCCCGCGACAACGCCGGCGGCCGCGCCGTACATGGAGTCGACGACGACCTTCGGCGCGCGGGCAACGATCGCCGCGCGATCCACGAGGCCGACAAGGTCGTCGCAATACGCATCCACGACGTTGCAGGTCTCGAAGTCCCCGCGCTGGACGGGCGCCTGCGCGGGAATGGCCTTCTCCGCCTCGTCGAGAAACTCCCGCGTGCACGGGCCGCCGTCCTTGGCGCGCACGATGAGGCCGCCGTATTCGCAAGAAAGCTCGCTGGCCGTAACCACGACGGCGCCGACGGCCTCCTCGTCATGGGCACAGGTCCAGGCAACCGCCGGGGTCGGCGCGGGCGCGTCCGACAACTTGGCCCGGAGTCCATAAAGGGCGAGAACCCCCGCGACCTCCTCGGCGATCTCCTTTGACCCGCGCCTGGTATCGAACCCAATGTAGACGACGGCGGCCTCGCCCCGGTCAGCCCAGAGGACGCCGAGCGCGTCGGCCACCCTCACGGCGTTCTCGAGCGTGAATCCGTCGTCGTAGCGGGCTTTCCACCCATCGTTGCCGAAGCGAATCATCTCGGCACGTTTATCCAAAACTGAACACCCCGCGAAATTGGGCCGGCGGCTACCTCACACCGGCGCTGTTATGCAATGCTCACGCCCTGTTTTTCCAGGTAGGCTATGAGGCGCGTCATGGTATCGGCGGACAGAACGTGCTCCATGTGGCACGCCTCCTCGTCGGCGACCTGCGGGTCTACGCCAAGGTCCGCCTCGAGAAACGCGCGCAGGGCACGGTGGGAGCGCCACACGATCTTCGCGTACTTCTCGCCCTCTTCGGTAAGCGTCACGCGGCCATAGCGGTTCTGAACGACCATGCCCATGTCCTTGAGCTGGTTGAGCGCCTTGTTCACGCTCGCCTTGGAGACCTCGAGCTGCTCGGCGACGTCGACGGATCGGACCGATCGGTCCTCCTCACCGCCCTCAAGCGAGAGGCGATAGATGGACTCGAGATAATCCTCGCCGGCGCGGGTGAGGGAGTGGTCTTCGCTGGAGTTGCTAATCATGCGTGCACCGTTTCCAAAACGCAAGGGGCCTACCTAGCCAATATACCCCGATGAATATCAGAGATCGCGGTCCAAATCGGGCAGCGTCGCACGCTCGGCACGGGCGCCCAGCGAGACGAGCTTCTCGACGAACCGCTCGTAGCCGCGGTCGATGTGATGGATGGCGGAGACGGTCGTCACGCCGTCCGCGACGAGGCCGGCCATGACGAGGGCCGCGCCGCCGCGCAGGTCAGGGGACTTGACCTGGGCGCCCGAGAAGCCGTCGACACCGTGGACAATGGCATGGTGCCCCTCGATCACGATGTCGGCGCCCATGCGGGAAAGCTCGCTCGCGAGCATGAAGCGGTTCTCGAAGACGTTCTCGGTAATGACGCACGAGCCGTCGCACAGGGCAAGAAGCGTCATGGTCTGCGCCTGCATGTCCGTCGGGAAGCCGGGGAACGGGAGGGTCTGGATATCGGCCGGGTGGATGGGCCCTTCTCGCCAGCAGGTGCACTCGCGCTGGCCGCGCTCGATGCGAAGGCCCATCTGCTCGTACTTCTTGAGCACGAGGCCCAGGTGAAGCGGGTCGAAGCCCTTGACCGTCACCGGCTCGCCGAACAGCCCGCCGATGGCCAGGAACGTGCCCGCCTCGATGCGGTCGCCGACGACGGCGTGGGTAACGGGGTGCAGCTCGGAAACTCCGTTGATCTCGATGACCGGCGATCCGGCGCCCTTGATGTCGGCGCCCATCTCGTTGAGGAGGTTGGCGAGGTCGACGATCTCGGGCTCGCGCGCCGCGTTGTCGATGGTCGTGGTGCCCTCGGCGAAGACCGAGGCCATCATGAGGTTCTCGGTCGCGCCGACGCTCGCGAAGGCGAGGGTAACGGTCGCGCCCTTAAGGCCGTGGGGAGCGCTGGCGTGGATGTTGCCGTGGTCGATCTTGAACTCGACGCCGAGCGCCTCGAGGCCCAGGATGTGCATGTCGATCTTTCGCGCGCCGATGTTGCAGCCGCCCGGCATGGCGACGATGGCCTTGCCGAAACGCGAAAGAAGCGGGCCCAGCACCGCAGTGGAGGCCCGCATCTGGACGACGAGGTCGTAGGGGGTCTCCCACGACTCGACGCCGGTGGTATCGATTTTTAGCTCGTGCTCGTTGACGACCTCGATGGTCGCCCCGAGGTTCTTGAGCACCTTGCCCATCACGTGGACATCGGAGATGTTCGGCACGTTGGTGAGGGTGCTCACGCCCTTGGCCATAAGCGTCGCGGCCATGAGTTTGAGAGCCGAGTTCTTTGCGCCCTCTACGGTTACCTCACCCTGAATAGGGTGCCCGCCCCAGACCTTTATGACGTCCATGAACCCTCCGAATCTGCTGAAGACCGCTCGTAGCAAACAAGCCGCTACTAGCTTACATGGCCTGCTTCAACAGAAGGTTACACCAATTGATTTTGTTCTCGTAGTACGCGCGTCGGTGGTCACCGTCGGCGCACTTGTCGAGAAGCTCGATGGACTCGTCGCGCGTGCGACGGACGACGTCGAAGTCGATGTCGTCGGTGCGGCGCGCGTGGTCGGCCAGGATGATGACCTGGTCGTGGTCGATCTCGGCGTAGCCGCCGGAGACGACCACGTCCCTCTCGCCGCCGCCGTCGGCCTCGGTAAGCCTCATGCGAACCACGCCGTCGCCCAAGGCGACGATCTCCGCGGCGTGGCCGGGGTAGACGCCCAGCTCACCCGCGTAGGTGACGAGCACAAGGCTGGCCGCCGGGCCCTCATAGAGGGCCCGGTCGGGGCGCACGAACTGTACGTTCAGCTCAGCCATTGCTTACCTAGTTCTGCGAGTCGTCGGCGGCCATCTTCGCGGCGCGCTCACGCACGTCCTCGATGGTGCCGGCGTAACGGAAAGCCTGCTCGGGGAGGTCGTCGCACTTGCCGTCGACGATCTCGGCGAAGGAGCGGACCGTGTCCTGGATGGTGCAGTAGCAGCCCGGGTTGCCGGTGAACTTCTCGGCGACGTGGAACGACTGCGAGAGGAACTGCTGGATCTTGCGGGCACGGGCGACGACGTTCTGCTGCTCCTCGGAGAGCTCGTCCATGCCGAGGATGGCGATGATGTCCTGGAGGTCGGAGTACTCCTGCAGGGTCTCCTGGACGGCCATGGCCACGCGGTAGTGCTCCTCGCCGACGATGGACGGGTCGAGAGCGGAGCTGGAGGAGGCCAGCGGGTCGACGGCCGGGTAGATGCCGAGCTCGGTGATGGAGCGCGACAGAACCGTGGTGGCGTCGAGGTGGGTGAACGTCGTGGCGGGCGCCGGGTCGGTCAGGTCGTCGGCGGGGACGTAGACGGCCTGGACGGAGGTGATGGAGCCCTCCTTGGTCGACGTGATGCGCTCCTGGAGCTCGCCCATCTCGGTGGCCAGCGTGGGCTGGTAGCCGACGGCGGACGGGATGCGGCCAAGAAGCGCGGAGACCTCGGAGCCGGCCTGGGAGAAGCGGAAGATGTTGTCGATGAAGAGAAGAACGTCCTGGCCCTGGTCGCGGA
>CAVJHQ010000125.1:0-4527 GCA_963649365.1 Alloprevotella sp.
GCTTGGGAAGCACCCTTCGTGGAGAAGCCCGCTTCGGCTGTCGAACATATGTTTGTATTGGTCACGGCAGAGAAACCCCTGGAACCGCCGGCGCGCCCGGCCCTCGGCTTGTAGAACTCGGTCGCCTGGCGCAAGGCGCGGTCGATGGTCTGCGCCCCGTAGGTGGTGCCGCCGCGCCGGGAATCCCACTTGCCGCGCATCAAGCCCGAACCCCGGAAGATCCGGTCCATGCGGCCCGCGTCGCCGCCGCACCAGAAGGCCAGGTGGTTGCACAGCGCCATGTCGGCGGCGGAGTGGTCGTTGCCCTGGGCGGCCATGTCGCCGTCCAGAAGGGCGCCGATCTCGCCCCCGTTGCGGGAGGCGCGCATGCGCCGCACCAGCTCATCGTCGGAAAGCTCGTTGGTTTCGCCACCGCCGTCACCTACGCCGCCGCCGGCGCGTTGATCGACGGGCAACGACGCGGAGGGCGCCGAAAGCGCGGACGCCAGCGTCGGCTGCGCGCGCTCGCAGTCGGGCTCCACCCACATGCGGTAGGCCTTCTCGACGACGTCCGGCCGCGCGGCCACGGCCTTGGGCTTGCCGAAGGGCACGCCCGTCACCGTGAAGAAGCGGTCGTGGTCGTACATCTCCACCGGCCCGCGCCGGCAGCGCTCGGCGCCCGTCGGCTTGGATCCGCGGAAGTACAGGTGCAGCCCGTCGCCCGAGGGCGATACCTCGGTATAGGTGTCGGCGGCGTCGACCACCCAGCGGTACTCGTCCTCAAGCGCGCCGTCGTGCAGCACGTGGTCGAGGTCGAGCCCGGTGTAGGCGCGGTCGGGCGCGAAGACGAACCCGACGCCCGCGGCCCCGCGATCGCCCACGGCGGCCACGGCCTGCTCGAACGAGCACCAGGTCGCGGGGTCTGTGGAAGAGGCCATCCTGCCCGTGGCGGCGCACACCGGCATCTTGGTCCTGCGGCCGGCCTTCTCCACAAGGCGCCAGCAAACCCAGCGGTCCTGCACCTTGAGCTCGGCGGGCACGCGGTCCCAGCGCGTCATTTCGCGCCACCCGGCCTGCGCCGGCGGCCCATCCGCGGGCGACGGCCCCATGCGGGGACGCGGCCGCTCAGCGTAAGGTTAAGACAGGGTGACGTTTTGTCGCGCATCGTCACATCATGGGTTATAGTGTGTCCCGCGAATCCCACCACAGGATTGCAATCGGACGGCGCGGCTGCAACCGCGCCGTTCTGCTTATTCGCAGAACAACACCCGTTCGCGCGGCGGCATGTCCCGCGCAGCCGGCCGGCGTCGGGTATCTCCCCGCGCCTGCGGCGCCTTCCAGGGCAAGAGGCGCTGCAACGCCCGCAAGCCCCTGGCCAAAATCCCGGTCTACGCACCGCGCACCCCGCAATCTCCGCCGTTCTCGGCGTACATCGCCTCGGCCGTCTGGCGGAACACGCGGTCGCGGAAGATCACCCAGCAGCCGTTCACCTTCTCGGCAGGGATGCGCCCCTCGCGGATGCCGCGGCGCACGCTCGCGGGGTTGCGGTGCGTGATGCGCGCCAGCTCCTCGGGGGAAAGGGTGATCGGGATCTCAGCGAACGTCTTAGGCATGGTCGTGTCCTTTCTCGAATATGCCTTTGGGATAAGAAGCCCACTCAGCGATAAATCCTTCGGCATAGCCGTCTCACGGGATGGCACATCGCCTTGTGGGCGAGGGTAGAATATCACACACCTTGGCTCAATGTGGTAGGATTTATTTCAGATGGGGCGCGAGGATGTACTAAATTGATGCATAGTGATACACTATGTAACAGAACGTAACAGTAAGTGTTCGAGATGTTGCGTCCGTTGCGCCACAGTTCCTACACAAAAACAAGGAGGCAAGCCATGGCAAGCGCACTGCAGGACCTTCGCAAGTCCACCGGCTACAAAACCTCGAAGGAATTCGCCGCCCTCATGGGCATCCCCGCCACCACCTACTCGCGCTACGAGGGCGCGCCCGAGAAGATCCCGCTCAAGACGGCCTGGGCGCTCGCCGACAAGCTCGGCTGCTCCATCGACCTCGTGGTGGGCCGCGCCAGCCTCGAGGTGCCGGACTCGGGCGCCGACGACCTGCGCGGCCCCGTGCAGCGCCTCTACGACGACCTCTCGCCCCGGCTCAAGGAGTCGCTCGACGACTACCTGGCCTACCTCGTGGCCAAGAACGCCGACGAGCAGAAGCGCCGCGAGGCCGAGGAGCGCCGCCGCTACGAGATCATCGCAAGCCGCCTCGAGCGCGTCTTTCTGGCCGAGCTCGACCGCGAGGACTCAGAGGAGCTGCTCTTCGGCGACGACGCGCGCATCCGCGCCGCGTTCGAGGACTACGTCAACCGCCGCGCCGACGAGCGCCAGGAGCCCGACGTCCGCAGCAGCGTGCCCCAGATCATGGCGGCATACGACCGCCTGCACGGCACCATGCAGGTAGGCGGCATCACGATGCACTGGACCGAGGACTGCTCGCGCACGCGCGACGGCGAGCTCGAGCGGGAGGGCGGCGTGGCCGACCTCATGGGCGTGGGAAGGAGGCCCGAATAGCGAAATAGGACAAAAACAAGGCGTGCCCGCGGAGTTGCAGCTCGCACGGGCACGGACGTCCGATCCCAAAGGCAATTCAAGAAAGGACAGGTGACAGTATATGCCATCTTCCAAGACCACCGCCAACCGGCGCCAGCGCGGGTACGGAAAGCGCACCCTTCAGCGCCTTCGCCGCGAGGCCGGCTACCGCAGCGCCAAGGACTTCGCCGAGGTGCTCCACATCCCCAGCTCAACCTACTCCCGCTACGAGCGCGCCATAGAGGGCCCCGAGTGCGGCATCCCCATGCAGGCCGCCTGGGCCATGGCCGACGAGCTCGGCTGCTCGATAGACCTCGTGGTTGGCCGCGCCGACATCGACGCGCCCGAGGTCCCCACCATCGACGCCCGCGTGCGCAAGCTCGGAAGAAGCGGCCGCGAGATGCTCGACGACTTCCTCCGCTACCTCGAGTTCCGCGAGGCCGCCAACGCCGCCCAAGACTGGCGGTGATGCCCCATGGCAGGGAAGAAGACGAAGGGCTCCGGCTCGATCGTCCAGCTCGAGAAGGACAAGACCAAGGCGAGGTGCCGCAAGTGGCAGCTGCGCGTCTCCACGGGCAAGGACCCCCGCACGGGCAAGTACGTCACCAAGGTCCGCACCGTGAACGGCACCCTCAGCGAGGCCAAGGCGGCGCTGCGCGATTTCATTGAAGAGCTCGAGGAAGGCCGCGTGCAGGGCAAGACCAGCTACACCTTCCAGGAATACTGCGAGCGCTACCTAGAGGAGCGGGAGGCGAAGAAGGAGGTGGCGGCCACGACGCTCAAGCGGCAGGGCTGCCAGTTCAAGTCGGCCTGCCACCACATAGGCGCCGTGAAGCTCGAGGACGTCACGCCCGCCATGCTCAACCAGATGTACGTGGCCATGATGAAGGGCGACACGCTCTCGGGGCGCAAGTCGGGCGGCAGCTACGTCAACCAGATCCACGACAACATAACGCTCGTGTTCCAGCGGGCGGTCAAGGAGGGCCTGCTCGTCTCAAACCCCTGCGACGCCGCCGACCCGCCCAAAATGGACACCAAGGCCAAGAAGGCCATCAGCCCCGACAAGGTCCACGAGCTCATCGAGCAGCTCGATCCGACCGACCCGCACGAGTGCGCCTATCTCCTTGCCGTGACGCTCGGGCTTCGCCGGGGCGAGATCTGCGGCCTTTCGTGGCGCGACGTTGACTTCGAGCGCAACATCGTCGACGTCAGCCACAGCTACGACAACCTGGGCAACCTCAAGGGCACCAAGACCAAGGCCGGCATGCGCCTGCTGCCGCTCTCGCCGGTCACTCGCGAGGCGCTGCTCAAGATGAAGGAGGCGCAGGCCGCCCAGTTCGCCAAGACCAACAGCTACCGCAAGCCGAGCGAGGGCTACCTGGAGCAGACCGAGGACACCCCGGTCATCGTCGGGCACTACGGAGAGCGCGTCAGCCCGCCGGCCATGAGCCGCTGGTGGACCATCGACCGCGACGGCTTCGGCCTCGACGGGTTCACCCTCCACGAGCTTCGCCACACCTACCTCACCATGCTCGCCATGGGCGGCGTGCACCCCAAGGTGATGCAGGAGCTCGCGGGGCACTACAGCTCGCAAATCACCATGGACATCTACACGCACGTGAACATGGATGCCAAGCGCGAGGCCGTCGAGGCAGTGTCCAAGCTTTTCTAAGGGCGAGAAGGCATCCACAGGGCGGGCACGCAAGCGGCGCTTCCGGGCAACCGGGGGCGCCGCTTTTCTTGTGCCGTCATGTCCCGATACGTCTCGGATTCGTACGAATCGGGTCGCTTCAGTACAAATGAGTACAAGTCACCTCGGACGACCCCGCAAACCATCCCGGCAAACCCTGTCTACCAGTGCAAAGCCCCCCGCGATTACTCTAAAACGCCCTTTTGCGCGTACAAATCCATGTACAAAAAATACCGTACGAAGCGTCCCAGAGTGTAACAAAGG
>CAVJHQ010000126.1:0-4477 GCA_963649365.1 Alloprevotella sp.
AAACGAGGGCACGGACCCGGCCGCGGCGGCGGAGACGTCGTCCCCGGAGGCCGCCGCGCCCTTCGCGTCCTTAGCCTTCTTCAAGCCTTGCTTACGCCGTGTGCGGGGCTCGAGCAGGGTCGTGGCCGCCTCCTCGACGTCCGACAGGTCGTCTGCCGCCGCGAACTCCTCGGCGATGGAGGCGGTCGAGCGCTTCTTCCGCTCGCCCGCCTGCTGCCCGCGCTTGAGCACCGTCGTTTTCCGGTTCCCGAGGAAGGTCGTCTCGCCCTCGCCCGTCTCGTCGAAGAGGGAGGGCTGGGAAGAGGCGCCCGAGGAGGAACCGCCGCGCGGCTGCTGGGACTCCTCGCGCAGCTGCATGGTCTGCAGGCGCGTCTCTGCGCGCTCGGCGAGGCGCTCCTCGCGACGGGCCGCCACATCCTCGCGAGCGCGCTGGACGCCCTCGCCGAGGCGCGCGACCGCGCCGGAGATGGAGAAGCCGCAGACGACGACGCCGGCGGCTATCACGCCGAGCAGGCAGACGTTGCCGACGACGACGCCGACGAGCTTGGACGCCCAGAACGCCACGAAGCCGCCGACGTAGCCGCCCGCCTCGCCGACGGTCTGCGCGGAGAGGGCGAGCTCAGGGTTGTCGCCCACGCCGGGCTGGTTGAGCGAGATCATGGCGAGGACGGCGAGGACGATGAGCGCGAGGCCTGCCGCGACATGCCCGGAGAAGGGGCCGTCCTCCCCCACGAAGAACGTCGTGGAGAAAAGGAACAGAGCCACGGGGACGAGCACCGCGCCCGCCCCGAAGCACATGGTGAGGGCATGGCCCACCGCGCTCGTGACGACGGCGCCCGAGGGCGCGACGACCGAGACGAACATCGCTATGGAGAGCACGGCCAGGACGACCCCGGCGATGTCGCGCTCAGCGTCGGTGAGGACGATGCCCTGGGCCTTGGGCTGGGACTTTCCGCCCTTGGCCTTGGCCGACCCCTTCTTTGCTGCGTTCCTGCTGCGGCTGGAGGGCATCCCTTAGACCTCCAGGACGACAGGGATGACCATCGGGCGGGCGTGGGTCTTGTTCCAAAGAAGGTTGGAGAGCTGGTTGCGCACATTGCGGCGGACGGCGTCGATGTTCACGCCGTCGGCGTTGGTGAGCTTCTCGACCTGCTGACGGATCATGAGCTGCGCGTCCTCGAGGAAGGCGGGGTCGGACGAGAACGAGACGCCGCGGGCGTTGATCTCGATGGCCTTGACCGTGCCCTTCTTGCCCGTGAGCGCGATGGTGCAGGTGACGACGCCGTCGTCGGCGAGTTTCTGGCGGTCGCGGATCACGACGGGGTCGGCCTCGGTCACGGTGCCGCCGTCGACGTAGACGACGCCGGACTCGACCGCGCGGCCGCGGCGGACCTTGTGGTTGACGAGCTCGAGCGAGTCGCCGTTGTCGAGGATGAAGACGTTCTTCTCGCTCATGCCGAGGTCGAGCGCGAGCTGCGCGTGGGCGCGCAGGTGCTGGGCCTCGCCGTGGACCGGCATGAAGTAGCGGGGCCGGGCCATGGAAAGCATGAGCTTGAGCTCCTCCTGGGAGCCGTGGCCCGAGACGTGGACGAGGGTCTTGCTCTTGTCGTAGATGTCGCAGCCGATCTTGGAGAGCGAGTTGACGATGGCCTGGACGCTCTTCTCGTTGCCGGGGACCGGCGTGGCCGAGATGATCACGGTGTCCGACGCGTTGATGGACAGCGACTTGTGCTCGCCGTTGGCCATGCGGGCCAGCGCCGAGAGCGGCTCGCCCTGCGACCCCGTGCAGAGGACGACGATCTGGTCGGAGTCGAGCTTATCGATGTCGAAGGCGTCGATGATGTCGTCGGCGTCGATCTTAAGGTAGCCGAGCTCGCGGGCGACCTTGGTGTTGGTGACCATGGAGCGGCCGGTGACGACGACCTTGCGGCCGACGGCCGTGGCCGCGTCGCAGACCTGCTGCAGGCGGTGGATATGGGACGAGAAGCTCGCGACGAAAACGCGGCCGGGGGCGTTCTTGATGATGTGGCGCAGGTTCGGGCCGACGGCGGCCTCGGAGGGGGTGTACCCGGGACGCGTCGCGTTGGTCGAGTCGGAGAGCAGGAGGTCGATGCCGTTGCTGCCGAACTTGTTGATGGCCTGGTAGTTGGGCCTGCGACCGTCGATGGGAGTGTTGTCGAGCTTGAAATCGCCCGTGTGCATGACGGTTCCCGCCGGCGTCTGGATATAGACGCCGAGCGCCCCCGGGATGGAGTGCGTCATCGAGAAGAACGTCAGGTTGATGGCGCCGAGGTTCACGTTGGAGCCGTCCTGGACCTCACGGAACTTCGGGCTCTTGATCTTGTGCTCGGCGAGCTTGCCCTCGATCATGCCGAGAGTGAGCTTGCTCGAGTAGATGGGGACCTTCTTGGTCAGGTCCATGAGCAGGTACGGCAGGGCGCCGGTGTGGTCCTCGTGGCCGTGGGTGATGACGATGCCGCGGAGCTTGTGCTCGTTCTCGAGCACGTAGGTGTAGTCCGGCAGGATGAGGTCGATGCCGGGCATGTTGTCGTCCGGGAACATCAATCCGGCGTCGATCAAGACCATGTCGTCCCCGTACTCGAAGGCGGTCATGTTCTTGCCGATGCCGTCAAGACCACCCAGCGGGATGATCTTCAGAGCGATATCTTTCTTGGGCATTCCTGAAACTAAACCTTTCTAACTGTGCCGATAGGTGCTATTCGACGGTTGGCAACGCCGCCAACCGAACAATCCAGTCCGCGCGCCGAATGCGCAAGCTTCATTATTGTAACCAAGAATCACGGGCACTCCCCCACTTACATAAAAAGAGGCCCCGCGCGAACGGGGCCTCTTGGCAAGAGACGCTTATGCCAGGCGACTAGGCGTCGTGGTGGCGGCGCGGCTGGCGCTTCTCGCCGCCGTTGTCGCCGGGGCGGCGACGGGGACGGCGCTCGCCGTCGGCGTGGCGACGGCCGTGGGACTCGCCCTCGGAAGACTTGCCGGAGCCGGCGGGAGCCTCGGGCTTGTCGATGCGGTCGAGGCTGATCTTGCCCTTCTCGTCGACCTCGAGGACGCGGACCTTGACCTCGTCGCCGATGTTCAGGACGTCCTCGACCTTGTCGACGCGGCCCTGGGCGACGCGGGAGATGTGGAGCAGGCCGTCCTTGCCGGGCAGCAGCTCGACGAAGGCGCCGAAGGGCTGAATGCCGACGACGCGGCCGGTGTACTCCTCGCCCACCTCGGGAACCTTGACGATCGCCTTGATGCGCTCGGCAGCGGCGTCGCCCGCGCCGTTGGTGCCGGCGATGAAGACGGTGCCGTCCTCCTGGATGTCGATGGTGGCGCCGGTGTCCTCCTGGATGCCGCGGATGACCTTGCCGCCGGAGCCGATGACCTCGCGGATCTTGTCGGTCGGGATCTGGAGGCTGATGATCTGGGGCGCGCACTCCTTGGTGGCGGGGCGCGGCGCGGGGATCTGCTCGAGCATGGCGTCGAGGATGAACATGCGGCCCTCGTGCGCCTGCATAAGGGCGGAGCGCAGGATCTCCGGCGTGAGGCCGGTGGCCTTGTTGTCCATCTGCATGGCGGTGATGCCCTTGGTGGTGCCGGTCACCTTGAAGTCCATGTCGCCGAGGAAGTCCTCGAGGCCCTGGATGTCGGTGAGGACGACGGTCTTGCCGTTCTCCTGGATGAGGCCCATGGCCACGCCGGAGACCGGGCGCTTGAGCGGCACGCCGGCATCCATAAGGGCGAGCGTGGAGCCGCAGGTCGAGCCCATGGACGAGGAGCCGTTGGACTCCATGACCTCGGAGACGACGCGGATGGTGTAGGGGAACTCCTCCTCGGAGGGGATCACGGGGAGAAGGGCGCGCTCGGCGAGGTTGCCGTGGCCGATCTCGCGGCGCTTCGGGGAGCCCATGCGGCCGGTCTCGCCGGTGCAGTAGGGCGGGAAGTTGTAGTGGTGGATGTAGCGCTTGCCGTCGACCGGCTCGATGGTGTCGAGGCGCTGCCACTCGTTGAGCATGCCGAGGGTGCAGACGGAGAGCACCTGGGTCTGGCCGCGCTGGAAGAGGCCGGAGCCGTGGACACGGGGCAGGTAGTCGGGCTTGATCATGAGCGGGCGCACCTCATCGGCCGCTCGGCCGTCCACGCGCTCGCCGGTCTCGACGACCATGAGGCGCATGGCGTGCTTCTCGAGGGCCTTGAGCTCGACGGGGATCTCGCGGCCGTACTTGGCCTGCTCCTCCTCGGTGAACTCCGCCTTGATCTGGGCCTTCAGGGCCTCGACCTTGGCGATGCGGGAGAGCTTGTCGGCGTCCTTGAGGGCGGCGTCCATCTCGTCGAAGTGGGCGAAGACGCGCTCGTGGACCTCAGGCGTAGGCTCGTCGAGGATGTACTCGCGCTGCTGGATGGGGCCGTTGGCCTCCTCGACCTTGGCGAAGAACTTCTTCTGCTCCTCGCAGAAGGCGGCGATGGC
>CAVJHQ010000127.1:0-4359 GCA_963649365.1 Alloprevotella sp.
ACCGGGGCCTTCGTCCGGGTGGAGGCGGCCTTCACCGGCTCGCAGACCGTGGTCCTCGACATGGCCACGGAGCGGTGCCAGGTCAACGGCAGCGACCACCCGGTCACGCTTGCCAGCGATTTCTTCGCGATGGACGGCAGGCAGGCCCTTAAATGCAGCAGCGGTACGGCGACCCTGGAATGGGCGGAGAGGTGGCTATAGGTGCGAGTCGACGTTTACACCCATCAGGACGCCTACGTTGGCACCATCGGGCCTGACGAGCTTCTGGCCCTCACCCACACCGACGAGCTCAACGGCGAGGATTCCGTCTCCATCACCACGAGCTTCCCCCTCAAGCAGGGGTATCGCCTTGTCTGGGCCGACCGCCTGGGCAAGGCGCACGAGCATATCTGCCAGGACCCCAAGGGGCTTCACGCCCAGGGGCGCACGGTCTACACCGACACGGCGCTCAACTCGGTCTACGAGCTGACCTACGACTACATCGAGGACAAACGGCCCTACTCCTACAGCTTCCTGAAGGCCCTGCAGGTGACCCTCGAGAACACCCGGTGGGAGTGCGGCACGGTCGACCAGTCCGGCACCGTGTCCAGCGGCCTGACGTTCTACCACACGAGCGCACGGGCAGCGCTGAACGATATCCTCGAGTGCGGCGGCGAGCTTGAGACCGTCATCGAGTGCGGCGGCGAGGGCGTGACCTCGCGCAAGGTGGGAATCCGCCAGCATCGCGGCGAGTCTTCCACCCACCGCCGGTTCACCTACACCAAGGACCTGGTCAGCATCGGGCGCACCGAGCACTACGGCGCCATCACCGCCTGCTACGGCTACGGCAAGGGCGTCGAGACCGATTCCGGCGGCTACGGACGCAAGCTGACGTTCGGCGACATCAACGACGGCAAGAACTACGTCGAGGACGCATCCGCGCTCAAGGCATGGGGCCGACCGGACGGCAAGGGCGGCCTCGCCCACGTCTTCGGCGAGTACGAGGACAGCGACTGCGAGGACGCGGCCGTCCTTCTCAGCGAGACCCGCGCCTACCTGGACGAGCACAAGGAGCCGGGCATGACGTACGAGGCAGACGTTGTCGACCTCGTTCAGTTCGGCCGCTCGTGGGAGGGCGTGGGCGTCGGTGATGACGTCCAGATCGTAGACACCGAGTTCTCGCCCGCGCTTCGCTGCCAGGGGCGCGTGACAAAGCTAGTTACCGACCTTCTGGGCGGCACGCAGACCGTCACGCTCGGCAACGTGACCGAGACCATGGCCGACATGTGGGCCGCGCAGCAGCAGAAGGTAAGCAGCCTTAGCAAGCGCTCATCCAACTGGGACGTGGCCGCGAACACCCCCGCCGCCTACCTGCAGCAGGTCGTTGACGGGCTTAACGCCCAGTTCAATACCCAGGGAAACAGCTACTGTTACACGAGCTTCGAGCAGGGCACCATCTGGGCCAGCGTGCCCCTGGACGAGAACGGCCTTCCCACCAAGACCGGCGGCAGCGCCATCCAGATATGCAGCCAGGGATTCCGCATCGCGAGCGGCACCAAGGCCGACGGCAGCTGGGACTGGCGCACGTTCGGCACCGGCAACGGGTTCACCGCCGACCTCATCACAACGGGGTCGCTGTTGGCGAGCCTCATCACGGCGGGGACCATCCAGGACAAGACCGGCAACAACTACTGGAACCTGGACACCGGCGAGCTGCGCATGACGGGCTATGCCAAGGACTCCGAGACCATCTCGTCCGTCGATGTTGAGTACGCGCAGAACCAGAGCGCGACCACCGCGCCGACGAGTGGCTGGCAGACCACGGCGCCCGCCTACAAGAGCGGCTACTACATCTGGTCGCGCACCAAGACCATCTACGCCGACCCCGACACCCAGCCCAGCTACAGCACGCCGGTCATGATTTCCGGCCGCGACGGCGCGACCGGCATCGGCATGTCGGCCATCGTGGAGCAGTACTACCTCTCCACGTCCAAGACGGCGCAGTCGGGCGGCAGCTGGGCGGAAACCCAGACCGCCTACGTGAACGGGCGCTACTACTGGACGCGCTCGAAGGTGACCTGGACTGACGGGAATGTGACCTACACCGACCCGGTCCTCGCCCAGGGCGTCAACAACGCCAATGAGGAAGCCAAGAAGGCCAACGACGCGGTGACCACCCTGGACGAGGCCCTGGACCAGGAAGAGGTCTTGAACCGCCTGACCAACGGCAGCAAGGAACAGGGCATCTACCTCGAGAATGGCAAGCTCTACATTAACGGCACCTATATCAAGTCGGGCACTGTCGACGCGAGCCTTCTCAAGGCGGGCAAGCTCCTGGTCACCAACAAGACCACCGGCGCCACGGTCTTCTGCGCCGACATAGACGCCGGTACCTGCTACATCGGCGGGGACTCGGTGCAGATAGGCGGCTCAACGCTCACCGACAAGACGAGCGAGCTTGAGAGCGGCCAGGCCGCGCTGGAAGCCACGTACGGCGTGTGCTCCACCGCAGCGGCCACCGCAGCCAAGACCGTCTCCATTACGGGCTTCGTCCTTAAAAAAGGCGTGACCGTTAATGTCAAGTTTGCGTACGCGAATACTGCTGGCACGCCGACCCTGAACGTCAATGCCACCGGCGCGAAGAGCATCACGTACGGCGGTTATGGCTACCTACTTGAGAGGTACTGGTGGAAAGCGGGCGACCTGCTCAGCTTCACCTACAACGGCACCACCTGGGAGCTGTCGGACAATGCGGGGCGCAAGAACGCCCGCGCAATCTGGGCGGGCGACACGACCGCCGTGGCCGTGTCAGCCGGCACGGTGACGTTCAACAGCGGCACCTTCGTCTGCAACTCGAACAACTTCAATGTAACGAGCGCGGGCACGGTCACCGCCAAGAACTTCACGGCGAGCGGGGCGTTTACCGGTGGCGTGACGTCCGGGAGCGGCTACGGCATGAGGCTTGGCACCGACGGAACCTTGAGGGGCTACCGCGACGGCACCGAGACCGGTCGTGTCGACCCGACGGCAGCGGTCAATCAGCTTGATGCCGACGGCAAACCGACCGGCACCGTCTGGTACGGGCTGCAGCTCTATGGCCCGCAGATTATCCGAGAGGTCTCGCCACACGTTTCTGCTCTAGCCTCATCCTCGACAAGTGCAACGTCAACTCAAGCAACGACCGGCTCGGTCAAATTGGTTACAGACGTCAAGGTGTCGGCGTTCAGCAGCGAAAGCATCTCTTTGAGTGTTTCGACCAAAACGCTCAAGTTCATCAACGGCCGTCTAGTCAGCGCCCTGTAAGGAGTAAATCACATGGCAAAGGTTATCGGATACATGGTCCATGATGCCGTCACCAACATGGAATGGCAGTTGGAGAACTTCGACCAGGACGCGGCTGCCGACCTTGAATCTTCCGGTTTAATCATTGTGGCCGTTTACGACGATGACTCTCGTGCCATCGTCCACGCTGCCGACGTGACCGAGCCGGAACCGCAGGTGAACGGCATCACTTTGGTTACGCCGGCCTACGTCGACAGCCGCACCAGTGCCACGGTGGCGGTCTTTGATGCGCTTGCGGCCATCGTAGACCCCGAGAGCGCAGCCGCGACAGCCGACGAGACCGGCGAGGAGACTGTCACGGCGGCAGACCCGATGGAGACATTCAAGGTCGCTTTGGCCGCGCTCAAGGCGCTCGAGAAGGGCAAGAGCGATGATTAGCCACACCCTCTCCCTCGACATGCGCAAGCGCACCGGGACGGTGCCGCCGCGCCTGACCATGCGCCGGGGTGAGAGCCAAACGCAGAAGATCACGGCTGCCCTCACCGACAACGGCACCGCTTACACGCCGACCTACCAGAGCGCACGCCTGTGCATCCTGCACGAGAACGGCACCTGGGCACGCTGCTCGGCAACCGTGGGCACCGCGAGCGTCACCGCGACCCTCACGAGCGACATGCTCAACGGCGCGGGGCGCTGCCGCTTGGCTTACTTCGAGTTCTACTCGTCCAACGGCTACAGCGAGACCACCGAGAATTTCGAATTAGTCATCCTGGGCAACGTGGACGGCACGACCGACCCGGCTAAGAGCTACGACAACGAGCTCGACGCGCTTTACAAGAAATTCAGCGAGTACGAGGCAGCCGCCGAGAAGGCCGAGACGGCCCGCGTGAGCGCGGAGAGCACCCGCGTCACCGCCGAGAAGTCGCGTGTCACCGAGTTCTCATCCATCAAGTCCGACGCAGCCACGGCGACCAGCGCTGCGAACACGGCGGCGGGGCTGGCGAACAGCGCGGCTGCGGCCGCGACCGCCGCCATCGGCTACTTGTCGGTGGACGAACAGGGCCGTCTGTGCGTCACGTACGAGAAGGAGGACTAAAT
>CAVJHQ010000128.1:0-4312 GCA_963649365.1 Alloprevotella sp.
TCGAGGAGATCCCCTGCGACGTGGCCATCTCCGCCATCGGCACCAACGCCAACCCGTTCGCGGCCAAGATCGGCGGCAAGATGGAACTCAACAAGTGGGGCTACATCGTTGCCGACGAGGAGACCGGCCAGACAACCGACCCGCGCATCTGGGCCGGCGGCGACATCGTGACCGGTGCCGCAACCGTCATCCTGGCTATGGGCGCCGGCAAGAAGGCCGCCGCGAGCATCACCGCGAGCCTACTGGGCGACGCCGAATAGCACAGCCCCTAAGACCGTCACCGTACGTCTTGTGCGCCCCGTTGAGCATCTGTTCAGCGGGGCGCATTTTTAAGTAAGCACCAATAGGCCGACTGATGGCGCGGGGGGCGCGAATCCAGTTCGCTAAAAGACCGCCTCGACCATAACCTTAAGAGCTTCTGCCACCATATCAGATGGCATGCACGGCACGTCGGCGCCGGTAGATGCAGCCTGCTCGGGGCACTGCGGCACGTGGATAAAATCGACCATCATATCGGGATAGCGCTCCTGCGCCAGATGACAAACACAATAGAACAAATCGTTACAGCAATACGTCCCTGCTGAATACGAAACCGCAGCGGGTACACCCGCCTCCTTACAAGCCTCAACCATGCCATAAACCGGCAGCGTGGCAAAATACGCGTCGGGAGCACCAGCGATCACCGGCTCGTCAAGAGGCTTCATCCCGGCATTATCGGCAATACGCGCATGTCGATGGTTGATAGCCACGTACTCTGGCGTCACCCGAGAACGCCCCGCCGCCACGCCGCAGCATAGAACGGCATCGGGGCGCTCACGCTCGATCATCTGGCCAACAACGTGGCCGCTCGTTCCAAATTCCACAGGGACTTGCATAACAACGATATCGATATCGCCAACGTGTTCGGGCAAACGGCGCACCGCCTCCCACGAGGCATTGAGCTTGTCTCCCCCGAAGGGTTCAAATCCCGTCACAAGTACTTTCATAGGTGAGTCCCTGCATCGCAACAAACCAACGGAGCATACGGGCGCCTTTTTGCAGCGGCCCACCTGAACTATGGACCCCGGAATAGCATTTGTCTAGCACGAAGGAAACCGACGCCGCGAGCCAGCCGTGGACCCGCCGAATCAAGCACATGCCTACAGCAGTTCGCCGTACGCGCGGATGAAGAGGTGCTTGGCGATGTACGAAAGCAGCAGGTATAGCGCAAGCAACAAGGCAAGCGCACCGTAAAAGCATGCAGGCAGCACTACCAGGCCGAGCACGTCCCCCACCACAGGCACCATCGGAATCAGGGTGATTGCAAGCGTCCCCACCGCAAGCGAGGCCACAAGCGCACACGCCGGCCGCGCCTCAAGCGGATGCTCGGAACGCAGCATGTGCACTACGGCGGTCTGCGTCCACATGGACTCGATGAACCAGCCGGTCTGGAAGGCAGCGACGAACAGCGCCCGGGCAGAGGCGCTCGTCAGCATGTCCCAGGAGCCGCCTGCAACCGCAGGGCAGACAACGAACCACAGGGCCGCAAAGGTCAGGACGTCGACCACCGAGCTCACCGGGCCAAAGCCCAGCATGAAGCCCACCACCGAGCGGGTGTTCCAACGGCGAGGCGCCTCGAGGGCAGACTCGTCCACGCGGTCCCATGGCACAGCCGTAAGCGCAAGGTCGCTCACGAGGCCCAAGAAGAGCAGCTGCAACGCGCCCATGGGCAAAAACGGCAGCACGATGCTCGCAACCAGCACGGAGAGCACGTTGCCAAAATTGGACGAGGTCGTGAGCTTGATGTACTTCATCGTGTTCGCCTGCGTGCGGCGCCCTTCGCGGATGCCGCGAGCCAGTACGAGCAGATCCTTCTTGGTGAGGATGATGTCGGCCGACTCCTTGGCCACATCGACGGCAGTGTCGACCGAGATGCCCACATCGGAGACGCGCATGGCCGCGGCGTCGTTGATGCCGTCGCCCATAAAGCCCACGGCGTGCCCCGCCTGCTCGCGCAGCACACGCACCACGCGCGCCTTCTGCAGCGGGGAGAGCTTGGCCATCAGGTCGGTCTCCTGCGCGCGATGCGCCAGCTCGGCATCGTCGAGGGCATCGATCTCGCCACCCAGCAGCGGGTGCGCAGCATTGATACCCACCTTGGCGCACACGGCGGCTGCGACGCGCTCGGAGTCTCCCGTGAGCACCTTCACCGCCACGCCGGCCCCCTGCAGCTCCGCGATGGCGGCAGCAGCGCTCGGCTTGGGCGGATCCAGAAACGCCAGGTAGCCGACGAGCACCATCGCGCACTCGTCCGCCACGCTCAGCTCGCGGCCGGCCACAAACTCGCCCTTCTGGGCCACGGCCACCACACGCAGGCCCGCGTCGTTGAGCTCGCGCGTGCGGGCATAGACCATCTCCACCAGCGTCTCGCTCAAGGGCACGGTCTCGCCGTCCAACTCAACGCGGTCGCAGCAGGAAAGGATCTCCTCCACGGCGCCCTTGGTGACCATGAGCGCACGGCCCTCGGTATCGCGCACGACCACGCTCATGCGGCGGCGCTCGAAATCGAAGGGAATCTCGTCCACCTTTTCCCAGGCGCCGTTGATTGCGTCCGCGTCCCCAAGATCGGAGAGCTTGCCGATAATCGCCTGGTCGATCAGGTTGCGCAGGCCGGTCTGAAAGTAGCTGTTGAGATAGGCACAGCGCAGCACGCGGGCGTCGTCGCGGCCCATCACGTCCAGATGCCGCTCGAGCACCACCTTGTCCTGCGTGATGGTGCCGGTCTTGTCGCAGCACAGCACGTCCATCGCGCCCAGGTTCTGCACCGAGCCGAGCTCCTTGACAATCACGTCCTCGCCGCGCAGAACGGAGGCCCCGCGCGAGAGGCAGGTGGTCACGATGACGGGCAGCATCTGCGGCGTGATACCCACCGCGATGGAAACGGCAAAGAGCAGCGAGTCGAGCCAGCTGCCCTTGGTAAGGCCGCAGACCACAAACACGATCGGGCACATGACCAGCATGAACACCACCAGCACGCGCGAGACCGAGGCTACACCCGCATCGAAGGCCGAGGCCGGGCGGTTCCCGGCAGAGAGTTCACGCGCCACGCTGCCCAGATAGGTCTGCGCGCCCGTGGCCACAACCACCGCCGTCGCCGTTCCGCTCTGCACCGAGGTGCCCGCAAACGCGATGTTTGCGCAATCGGAAAGCGAAAGCATGGCCGGAGCAAAGGCGTCCTCGCAGGAAAGCGCGGCCGCGGTCTTCTCCACCGGCTCGGACTCACCGGTGAGTGCCGCCTGGTTCACAAACAAGTCGCGCGCCTCGACGATGCGCACGTCGGCCGGAATCATGTCCCCGGCGGCCAGGCGAATGATATCCCCCGGCACGATCTCGCTCATAGGCAGCTCGGCCTCGTCCTGCACGCCCGTGGCGCTACGGCGCACCACGCAGCAGGTGTTGGCGACCATGTCCTTGAGCGCCTCAGCGGCGCCGGAGCCGCGCGACTCCTGCGCAAACGAGAGCAGGCCGCTCACCAGCACCATCACGCCAATCAGTACGGCGGTGGAGGGGTCCTGTGCGCCCGGCTCGACAAACACCACGTCAGTGGCGATAGAGAGCGCGGCGAGCGCCACCAGAATGAGGGTGAACGGGTTCACGAACGCGCGCACCAGGCGACGCAGCGCTGAGTCGTGCTTTGAAGTCTCGATGATATTGACCCCGTGCAGCTCGCGCGCGGCATCGACGATGTCGGGCATGAGACCGCGCGGACTTGTGCCCAGCATGATGTAGGCCGCCTCGGCAGAATGCGTGGCGGCATGGACGATTGCATGGTTGAGGCCGCTCGTGGCGGTCGTGCGAACAGATTTGACGCGTGCGAATGTCTTCTTGAACATGGCGCACCCCCTTGATCCTTAGACGGAGCTCGGCGGCACAGGGCCTGCCGACGGATGGGATTGGGTGTATGCCCACAGCAAGGCCGCCCCGCGGGGCAGCGAACGCACCTGTCGGTTGTGCGAAAGATTGAGCGAAGGATAAACGCCTGCAGGCGCTATGCAACCAAACTGGCAGGTGCCTCTGCGTGGGCGCTCGTACTATGGCTGCCTTCCATGAGGACACCTCCTTATGCCGGGGTGGCCGCGGGCTCAAGAGCCGCGCCGCCTTTCATGTTCCGGCGAAGGAGTATGGCAGCGCCCAGAAACCGCGTCAACCGCTTTTTTGAAATCCTTACACGAACTGACCGATGCCCGACCACGCCCAGCCGCACCCGGCCGCGCTCCACTGATGCCCAAGAGCGCAGGCGGGCCAACCGACCCGGCTCGGAGCACAAAAAAAG
>CAVJHQ010000129.1:0-4158 GCA_963649365.1 Alloprevotella sp.
AAAGCGCCCGACAGCCTGTGTGGCCGTCGGGCGCTTAATAAGCGGAATGCTCGAATCGCCTACTGAACCTGCGCGATCATGGCGAGGTTCGTGGAGGTGGTGTAGTCGCCCTGGCGCGGCGAGGTCTGCGGGTCGCCGGCGGTGAGGACGACGATGTCGCCGGCCTCGACGACCTTGTTCTGCTTGGCGGTGGTCAGCGCGTTGTAGAGCGTGCCGGTCAGCGAGCCCTGCTCGGTGGTGCGGAACGCGTAGACGCCCCAGTAGAAGCAGGTGCGGCGCACGGACTCCTCGGAGGGGGACATGGCGTACAGGGGCACCTTCGGGCGGAACTTGGAGACGAGACGGGCGGAGCGGCCGGAGTGCGTCGGGACGATGATGCACTTGGCGTTCACGCGGTCGGCCATCTCGACGGCGGCGAAGCCGGTGGCGCCGTTGACGTTGCGGACGCCGTGACGGTCGTAGTAGTTCTTGTTCTCCTGGACGTACTTCTCGGTCTCCTTGCAGATGTCCGACATGGTGCGGACGGCGTCGACCGGGTACTTGCCGGCAGCGGTCTCGCCGGAGAGCATGACGCAGTCGGTGCCGTCGTAGACGGCGTTGGCGACGTCGTTGACCTCGGCGCGCGTCGGGCGCGGGTTGCGCTGCATGGAGTCGAGCATCTGGGTGGCGGTGATGACCGGCTTGTAGTGCTCGGCGCACTTCTTGATGATGGTCTTCTGGATGTGCGGGACCTGGGCGGCCGGGACCTCGACGCCGAGGTCGCCGCGGGCGACCATGATGCCGTCGGACACGTGCAGGATCTCGTCGAAGTTCTGGACGCCGAGGGCGCTCTCGATCTTCGGGAAGATCATGACGTTGGGGGCGCCCATCTCGACGCAGATGTTGCGGATCTCCTGGACGGCCTTGGCGTCGCGGATAAAGGACGCGGCGATGGCGTCGATGCCGAGCTCGCAGCCGAACATGATGTCGGCGCGGTCCTGGGCGGTGACGGAGGGCAGGCCGACGTTGACGTTCGGGACGTTGACGCCCTTCTTCTCGCCGATCTCGCCGCCGTTGGTGACGACGCAGTACATGTCCTGGCCCTCGACGTGGTCGACCTCGAGGCCGATGAGGCCGTCGTCGATCAGGATGATGGAGCCCTTCTCGACCTCAGAGGGAAGGTTGAGGTAGTCGAGGGAGATGTGCTCGGAGGTGCCGTGGAAGTCCTCGGAGGTCTCCTGGGCGGTGACGACGAGGGTGTCGCCGGTCTTGACGGAGACCTTCTTGCCGTCCTCGAGCAGGCCGGTGCGGATCTCGGGGCCCTTGGTGTCGAGCAGGATGGCCACGGGGATGCCGAGCTCAGCGGACAGGCCGCGGACCTTCTCGATCATGGAACGGTGGTACTGGTGGCTGCCGTGGGAGAAGTTGAAGCGGGCAACGTTCATGCCGTGAAGGATGAGCTGACGCAGGACCTCCTCGTCCTCGGTCGCGGGACCCATGGTGCAGACGATCTTGGTCTTCTTGCTATAAGCCATTTTTCCTCTTTCTAACGATGGCTAAGGAATGTCGCTGAAGCTTATATTAACGCGTTTGATAAATGTTATTTAGCAAACCACGGAACGTTCAACGTAATCGGTGCCGTCCTTGAACGCCTGGGCGTTGTCGAGGGTCACGCGGGCAATCTCGCCCAGGGCCTCGACGGTAAAGAACGCCTGGTGAGAAGTCATGACCACGTTCGGGAACGAGCACAGGCGGGAAGTCACGGAGTCGACGATCTCGCCGGAGCGGTTCTTGTAGACGTTCGGGCCCTCCTCGTCGTAGACGTCGAGGCCGGCGGCGCCGATCTTGCCGGAAAGAATGCCGCGGATGAGCGCCTGCGTGTCCACGAGGCCGCCGCGGCCGGTGTTCACGAAGATCACGCCGTCCTTCATCTTCGCGATGGAGGCGTCGTTGATCATGTGGTGGCTCTCCTCGTTGAGGAAGGCGTGCAGCGAGATGAGGTCGCTGCGGCGGTAGAGCTCGTCGTAGTCGACGTACTCGTCGATGATGCCCTCGTCCACGAGCTTCTGGTTCGGGTAAAGGTCGCTGCCCAGGACCGTCATGCCGAAGCCCTTGCAAATGCGGCACAGGGCGGCGCCGATGCGGCCGGTGCCGATGATGCCCGCGGTCCTGCCGCGCAGCGTCACGCCGACAAGCCCCTCAAGGTTGAAGTCGTTGTCGCGCACGCGGTTATAACCCCTGTGGATGCGGCGGTTAGCGCACAGGGCAAGGCCCATGGCGTGCTCGGCGATGGCCTCCGGCGAGTACGCAGGCACGCGGGTGACCGTAAGGCCGAGCTCCTTGGCGACGGGGACGTTGACCGCGTCGTAGCCGGCGCAGCGCATGAGCACGAGCTTAACGCCGAAGCCGGAGAGGATCTCGAGCGTCATCGCGCCGGCCTCTGCGTTGACGAAGGCGCAGACGGCGTCGTAGCCGCGCGCGAGCGCGGCGGTCATGGGGGTCAGGTTGGAGTCGATGAAGTCGATCTTTATGTCCGGGTAGTTCTTGAGCTCCTTGGTAAAGGACACCTTGTCGTAGCTCGCGGTCCCATAGAACAGAATCTTCATCGTATAGTCCCTTTCGACTGCAGCGCAAAACCACACGCACACCTGAAACCCTACGAGAACTAAGTATAAAACAGGTGAACGGTAGGTAAGTGCCGAGTAAACGGGCTTACTAAACGAATTTCAATGAGAAAGGGGGTTGCTATTCAATTTTCCAATACGAAACCGAGTACGGCTTGAGCTCGGACCCGCCGCCGAAGTCATGCACCCGCCCGGTAATAAGGTCGCGTCCTTGTCCGCTGCGGGCGTCGAAGTGGACGACGACGGGCTCGGCGGCGACATTGACGGCCACGATCACGCGCTCCCCCTCGGACTCGCGCAGAAAAACCAACTGCTTCGGAGCAACCTGCAGCTGTTCGTAGCTGCCCCAAGCCAAGGCTTTGCACGAGGAACGGGCGCGGCAAAGAAGGGCGATCCAGTCCGTCAGCTCGTTCCACTCGGGCGCATCGAGCGCAGGCCTCAGCTCATGGTCGCCGAACTTCTGCTCGCCTTCGATCCCCCACTCGCTGCCGTAATAGACACAGGGGACGCCGGGCATACCGAAGAGCAGCCCGTAGAGCGGCTTAAGCTGGTTCACGTCGTCGAGCTTCGTCGCGATGCGGGGCACGTCGTGATTGTCGACGAAGTTGAGAAGGTGCTTGCCGGTATAAAGGTCCCATGGGTGAGAACCGCTCTGGCGCTCAAGGGCATAGGCCACCTCATGCATATTCGACGAGTTGAGCGAGGACCAGAGGCCCTTGTACGCCTCATAGTTCGTCACCGTGTCGCAGAGGCCGTCGCCCATCCACTGGTTGTAGTCGCCGAACATCGTCTCGCCAAGGAGCAGGAACTTCTCGCCCCTCTTTCCAGAAAGCTCGTCGGCGACCTGCCGAAGATAACCCAAAAAGCCGCGGTCCAGGCAATAGGCCACGTCCAAGCGCAGCCCGTCGATACCGAACTCGGACTCCCAGGTACGGATGACATTCGCAAGGTAGTCGTTCAGCTCGAAAGAGCGGTGGTTCAGCTTAACCAGATAGGGCACGCCCTGCCATGTCGAGTACGAGAAGCCGTCGTTCCACTCGGTGTTCCCGCCCCAGTCAATCTCGAACCAGTCGCAATAAGGAGACTCGCCACGCTTCTCTTGAACGTCCTTGAATGCCCAGAACCCACGGCCCACATGGTTGAACACGCCGTCAAGAAGCACCTTGATCCCCGCATCGTGACAGGCATCGATAAGGTTCTTCAGGTCCTCGCTCGTGCCCAGACGACAATCGACCTTGGTGTAGTCGCTCGTGTCGTACCCATGGCTCAGGCTCTCGAACACCGGGTTCAGAATCAAGCATGAGACGCCGAGCAAACGCATGTGCTCGACCCAACCGTCGTCAAGAATCTTCCGAAGGCGATGCACGGTCACGCCATCGTTCTCGTAAGGAGCGCCGCACAGCCCCAAAGGATAGATCTGATACGCCACAGACTCTTCGAACCAGCTCATGAGACGTCCTTTCCAAGCGAACGGGCCTCTCAGGTTAGCACGAGCCGGATCAACCCCACAAACGCGAAAAAAGGCCCCCGCGCGCCGTCCTGGCGCGCGGGGGCC
>CAVJHQ010000130.1:0-4155 GCA_963649365.1 Alloprevotella sp.
TAACCTGTCCCCAACCTGCTGCACGTTCTAACCTGTCCCCAAACGGCTGCAGGAGATAACCTGTCCCCAGGCGGCGGGTCAGCGGTAGCCGTCCCAGAGGGGGAGGGGGAAGAGGACGTCTTCCCATTTGGCCCACTCGGCCATGTAGTCGATCTCGTCGGGGCGCGCGAGCCAGCGGCCCTCGAGGCCGTACATCGCGGCGAGCGCGCACGACGCCGTGAGCTCTGCGTCCACCCCTTCCGGTACGGACCAGTCGATGTGCGGGCTCGACACCTTGCGCGAGCGCTCGGCGAAGTAGTCGTGCGTCGGGCTGTTCGGCGAGAGCGCCTCGGTGTTCAACACCTGGAAGAGCATGACGAGCTCGGGGCGCCCCGCGTTCTGCTCGACGATGAGCCGCAGGTATTCCGGCAGCTTGGGTTTCTTGCCCTCGAACAGCTGGCCGGCCTCGAAGAGCTGCATGTACTCGTCGGTGCCGTCCTGCGCGTCGTAGTAATACTCGATGATCTCCTGGAGCAGGCCCTTCTTGCTGCCGACGTAGTGGATCACGCCCGGCTGCGTGATGCCCACGCGGTTCGCGACCGCCTGGAGAGAAAGGCCGCTGTAGCCCTCCTCGTTGATGATCTCGACCGCCGCGTCGACGATCTGCTGCAGCCGCTCCTGCGCGGCCGCGGACTTCTGCTTGGCCATCGGGCCCCTCCCAACTTCTCGTACCAGAAAACGATGCTATCTCAAAAGTCAAATCAATTTAGTAAATATGCAAATAAACCCAACCGCTTAGTAACCACTAAGCGACTGATTTCGACCGCTCACCCTACAAAGCACTTACTAAGCACTAACTAACCAAATCCGCCGCGTGTATTGATAGCCACGGAGTACTTACTAAGTACTAACCAGACCGAAAGGAGAGCAGGTAATGTCCACACAAGACACCGCCATCGACCCCAACGCAATCGCGCCCGACACGGGTAAACCCATGTCAAAGGCCGACACCATGCGTTTCATGGTCGGCTTCGTCATCTTCGGCATCATGTGGATGATGTCGGGCACCATCGGTTCCAACGTGCTGTTCCCCGAGCGCTTCAACAGCCTGAACATCGGCATGACCGGCGAGCAGATCCTCGCCTCCATGAACACGGTCGGCATGGTCTTCGCCCTCGTGTCCAACCTGGTCTTCGGCGCCCTTTCCGACCACTGCCACTCCCGCTTCGGCAAGCGCACCCCGTTCGTCCTGGTCGGCGGCTTTATCTGCGGCATCGCCTTCTGGCTCACCGCGAACGCCACCACCCTCGCGACCATCGTCGCCTTCTGGTGCCTGCTCCAGGTCGGCCTGAACTGCATGCTCGCCCCGGCCGTCGCGATCCTCTCCGACCGCATCCCGCTGAACAAGCGCGGCACCCTCTCGGCCTTCTACGGCGGCGGCGCTACCATCGGCCAGTCCGTCGGCACCATCATCGGCACCCAGTTCCTCACCAACATGGTCCCCGGTTTCCTCATCGGCACCGTGGCGTGGCTGTGCACCGGCGTTCTCGCCATCGTCATCTGGCCTAAGGAGAAGTCCTCCGCTCCGGCCGAGGGAGAGGCCGTCGAGAAGCTCGAGCTCTCCTCGCTGCTGCGCATGTTCGTCCCGCCGACCAAGAACTGCCGTGACTTCTACCTGGCCCTCTTCGGCCGCCTGCTCCTCATCTTCGGCTACTTCTGCGTCAACGGCTATCAGCTCTACATCCTCGAGAAGTACATCGGGCTCGATACCGTCGAGGCCGGCACCGTGCTCGCCTCCATGTCCGTCCTCATCATGATCGTCTCGTTCGTCGCCTCCCTCACCTCCGGCGCCATCTCCGATAGAATCGGCGCCCGCAAGCCGATCATCCTCGTCGCCACGATCCTCATGTGCGTCGGCGTTGCCCTCCCGTGGCTGCTCAAGTCCGTCATCGGCATGTACGGATTCGCCCTGTGCGCCGGCCTCGGCTACGGCATCTACTCCTCCGTCGACCAGGCGCTCAACGTCGACGTCCTTCCCTCCAAGGACGAGGCCGGCAAGGACCTCGGCATCCTCAACATGGCCAACACCATCGGCCAGATCCTTGGTCCCATCGTGACCTCCAGCATCGTCGTGGCCACCGGCTCCTACTTCCTCACCTTCCCGATCTCCATCGTCCTCATGGCCGTCGGCTTCGTCTTCGTCTTCGTCATGATGATCAAGAGCGCGAAGTAGCTCGGGCGCCTCTTGCCGAGGCGTGGCAACAAGCGCCAGCCCAGGCAATAAGCCCCAGACCTTGCCCCCATTGACCAAGATCTCCCTTTCCTAGTCCGTCGGCGGGTCCCCCTCCCGCCGGCGGGCGCCTAGAATTAACCAGGACCTAAGGAGGTTCTTACCATGCAGACCGTTGAGCAGTACAAGGTCTTCACCCTCGCCCTTTCGGGCAGAAGCGACGGCAACCCCTACGCCGATGTCGAGCTCTCCGCCACATTCACCCTGGCCGACGGCTCCGACTCCGTGACCTGCGCCGGCTTCTACAAGGACAACGGCAACTACGCCGTGAACTTCATGCCGCGCCTCGCGGGCACGTGGAACTACGTGACCGCCTCCAACGACCCGCAGCTCGCGGGCGTCACCGGCAGCCTCGAGGCGACGCCGGCGACCGAGGGCAACCACGGTCGCGTGCTTCTTGCCAAGGACGTTTTGCCCCATGAGGCCCCGTTCTCGACCGACGAGGACTTCAGCTTCGCCTACGAGGACGGCACGCGCTACTATCCCTTCGGCACGACCTGCTACGCCTGGGTCAACCAGGAGCCCGAGTGCCAGGAAGAGACCCTCGCCACGCTCGCCGAGTCCCCCTTCAACAAGATCCGCATGTGCGTCTTCCCCAAGTTCTACGACTACAACGTGGACGACCCCGCGCTGTATCCCTACCAGGGCGAGAAGGGCGCCTTCGACCACGCGCGCTTCAACGAGGCGTTCTGGGAGAACTTCGAGCGCCGCGTGGCGCAGCTCGACGAGCTCGGCATCGAGTGCGACCTCATCGTGCTGCACCCCTACGACAAGCCCGAGGACTGGGGCTTCAGCCGCATGACCAAGGAAGAGGACATCTTCTACCTGCAGTATGTGACGCGCCGCCTTTCCGCCTACAAGAACATCTGGTGGAGCCTCGCCAACGAGTGGGACCTGCTGCCTTGGAAGCCCGCCGAGGACTGGGACCAGTACGCGCGCGTGATCATGGCCAACGATCCCTACGGCCACCTGCGCTCCATCCACAACTGCCGCGAGATCTTCGACCACAACCACTCCTGGATCACCCACGTGAGCTGGCAGCGCTGCGACCTGCAGCGCACCGCCGAGTGCATCGTCGACCTGCGCAAGCAGTACGGCAAGCCGGTGCTCGTCGACGAGGTCGGCTATGAGGGCAACATCAACTGGGGCTGGGGCAACCTGACCGCCCAGGAAGAGGTGCGACGCTTCTGGGAGGGGTGCCTGCGCGGCGGCTACGTGACCCACGGCGAGACCTACGTCGACCGCGGGCCCAAGATCTGGTGGGCGCACGGCGGCAAGCTCCACGGCGAGTCCCCGGCGCGCATCGGCTTCTTGCGCGAGTTCCTGGAGAGCCTGCCCGGCGACATGGACTGGATGCCGGACGAGACCCCGTTCGTCGTGGGAACGTTGACCTGGGACGTCACCGTCTACTCGAACGACCACGGCAAGGGCGAGGACGAAGCCGTCGTCTACTTCGGCTTCAACCGCCCGTCTTACCGCGAGTTCGAGGCGGCCGCCGGCAAGAAGTACAGGGTCGACGTCATCGACACGTGGGACATGACGGTCGAGACCCTGCCCGACACTTTCGAGGGCAAGTTCCGCGTCGAGCTGCCGAGCAAGCAGTACATAGCGCTTCACCTGCGCGCGGTTGAGTAACGCGAGGGCGGCTTTAGCGGATTTGGCTGGCGGGCCCTATGTGGCCCGCCTTCTTTCTAGGGAGAGGGACGGATGAAGGAGTTCTTCGGGATCGACATCGGCGGCACGGCGGTCAAGTGGGCCGTGCTCACCGAGGATTACCGCGTCGTCGAGCGCGGCAGCCTGCCGACCGCGTTCGAGTCGGCTGACGAGGTCGTGGCCGTGCTCGCCGACCTCGCGCGGCCCTACGCGGGGCGTGTCTCGGCGGTGGG
>CAVJHQ010000131.1:0-4066 GCA_963649365.1 Alloprevotella sp.
CCCTACCGCGCCGAGGACTACGCCGAGATCATGAAGCTCGCCGCCTCCGACGACCTGGAGATCATCGTCTCCAACACCACCGAGGCCGGCATCGCCTACGACGACTCCTGCAAGGCCGACGACCAGCCGCCCGCGAGCTTCCCCGCCAAGCTCGCCCAGGTGCTCCACACCCGTTGGGCCGCCGGCAAGCCGGGCGTCATTGTCCTTTCCTGCGAGCTCATCGACCACAACGGCGCTGAGCTGCTGCGCATCGTGAAGCAGCACGTGGCCGACTGGGGCTGGGAGAGCGAGTTCGCCGCCTGGCTCGAGGACGACTGCACCTTCTGCACCACGCTCGTCGACACCATCGTCCCCGGCCGCATCCGCGACGCCGAGGAGGCCGCGCGCGTGGCCGAGCGCCTCGGCTACGACGACCCGTTCCTGGCCGTCCGCGAGCCCTTCCAGATGTGGGGCATCCAGGGCGACGAGAGCCTTAAGGAGAAGCTCCCCTTCACCAAGGCCGAGATCCCCGGCGTCTTCGTGACCCCGGACGTGACCCCGTACAAGAAGCGCAAGGTCCGCATCCTCAACGGCTCCCACACCTGCTTCGTGCCGGGCGCCTGGCTCGCCGGCTTCGACATCGTGCGCGACTGCATGCACGACGACGTGGTCCGCGGCTTCATGAACCAGATGCTCTACGGCGAGTGCATCCCGACCCTGGCCGCCGACCTCGACGTCGAGGACTGCAAGGCCTTCGCCGCCGCCGTCCAGAACCGCTTCGACAACCCCTTCATCGACCACCAGCTGCTCTCCATCTGCCTGAACTCCACGGCCAAGTGGCGTGCCCGCGACCTGCCGACCCTCAAGGACTACGTCGCCTCCGAGGGCAAGCTCCCGCGCTGCCTCGCGACCTCGCTCGCCACGCTCATCGCCTTCTACACCACCGGACTCACCGGCCGTGAGGCCGACGGCCTGCACCTGCGCCGCGCCGACGGAGCCGCCTACGTGGCCCAGGACGACGCCTTCGTGCTCGACTTCTACGCCGACCACGCCTCCGACTCCGACGCCGACCTCGTCCACGCCGTCCTGACCAACGAGCAGATGTGGGGCGAGGACCTGACTCAGGTCGCCGGCCTCGAGGAGTTCGTCGCGAGCACGCTCTCCGTCGTCCGCACCCAGGGCGCCAAGGCTGCCTACGCCGCCGCTCTTGCTGAGTAATTGGCCGTTCACCTGCGCTTTATTGGGAGAGGGAAGATGAACACCATTCAGATCAACCCGGCGGACAACGTCATCGTCGCGCTCTCGCCGCTGGCCGCGGGCACGGTCGTGGACGTTCCCGGCACAGGCCCCGTGGCCGCTGCCGAGGATATTCCCCAGGGCCACAAGATGGCCGTCCGCGCCATCGCGGAAGGGGAGGACGTCATCAAGTACGGCCTGCCCATCGGCCACGTGACCTGCGACGTTGCGGCCGGCTCCTGGCTGCACACGCACAACGTGAAGACCAACCTCTCGGGCGAGGTCGAGTACAGCTACCACCCCACGCACCCGGTCGTGGAGCCCGTCGAGCCCGAGTGCTTCGACGGCTTCCGCCGCGCCGACGGCCGCGCCGCCACGCGCAACGAGCTGTGGATCATCCCCACGGTCGGCTGCGTGAACGAGGTCGCCCGCTCTATGTGCGAGTCCGCCCAGGACCTGGTGGGCGGCAGCCTCGAGGGCGTCTATTACTTCCCGCACCCCTTCGGCTGCTCCCAGACGGGCGCCGACCACGCGCAGACGCGACGTCTGCTCGTGGCCCTTTCTCGCCACCCGAACGCCGCCGGCGTGTTGTTCCTGAGCCTCGGCTGCGAGAACTGCACGCACCAGCAGGTGCTCGACGAGCTGGGGGAGTACGACCCCGAGCGCGTGCGCTTCCTTACCTGCCAGGACGTGGCCGACGAGCAGGTCGAGGGCCACAAGATCCTCTCCGAGCTCGCCGACCTCGCGAAGAAGGCCCAGCGCGAGCCGATCCCCGCGAGCGAGCTCGTCGTCGGCCTCAAGTGCGGCGGCTCCGACGGCCTCTCCGGCATCACGGCCAACCCGACCATCGGCCGCGTGAGCGACATGGTCGTGGCCCGCGGCGGCACCTCCGTGCTCACCGAGGTGCCCGAGATGTTCGGCGCCGAGTCGATCCTGCTCGACCGCTGCGTCGACGAGGACGTGTTCCACGCGGCCTCCGACATGCTCAACGGCTTCAAGGACTACTTCATCAGCCACGGCGAGGTCGTCTACGAGAACCCGAGCCCCGGCAACAAGGACGGCGGCATCACCACGCTCGAGGACAAGAGCTGCGGCTGCGTCCAGAAGGGCGGCTCCGCGCCCATCGTCGACGTGCTGCCCTACGCGGGCCAGGTCAAGAAGCACGGCCTCAACATGCTCTGCGGCCCCGGCAACGACATGGTCTCCACGACGGCCCTCACCGCCGCCGGTTGCCATGTGATCCTGTTCTCCACCGGCCGCGGCACGCCGTTCGGCGCTCCCGCGCCCACGCTGAAGGTCTTTACCAACCAGCGCCTGTGCGACCACAAGGCCAACTGGATGGACTTCAACGCCGGCGTCGCCGCCACGGGCGAGGCCACGATCGACGAGGCCGCCCAGGGCCTGTGGCAGCTCGTGCTCGAGACGGCGAGCGGCAAGCAGACGAGCGCCGAGCGCCGCGGCTGCCACGAGATCAGCATTTGGAAGGACGGCGTCTGCCTCTAGGCCGTTCTCGCTGGCCTGAGTAGGCCGGTTTCTTAGCGCGCGCATGCCCGCCCGCGGCAAAGGAGCAAGGTTCCTTTGCCGCGGGCGGGCTTTGTTGTGTGTGCGGACCCAGGCCGGTGTCCGGCAACGGTCGGTGAGCTGCGACGCGCCCCAGAATGACGCCGCACAGTAATGGAAGGCCGCTTCTAGCCCTGGAATGACGCCGCGCAGCAACGGGGCGGCCAGCCTCAGCCCCGGAATGACGCCGCGCAGCAACGGGCGGCCGGCCCCAGCCCTGGAATGACGCCGCGCAGTAACGGGAGGCCGCTTCTAGCCCTGGATCCTCTCCGCGCAGTAACGGATTGCCGTCCTTAGCCCTCATTTCTCGCCGCGCAGCAATGGCAGATTGCTGCGCGGCGTGCTTACGGGGCTCGCCTGGCGCCCGGGTTGCTGCGCGGCGCGGATGTAGGGCTCACGCGGCCTCAGGGTTGCTGCGCGGCGCGGATGCAGGGCTCACCGGGCACCTGGGTTACTGCGCGGCGCGCATGTGGGGCTCGTCGGGCATGCGGATTGCTGCGCGACGAGCTTTTAGGGCGCGTCACCACGGCACGTGGCTGGACAGCGTGATCGCAGGGCTCAACGCCGGGTCGGGGAAGCGCATCTGTCCCGCTGCTCTTATCGGCCATGGGGAACTCACGGGACAAGCCCTTCTTTGCCGCGCCGGTTCTATACGGCAAGGGCAAGCTGGCATATGGCGGCGTCGACCATTCCTCGGGTTCGGGATAGTTTACGTTCACCCCCCCATATGGTACCGTTCACAGAGAAGTGAAAAGTGAACGTTCACCTCAAGGAATGTCTCGTTATTATCTAGGTTAACGTTCACCTTCCAAACGGTCACAACGTGAACGCAAAAATGCGCCGTGACTTGGCGCCGACAAGGAGAGGGAAGTCTCAATGTTCAAAAAGCTCGGAAAAAAGAGAAAGATCACGTTCTGGACCCGCTTGGGCTTTGGTATGGGCGGCATGCTCAACTCCGGCGCGCTGACCTTCACCCACAGCTACATGGTCATGTTCCTGTCCACGGAGTGCGGCCTTTCGGGCGCTGAGGCAGCCGCCGTCGCCGCGGCCGCCGTGTACCTGAACGCGTTCCTCGCCCCGGTCCTCGGCTTCATCGCCGACAACTTCTACTCCACCGCGGTGGGTCGTAAGTTTGGTCGCCGTCGTTTCTGGCTGCTCATCGCCATCCCGATGATGATCGCCGAGCCCCTGATCTTCACGGTCACGCCGTTCGGATTCCCGTACTACCTGTTCCTCTACATCGTGTACAACATCGCGTACACCTTCGCTTCCTCCAACCTCGCGCCGCTCA
>CAVJHQ010000132.1:0-4058 GCA_963649365.1 Alloprevotella sp.
TTCTCCCAGGGCTCCGAGCCCCGCGGCCTCGACCCGGCGTTCGTCGACGACGGCGAGTCCGGCAAGGTCATGGTCCAGATCTACGAGAACATCCTGCAGTACGACACCGAGACCTGCGACGTCGTCGAGGGCCTCTGCGGCCTGCCCGAGGTCTCCGACGACGGCCTGACCTACACCTTCAAGGTCAAGGACGGCATCAAGTTCCACGACGGCAACGCCTGCGACGCCGAGGCCATCGCCAAGAACATCCAGCGCCAGCTCGAGCCCAACCGCACCGACGACATGCCCTACGCCTCCTTCAACTTCGGCTCCGCCGAGTCCGGCACCGGCGTCGAGTCCGTCGAGGCAACCGACTCCTCCACGGTCGTCTTCAAGCTGCGCGCCGCCTCCACCCCGTTCCTCGCCAACCTCGCCATGTGCATGTCCTCGCCGATCGTCTCGCCGGCCGCCTTCGACACCGCCATGGAGAACCCCGTCGGCACCGGCCAGTACAAGTTCGTGAGCTGGACCAAGAACTCCAACATCGTCCTCAAGCGCAACGAGGACTACTGGAACGCCGACAAGGCCGGCAAGACCGAGAACATCATCTTCACCTTCATCGCCGAGGCCGCCTCTCGCGTCACCGCCCTCAACAACGGCGAGGCCGACATCATCGACGGCATCGACGAGGCCGTGGTCGACACCGTCGAGCAGGGCGGCTCGAAGATCTTCACGCTGGACGGCATGAACATCAACTACATGGCCTTCAACACCCAGTCCGAGAAGTTCAAGGACAAGGCCGCCCGCAAGGCGTTCGCCAAGGCCGTCAACGTCCAGGAGCTCGTCGACTCCCTCTACAACGGCTACTCCTCCGTGGCCAACTCCGTGATGCCCACCTGGATGGCCGCCTACGACAAGGACGTCGTGCAGACCGCCTACGACAAGGACGCCGCCCAGAAGGAGCTCGCCGACCTCGGCATCACCTCCGTCAAGTGCATCACCTACTCCAACCCCCGCCCCTACAACGGCAAGGGCGGCCAGGTCCTCGCCGAGGCCATCCAGGGCTACCTCAAGGAGGTCGGCGTCGACGTCACCATCGACACCTACGACTGGACGACCTACAAGACCAAGGTCGAGACCGAGGAGTACGACATCTGCTTCTACGGCTGGAACGGCGACAACGGCGACCCCGACAACTTCATGAACCTGCTCTCCGACCCGAGCAAGACCATGAACGTCGCCCGCTACCAGAACGACGAGTACAACGCCCTTATCGCCAAGGGCCTGCAGACCGCTGCCGGCTCCGAGCGCGACGACATCTACCTCCAGTGCGAGCAGATCGTCGCCGAGGAGCAGCCGTGGCTCCTCATCTCCCACTCCAAGAACATCCTGGGCTACAGCCCCAAGGTCTCCGACTTCCACTTCCACCCCACGGCCGTCACCTTCCTCTACGACGCCGTCAAGGAGGCCTAAGGCCTTGTCGGCCGCGCGCAACTAGATAGCGCTCACCGCGGGAGCCCGGGCTCGTGTCGGCCCGGGCTCCCGCACAGGTATCGCGGCGCCGAGCTCAGGTTCGGTTCCGCCGCCCAAACCCCAGCAAGCCCCGCACAAACCATCAAACGAGAAAGGAGGAGAGACCATGGTCAAATACATCGTCAAGCGCGTCCTGCAGGCCATCCCCGTCCTCATCGCGCTCTCGATCGTCGTGTTCCTCATCATGCGCGTGTTCTCGGCCGACCCGGCCCCCGTCGTCCTGGGCGAGCACGCCACGCGCGAGGCCATGGACGCCTGGCGCGACTCCAACGGGCTGAACGACCCCATCTGGAAGCAGTACCTCGACTTCGTCGCCGGCGCTCTCCACGGCGACCTCGGCACCTCTTACTACACGCACACCGCCGTCACGACCGAGATCATGAGCCGCTTCCCCGCCACCATCGAGCTCGCCATCGTGGCCATCATCATCGCCTCCGTCGTGGGCATCGCCCTGGGCGTCGTCTCGTCCGTGAACAAGGGCAAGTTCGTCGACGCCCTCTCGACGCTGCTCGCCCTGGTCGGCGTCTCGATGCCCATCTTCTGGCTCGGCATCCTCTTCATCATCCTCTTCACGGGCATCCTGCACATCCTGCCCTCCGGCGGCCGCATCGACCCGATCATGCAGCCCGTGGGCGGCACGGGCCTCTTCCTCATCGACACGCTCTTCTCGGGCGACTTCGAGGCCTTCGGCAACGCGCTGGTCCACATGATCATGCCCGCCTGCGCGCTGTCCATGTACTCCATGGCCATCATCACGCGCATGACGCGCTCCAGCATGCTCGACACGCTCAACGAGGACTACGTCCGCACCGCGCGCGCCAAGGGCCTCCCCTCCGGCAAGGTGACGACGCACCACGCGCTGAGAAACGCCATGCTGCCCGTCTCCACCGTCATCGGCCTGCAGCTCGGCAGCCTGCTGGGCGGCGCGCTTCTCACCGAGACGGTCTTCGCTTGGCCGGGCATCGGCAAGTACGTGGTCGAGTGCATCCTCAAGTCGGACTTCCCCGTCGTCCAGGGCGTCGTCCTTCTCATCGGCGTGATCTTCGTCCTGATCAACCTCGTGGTCGACATCATCTACGCCTTCCTCGACCCGCGAATCAAGTACACGCAGGCGGAGGGGTGATGAGCATGTCCGAGAACACCGCGAACACGGCGGCCGCCGAGCAGGCCGTCGAGAAGAAAGAGTCCCTCTGGAAGGACGTCTGGTACTCGCTGTCGCACAACACGGCGGCCATGGTGAGCCTGGCCTTCATAGCCCTGCTCGTCGTCATCGCCCTCGTGACGGCCCTCTTCCCGTCCGTCCTCCCCTACGACCCCTATGCCCAGGACCTCACGCAGTCCTTCGCGACCCCCAGCGCCGAGCACATCTTCGGCTGCGACCAGCAGGGCCGCGACATGCTCAGCCGCATACTCGTGGGCACCCAGATCACGCTCGCCGTCGGCCTGCTCTCCGTGGCCATCTCGCTCACCGTGGGCGTGGCGCTCGGCGCGATCGCCGGCTACAAGGGCGGGGCGGTCGACACCTTGATCATGCGCGCCATGGACGTCATGCTCGCCGTGCCCTCCATCCTGCTCGCCATCACCTTCATGGCGGCGCTCGGCAAGGGCATCGACAAGGCCGTCGTCGCCATCGGCCTCGTGTCCATCCCCGAGTACGCGCGCATCGTGCGCAGCCAGATCCTCGCCGTCAAGGAGAGCGACTACGTGGCCGCCGCGCGCGTCATCGGCGACTCCGACGCAAAGATCATCGTCCGCCACATCCTGCCCAACGTCATGCCCTCCATCATCGTCCGCGCGACGCTCGGCATCTCGAGCGCCATCCTCGACTGCGCCGCCCTCGGCTTCCTCGGCCTCGGCGTCCAGCCGCCGGCGGCGGAATGGGGCGACATGCTCGGCCGCGGCCGCAACTACATCTTCTCGGCGCCGCACGCCATGCTCTTCCCGGGCATGATGATCACCCTCACGGTGCTCGCGTTCAACCTGCTGGGCGACGGCGTGCGCGACGCGCTCGACCCGAAGTCCAGGAAGCGGTAGGTGACCACTATGCTGCTAGAAGTAAAGGGCCTGAAGACCCAGTTCCCCACCCGCCGCGGCGTCGTCCACGCCGTCGAGGACGTGTCCTTCTCCGTCGACGCCGGCGAGACCGTCGCCGTCGTGGGCGAGTCGGGCTCCGGCAAGAGCGTCACCTCGCTCTCCATCATGAGGCTGCTCCAGGAGCCGGGCCACGTGGCCGGCGGCTCCATCACCTTCGACGGCCAGGACCTGCTCGCGCTCTCCGAGAAACAGATGCAGCAGGTGCGCGGCGACCAGATCTCGATGATCTTCCAGGAGCCGATGACCTCGCTCAACCCCGTCTACCGCGTGGGCGACCAGATCGTCGAGGCCATCCGCCTGCACACCGACCTCGACAAGAAGGCCGCCTGGACGCGCGCCGTCGAGATGCTTCGCCTGGTCGGCATCCCCAGCCCCGAGGACCGCGCCCGCGACTACCCGCACCAGATGTCGGGCGGCATGCGCCAGCGCGTCATGATCGCCATGGCGCTCTC
>CAVJHQ010000133.1:0-3986 GCA_963649365.1 Alloprevotella sp.
GGGCGCCCGAGGCGTTGCAGGCCACGATGCCGCCCATGCAGGCCGAGGCCTCGGTCGGGTCCGTGGGGAAGAACTGCTCGGGAGCCGCCTCGAAGGCATCGAGCGCGGCAAGGGACGCGTCGTCCCAGCCCGCGTGCGCGATGGTCTTCGCGGCGAGGTGCTTGCGAAGCTCGGAGAGCACGACTCCCGGCTCCATTGCCAGGTAGAACGCGCCCTCGGCATCCTGACGCATGCCAAGGTAGCGGGTCATGCGGCTCACGTTGAGCACGTGGCCGCCGTGCGGAACGGCGCCGGCAGCGAGGCCTGTGCGCGCGCCCTGGACGGTAACCGGCGTGCCGGCGGCGTGAAGCTCGCGCAGGACGTCGCGCACCTCTTGCTCGGACGTCGGGAAGCTGATGCTCTCCGCCTCGCCCGAGCTGCGCGACTCGTCGCGTCGGTATTCCTCGAATTCCTCGGTAAAAGGCCTGATCTGGGCCATGGGCCCTCCCCTCTCGCAGGCGTATGTGCACGCAATGCTAGCGCGTGCGCGCGGCCAGCACGGCCGCGCGCCCCTCTTCGCAACGCAAACGCAACGCCTGTCGGGGGATTCGAGCCCGAAAACCAAGTCCACGGCCCCGAATCGAAGCTAGCGAAACAGAGGTCGACTTTATGTGTGATTTAATTCGATAGTGCTGAGTAGACCAAATAGCCACAAACCGCTGACCTGCGCAAACGTAAACGCTAATCAGCCGGCTACTCGGCCAACCCGAATTAAATCGCACATAAGGTCGACCTTTGCTATCCGGACCGGCCGCAAGGCCTCAGCCCCGCGCCCTAATCCCCTAAAACCAGGTCCACTAGCGTCTCGATATGCACCTGCATCACGTCGATGCAGGGAACCGGCAGCGCGACGCCGTCAAAAATCAGCGGCAGCTCCGTGCAGCCGAGCACGACGGCGTCCACCTTCTCGTCGCGGATCACGCGCTCCGCGATCTCGGCGAAAGCCTGGCGTGTCTTCGGCACCACCTGACCAAGCTCGAGCTCCGACTCGATTTTGGAACCGATGTAGTGCTTCTCGCCTGCGTAAGGCGTCACGACCTCCACGCCCCGCCGAGCGAAGGAATCCTGGAAGAACGTCCCCTTCATGGTCGGAAGCGTCCCCAAAAGACAGACCTTGCGATAACCGAGCGACACAGCGTGATCGGCCGCCACATCGACCATGCTCACCAGCGGAATCGGCGACGCGGAGGAAAGCTCGTCGAACACGATGTGTGGGGTAATGCCCGTGAGCGCCGCGTACTGCGCGCCCGCCGCGGCCAGGCTCCGGACCCCATCGAGCAGGTAGGCGACCAGCCCCTCATAGTCCTTCTTCTCGCAAAAACCCAGCACGTCGAACACGCTCAGGCTCTCGATGGTCAGGTTCGGGAAGTATCTGCGCCCGGACTTCCGCTGGACGCCGTACACAATCCCCTTGTAATACTCAATCGTCGACTCCGGCCCCGTTCCGCCGATCAGGCCAAGCTTGTTCATTTCACGCTCCCCTTCCTACTGCCAGTCCTCGAGGTCCTCGGGCTCGATCGTCGAGAGGAGCTCCTTGCCTGGGTTCTCGCGCCCGAGGCCGATCACACGCGTGGCGTGATTGGCTATGGCATGCTCGAGCAGGTTGCGCACGTCGCGGGCATTGGCGAAGTTCTCCGGCTTGTGCGCCACGCGGTTCTCGATAAGCTCGCGGGCACGCTCGCGCGCGGCGCCCGACAGCACGTACTCGCGCTTGGCCACGTTCTGCTCGAAGATCCGTATGAGCTCGTCGGCCGTGTAGTCCTCGAAGGTGATGAAGTTCGAGAACCGCGACCGCAGCCCCGGGTTCGAGCTCAGGAACTGCTCCATAAGGTCGGTGTATCCGGCGACGATGACCACGAGGTCGTCGCGATGGTCCTCCATGGCCTTGAGCAGCGTGTCCACCGCCTCCTGGCCGAAGTCGCCGTCGCCTTTGCCGACCGTGAGCGCGTACGCCTCGTCGACGAAGAGCACGCCGCCGAGCGCCTGATCCACCACCTCGGCCGTGCGCGTCGCCGTCTGGCCGATGTAGCCGCACACGAGCCCGGATCGGTCGACCTCCACGAGCTGCCCCGTGCGCAGAACCCCCAGGTACTTGTAGATCTGCGCGAGCATGCGGGCCACGGTGGTCTTCCCCGTGCCGGGGTTGCCGAGAAACACCATGTGCTTGCTCACGTCGGCCGCGGCCATGCCGAGGGCGGCGCGCATCTTCTGCACGCGGACGAGGTTGACGAGGCTCGCGACCTGGCGCTTGACGGCGTCCAGCCCCACGAGCGCGTTGAGCTCGCCCAGGAGCTCCTCGAGCTTGGCCTGCTTCTGCTCCTCGGTCTCGTCGTCGGCGGCGGCGGGCTCGACGACCGCGTAGCCCTTCTGCGAGACGGGCCTCCAGCAGGCGTACTCGCGGATAAACTTCTCAAGCATTCCCACGTAGGCGGTAAAGCGCGAGACGGCCGCGTCGGAGGCGTCGCGCCGGCGGCTCGCGAGCATGGTCTGGCCGAAGACCTCGAAGGCGTCGTAGCAGACCATGGCCATGCGGCCGGAGTCGGCATGGGCGGGGAGCTTCTTGCCAGCGTCGGAGAGGACGAAGTACTTGAGCGACTCGGGCACGCGGGAGGCGAAGGCGTCGGAGAGCTTGGCGTGGTCGCAGATCTCGCGCTTGACCTCGTCGGCCTCAGGCCGGCCGAGGCAGCTGCATATGAGCGCCGCCTCGTCGTCGTCCACGCCCGCATCGGCGTCGGCAAGGTAGATGCCGAAGAGCAGCAGGTCGTCGTCGAGCTGGGCGCGCAGGGGCTTCTTGCCGGGGGCGCCGCAACCGGCGACGTTCGCGGCCGCGACGGCCTCGCACGCGTCATGCGCCCGCGCGACGAGGGCCGCAAGGTCGAGTTTCTCCATGGACGCCGCCTTCCCGAACGCGCCGAACGTACCTGGAAAGTCTAACACCCGGCCCAGGCGCGGCCCTGCCATGGAGTTTTCGGCGGCGGCGCCTCGAGCAACCGACGCGCCGCGGCCCCGAAAACCTTCGCCGCACGCCGCGGAACGCGTCGCGGCATTCTCACCTGCCGGAAACCCGTGCGACACATCGGTTTGAGACATTTACACAACATGTGTAATCCAGCGAAAAGAGGCGCCATGGACTACTACCAGCGAGCTTGCGAGCTCAAGGACGAGACGATCGCCAACCGCCGCCACATCCACACGAACGCCGAGGTGGGCCTGAACACGCCCAAGACCTGCGCTTTCGTTATGGAGAAGCTCGCCGAGTACGGCCTTGAGCCCCGCGAGTGCGGCCACGGCGTGACGGCGACCCTGGGCTCCGGCTCCCCCGTCATCCTCCTGCGCGCCGACATGGACGCGCTGCCCATGCCCGAGGAGTCCGGCGAGCCCTTCGCCTGCCCGGACGGCAAGACGGCCCACGCCTGCGGCCACGACTTCCACGCCGCCATGCTCCTCACCGCCGCGCGCATGCTCAAGGAGAGCGAGGCCGACCTCAAGGGCACCGTCAAGTTCATGTTCCAGCCCGCCGAGGAGACCTTCGAGGGCGCCAAGGACATGATCGAGGCCGGCATCCTGGAGGACCCCAAGCCCGACGTGGCCCTCGCCTACCACGTGGCCGCCGGCAAGATGCCCGTCGGCATCTTTATGTACAACGACAAGAGCACCATGATGTACTCCGTCGACGGCTTCAAGATCGTCGTCGGCGGCCGCGGCTCCCACGGCGCCTACCCGCAGAACTCCATCGACCCCATCAACGCCGCCGTCCACGTCTACCTGGCGCTCGAGGCCATCATGGCCCGCGAGGTCGACCCCACCAAGGCCGCCATCATGACCATCGGACACTTCGAGGCCGGCACCGCGGCAAACATCATCCCCGACACCGCCGTGCTCGAGGGCACCATCCGCTCCAACGACAAGGGCGCCCGCGAGCTCATGGTGCGCCGCATGCGCGAGGT
>CAVJHQ010000134.1:0-3949 GCA_963649365.1 Alloprevotella sp.
GGCCTTCGGGGGTCTCGATCGGGCACATACGGGCGTAGTGCGAGTTGTGGACGTCGCGGACGGCCGTCGGCACGTTGGTGCGGCGGCTGGAGCCGGACTTGTGGCCGGCAAGGCCGCCCGGGCCGAGGGCCGAGAGGCGACGCTTGTGGGTGAGGCCGGCAAGCGGGTTGGACTGGTCCATGAACTGCGAGAGCTGAGAGGAGCCGAAGAACTCCTTGATGGCCGCCACGATCGGGCGGATGTTGATCAGGCTCTGCGGGGTGATGTCGTCGGCGTCCTGGGAGGCCATGCGCTCGCGGACGACGCGCTCCATGCGGCTCATGCCGATGCGGAACTGGTTCTGGACGAGCTCGCCCACGGTGCGCACGCGACGGTTGCCGAAGTGGTCGATGTCGTCGAGACGGCAGTTGGGGTCGCCGGCGTGAACAGCCAGCAGGTAGCGCAGGGAGGCGATGATGTCCTCCTGCGTAAGGACCTTGTCGGCGGCGTCGACGTCGATGCCGAGCTTCTTGTTGACCTTGTAGCGGCCGACGCGGGCGAGGTCGTAGCGCTGCGGGTTGAAGAACAGGCCGTCGATGAGGCTGCGGGCGGAGTCCACGGTGGGAGGCTCGCCGGGGCGCTGGCGACGGTAGATCTCCAGCAGGGCGTCCTCGCGGGTGGTCGCGGTGTCGCGCTCAAGGGTGTTGCGCACGACGTCGGAGTCGCCGAGGAGCGAGAGAATCTGGTCGTCGGACTCGGCGATGCCGAGGGCGCGGAGGAACATGGTCGCGGACTGGCGACGCTTGCGGTCGATGGAGACGACCAGGTGGCCGCGCTTATCGACCTCGAACTCGAGCCACGCGCCGCGCGCGGGGATAAACTGCGCCTTGTGGACCTGGACGCCGTTGTCCATCTCGGTGGAGAAGTACACGCCCGGGGAGCGGACGAGCTGCGAGACGACGACGCGCTCGGTACCGTTGATGACGAAGGTGCCGCGCTCGGTCATGAGCGGGAAGTCGCCCATGAAGACGAGCTGCTCCTTGATCTCGCCGGTGTCGAGGTTGGCGAAGCGGACGTCCACGAAGAGGGGCGCCTGGTAGGAGATGTCCTTGGCGCGGCACTCGGCGATGGTGTGCGCCGGGTCGCCGAACTGATGGTCGCCGAAGGTGACCTGCATGTTCTTGGCGGAGTTCTCGATGGGAGAGAACTCGGCGAAGGACTCCGCGAGGCCCTCGCCCATGAAGCGCTCGAACGACTCCTTCTGGACGGAGATCAGGTTGGGGAGCTCCATCGCAGGGTCGATCTTGGCGAAGGTCATGCGTCCAGTAGTGCCTTGTGGTTTGGTGAGAGAAGTCTTTGTGGTAGACACCAGGCTTTTCCTCCTTCAAAAGGGTGGAAGGCGGCAATTGTCGCAACGTAATAATTTAGCCAATGCACCAGGCAAGGTCAATGAATAGTCTTGACTTATGGCTACTCATGAATTATCTTTTCTCAACTAACTTATTTACCAGCGCTTTTGTAAAACTGCTGGTAGAGAACTTGTGAAGAAACAATGGGCGGCCGGAACTCGACTCCGGCCGCCCGTTTTTATCTCCGGATCCCAAGGGCGCAACCACCCTGCCCCGCGCCCGCCAGAAGGGACGCGGCACAGAAAAAAGGGGCCGGGCGCGAACGCCCGACCCCTTGAAGGTGGCTGTGAGCCGAAACCCGAGTAAGCGAACTTACTTGAGGGTGACGGTAGCGCCGGCCTCCTCGAGCTGCTTCTTGGCGGCCTCGGCGTCGTCCTTCTTGGCGCCCTCGAGGACGGCCTTGGGGGCACCCTCGACGACCTCCTTGGCCTCCTTGAGGCCAAGGCTGGTCAGAGCACGGACAACCTTGATGACGGCGATCTTGTTGTCGCCGAAGGCCTCGAGCACGACGTCGAACTCGGTCTTCTCCTCCTCGGCGGGAGCAGCAGCGGCAGCCGGGGCAGCGGCGACGGCGACGGGGGCGGCGGCGGAAACGCCGAAGACGTCCTCCAGCTCGTGGACGAGCTCGGAAAGCTCGAGGGCGGGCATCTCCTTGAGGGCCTCGATGATCTCTTCCTTGGTGACAGCCATGTCAATTCTCCTTTTGTAGGGGCGCCGCTCTTCTGGGCGCCCGAAAGCTTATGAGGTGGTGCAGGTGGTGCGGGGAAGCCGGCGCGTAGGTCTACGCAGCCTGCTTCTGGTCGACGACGGCCTGGAGCGCAGTGGCGAGGCCACGGGCGGGACCGGCGCAAACCTGGGCGATACCGGACAGCGGGCTCGCGATGACGTAGACGAGCTGAGCGAGCAGCTGGTCGTGGGAGGGCAGGTCGGCGTAGGCCTTGGCCTCCTCGGCGGAGAGGGCGGTGCCATCGGCGATAGCGCCGACGAACTCCATCTTCTTCAGCTTCTCGGACTGCTCCTTGATCACCTTAGCGGCGGCCACGGCGTCCTTCTCGTAGAAGACGTAGGCGCAGGGACCGGCGAGAATCTCGCTGATGTCCGGAAGACCAGCCTTCTCGAGGCCGAGCTTGACGATGTTGTTCTTGTACACCTTCATCTCGGCACCCGCCTCGCGCAGGGCGCGGCGGACCTCCTGGGTCTCCTTAACGGTGAGGCCGCGGTAGTTGACCACGAACACACCCTTGGAGTTCTCGAGGGACTCGGAGACCTTGTCGAGCATGGAAACGTTTGCTTTGCAGGGCATTGATTACACCTCCTTGTATTCTGCGATCGGGCACGGCCGCCGTTTTGGGCGGGCCCTTTTCGCAGAAAAGAAC
The DNA here is from genome assembly GCA_963649365.1 of Alloprevotella sp. Classification (GTDB taxonomy): domain Bacteria; phylum Actinomycetota; class Coriobacteriia; order Coriobacteriales; family Atopobiaceae; genus Paratractidigestivibacter. Next base: position 2,765 of record CAVJHQ010000134.1, read on the forward strand.
CCCACCTGGCTCAGCCAAAGCGGGGTTCTCGCAGATGCAATCCTTGAGACCACCTCGGCAGGCGGGAATCCCCTTTGAGCCTTGCGGCACCGGCTGTCTTTGGCAGCGGAACGTGCTGTTTAACGCAAGACGGGCGTCTCACGCAATTTGCTAGTTTGGCAAACGCGGAGACGCCCGTCAAGTAGGCTACAACTTCTACAAAAAGAAGCTATTCCTCAAGCTACTCGGCGAGGAAGTCGCGGGTAACGGAGGAGTCGACCTTGACGCCGGGGCCCATGGTCGAGGAGACGGCGATGGACTTGACGTACTTGCCCTTGGCCGAGGACGGCTTCACGCGCAGGATCTCGGTGTAGAGAGCGGCGTAGTTCTCGACGAGCTTCTCGAGCTCGAAGGAAGCCTTGCCCACGGGGACGTGGCAGATGCCGTAACGGTCGGCGCGGTACTCGACGCGGCCGGCCTTGAGCTCGGAGACCATCTTGGCGACGTCCATGGTCACGGTGCCGAGCTTGGGGTTCGGCATGAGGCCACGGGGGCCGAGGATCTTGCCGATGCGGCCGACCTTGGCCATCATATTCGGGGTGGCGATGGCGGCGTCGAAGTTGATCTCGCCCTTCTGGATCTGGGCGACGAGCTCGTCGGAGCCGATGACGTCGGCGCCGGCCTCCTCGGCCTCACGGGCCTTCTCGCCCTCGGCGAAGACGGCGACGCGGACGGTCTTGCCGGTGCCGTGGGGCAGCGAGATGGAGCCGCGGACGTTCTGGTCGGCCTTACGGGTGTCGACGCCGAGGCGGATGGAGACCTCAACGGTCTCGTCGAACTTGGCGGTGGCGAGCTCCTTGACGAGGGCCAGGGCCTCCTTCGGCGCATAGAGCTTGGCGGTGTCGACCTTGGCGAAGTTGGCCTTGTAGTTCTTACCGTGCTTAGGCATTCGGAATACCTCCTGTGGTCAACGGGCTTTGCGCCCTCCCACATCATGTGCGGCCCTGAGCCGCGACTACAGAAAAAGAGCGCCCTCCCCTAAAGAAGGGCGCGTGGAGCCATAAAGCTACTCGGCGATGGTCACGCCCATGGAGCGGGCGGTGCCGGCGACGATCTTCTTGGCGGCCTCGAGGTCGTTGGCGTTGAGGTCCGGCATCTTGATCTCGGCGATCTTGGTGAGCTGCTCCTGGGAGAGCTGGCCGACCT
>CAVJHQ010000135.1:0-3924 GCA_963649365.1 Alloprevotella sp.
CCGTTCGGCCCGCGCGTGTATGAAGAAGGCCCCGTGTTCGCGGGGCCGCGCTTCCCTAGCTCTTAGAGCGCCTCGTCATCTCCGCGACGATGCGCTTCGTCTTGAAGACGTCGTAGGCGCTTCTGTGCGGGCGCTTGTACCCGGCGCGCTCGTCGGGGGTGAGCGCCGCCCACTCGTCCGAGGCTGCGGCGGAAACCGCCTTACGCGCCTCCGAGTAGCGTTTTTGCAGCTCGCCCGGGTCGTAGCCGTCCAGGCGGGGGCTCTTCGTGTCGAAGTCGGCCACGACGGAGCACTTGCAGTTCGGGTGGCGCTGGCTCTCGGCGCTCGCCTTCGACCTGTAGCCCCACGAGTTGGCCCCCACCATGAGGCACCACCCGCACGCGCCGGGGTGCGGCACGACGGCGTAGCTCACGCCCGCCGGGTCGGCGTCCCCGTTGCGGTAGATGGTCTCGTCGGCGTAGGCGAGCACGCGTTGGACGGCGATGCCCGGCAGCTGCGCCGGCGTGGCGTTGGCCGCGTCGTAGGCGAGCAGCGCCGAGTCTTCCGGCGCGTACGCCTTGGCCTCGTACCCGCCTTCCGCCTCGGAAAGCTCGCGCTGCGCCCGGTAGAACTCGAGCGCGGCTTGGGCGGCGAACGTGCCGAGCTTCCTCACCAGGCCCTGGTAGACCTGCGTCAGCTCGGCCCGGGTGAGCGCCCCGGCGTAGCCCTTCATGAGGTTCTCGACGCACGCCTTGGCCATGTCGGCGCTCGCCCCCAGCGCGTCGCGGTAGGCCTCGAACAGCTCGCGGTCTACCATCATTCGCCCTTCGCGGCGGAGCCTTGCAGCAGCCCGGCGATGGTGTTGAGGTCGGCCGTGGCCCGCTGCTCGCCCTTCTGCGCCTCGATGCGGTCGATTGTGGCCTGAGAGAAGCCCAGCCCCTCGTACCAGACCGGGGTACCGACGAGGCTCTTGTCGGAGCCGCCGATTTTCGTGAACGAGTCGGCGCGGGCGGCGATGGTCGGCATGGACGGGTCCTTGAAGACGGCCTGGACGGCCTTGCTCGAATCGTCCAGCTGCGCGTAGCTCACGCCGTCTGCCACGCAGAGCATCATGCGGGCCACGTTCTCCATGACCTCGCCATTGGCGGCGTTGATGCGCTCCACGTCCAGGATGAGCGGGTCGTTTGCCGCGCCCAGCGCGTCGGACGAGGTGTAGCTGTTCGACAGCACGCCCAGCTGCGCCAACGGGATGTTGGTCGCGCCGCTGAACCTCTGCGCGTCGTTCTCGAAGACCTTGGTGAAGTTCTCGGCGGACATGGGCGAGAACTGGCCCACCTGCGGCAGCTCGCCGTCCTCGTCGCGGGTAAGCGCGAGCCACGAGCCGATATAGGCGTTGAAGCGGGCCACGGGGGACGGCACGCGGGCGGCTTCGCCGTCCTCGTCCTCCTCCCCGTCCTCGCCGCTTCCGCCGTCCTCGGCGGGAACGGTGAAAAGCTCCTCGTCCGCGCCCAGGATGTACCGCTGCGGGAACGTGAAGAACTCCGCGCCCAGCTCCATGCGGAACACGTCGCGCATGGCCTTGTCCACGATGCCCAGAAGCTCGGGCGTGAGCAGGGAGTGGCCCATCGGGCGGTCGGGGTCGGCGTCGTTCACGATCAGCTCCATGAGCGGCCGCCCCATGGGGTTCGGCTCGACGCCGCACTCCCAGGCCGTGCCGTGGGCGGGCGCGGCGAGCGTCAGCACTGCGTCGGCCAGGTGCACCACATAGCGCGAGGGGTTGCCCTCGCGGTCCACGTCGGCCAGCACGATGCCCGCGCCGATGCGCTCGGCGTCCTTGTCCCAGATGGCGCAGAACTGGTTGGCGGAGAAGGTGCGCACCTTCACGTCGGGCTGCCCAGCCCCGCCGCGCATGACGGTTAGCGCCGACACGCCGTAGACCAGCGCCGACGCGCACGCCTCGCGGTACTTCGAGCGAAGGCGGTTCTCGCGCACCAGGCGCTTGAGCCGCGCGTCCTCCGCGCCCTCGAAGACGTAGCCGTCGAAGATGGAGCGGTTGGCGCGGGCGTTCACGGCCTTCGCGCACCAGCCCGTGACGCAGTTGGTGGCCTTGAGCGTGGGCGGGATGGAGATGCCGAGGTTCTGCACGTCGTTCTTCATCTCGTAGTAGTCGCGCAGCACCCTGTTGCGGGCGCGGACGTTCGCCCACGTGTCGAAGAGGTCTTGGACGGTCTCAGCGTACGCGTCGGGGACGTTCGAGAGGTCGGGGGTGAGCGGGTTCACGTCCCCGTAGGTGGTCTTGCGTCTCAAACCAGCCTCTGCTTTCTCTTGGGGTTGCGCCGGGAGGCCTTGGCCATCCACAGCGCGAGCGCCGCCGCCTCGAGCGGCTCGCTCATGGTTGTCTCGTCGCCGACGGCCGCGCCGAAGCCCCAGCCGCCCGCGCGGCCGATGGCACGGCGCACGCATTTCGCCGCAGCACGGTCGAGCTGTTCGGACGGCGTGTGGGCCACGTCGCCGCGCTTGAGCGCGTCGAGCAGCCCCGTGGCGGCGGCTATGACCGTCTTCGTCTGGCAGCGGACGACGTAGTTTCGCGGGGCCTTCATGTCGGCGAGAAGCCCGCACAGGGCGTCCGCGCCCGAAAGGCCGTCCACGACCACGGCCGATATCTTGCCCTTGGCCGCGATCAGCTCGTCGGCGAGGTTGCGGCACCCGTTGTCGGTCGGAGCGACCCGTATCAGCTCGAACGCGGCCTTGCCCTTGAGCCTGCGCTGCCCGAGCTTGCAGCCCGCGAGCGCGTAGTAGGAGCCGTCGGGGCTGAACTTCACGCACAGGGCCGCGCGGCCCTTGTACCTGTCGGCTATCTCGTCGATGGCGGACTCGCGCCAGAGCTTGGGCGGGATGGCGGCGGAAAGCGACTCGACCTCGCTCCACCACCCCAGGCGCTCGTGGGCGAAGCCGACGAAGTCGCCGCCCGCGAACTCGGCCTCGGTGAAGTCCTCGTCCAGCACGTAGCCCATGGAGGGGTTCGCCGCATACACGAGGTCTTTTATGTCCTCGAACGCCGAGTCGCGCGGGGGCAGCTTCTCGGTCGACCAGCTGAGCCACGCCGTGCGCTTGGTCTTGCCCGCGAGGGACGCCGCGCGGACGCGGCTGAACGTCTCGCCCGGTGCCTTCTCGTTCGGCGGGGTTCCCATATAGAGCACCTGCCGCTCGCCCGTTGAGCTGGCCGCCATGGTGTAGAAGATGGCGTCGTATTGCGCGTCGGTGAGGTCCTGCGCCTCGTCGAACACGACCAGCTGCACGTTGTCGAAGCCGCGCCCGCCGCCGTTCGTGCGGGCCATGAACTCTATGGAGCCGCCGTTCTTGAGGTAGATGGCCTCCTCGCCGTTCGTGCGGCGGATGGTCTCCACCTCGGCGCACATCTCGGGGTGCCTGCGCGAGTCCTCGAAGTAGCGAGCGAGTCGGCGGAACGACTTCTTATAGGTCTTCACGCGGTGGGCGGTGTGGACGATGTTCCAGCCGCACACCACGAGGAGATAGGTCTCGTATGCCTCAAGAGAGGCGTTCTTGCCGTTCTGTCGCGGCACGTCCAGTCCGCACGTCACGTAGGCGGGCGCCCCGCCCTCGTCGCGGGCGCACCATATGTCCAGCACGTCGCGCTGCCACGGGAAGAGCGAGAGGCCCAGGTCCTCGGAGAGGGCGCACGCGTCCTCGCCCTCGGAGTAGGCGGGGTTCCCGCGAAGCTCCTTTAGCCTAGGCTCCCGCGACCCTACGCGCGCGGCGGTCCTGGACGAGTTGCAGGACGGTCCCTTGCTTGCCAGAATCGCCCACCTCGCCCTCATGGTCGTCGCATATGCCCAGCTGCTTGTTCAGCTGCCTAATCTCCGCGCTCGCGGTCTTGAGCGTCCCTATCTGCGGGAACGCCTTCAGGTCGCCCATGTCGTTGCT
>CAVJHQ010000136.1:0-3890 GCA_963649365.1 Alloprevotella sp.
AAGGGCCAGGAGCTCGAGGAGCACTACTTCGGCGCCATCCGCCCGACCGTCAACGCCTTCATGAAGGAGGTCGACGACGAGCTCTGGAAGCTCGGCGTCCCCGCCAAGACCAAGCACAACGAGGTCGCCCCGGCCCAGCACGAGCTCGCCCCGATCTTCGAGCAGGGTTCTCTCGCCATCGACGACAACCTGCTCGCCATGGAGAAGCTGAAGCTCCTCGCCACCCACCACGGCCTCGCCTGCCTGCAGCACGAGAAGCCCTTCGACTACGTCAACGGCTCCGGTAAGCACAACAACTGGTCCGTCTGCGCCGACGGCAAGAACCTCCTCGAGCCCGGCTCCAACCCCGGCGAGAACCTCCAGTTCCTCGTCTTCCTCTCCGGCCTGATCGCCGCCGTCGACCGCCACGCCGACCTCATGCGCGTCTCCGTCGCCTCCGCCGGCAACGACCACCGTCTCGGCGCCAACGAGGCGCCCCCGGCCATCGTCTCCGTCTTCCTGGGCGACGAGCTCGACGCCGTCGTCGAGGGCCTCATCAACGACGAGGCCGTCGAGTCCCACGGCAAGACCCGCATGGACCTCGGCGTCCCGATGCTCCCGGACCTGCTCCAGGACACCACGGACCGCAACCGCACCTCCCCGTTCGCCTTCACCGGCAACAAGTTCGAGTTCCGCATGTGCGGCTCCCAGCAGAACCTCTCCGACCCGAACGTCGTCCTGAACACCGCCGTGGCCGAGGTCTGCGACGAGTTCGCCACCGCGATGGAGGGCAAGGAGGGCGACGAGTTCACCGCCGCGGCCCTCGAGTGGGTCAAGGCCACCCTCAAGGAGCACCACCGCATCATCTTCGAGGGCAACGGCTACTCCGAGGACTGGGAGGTCGAGGCCGAGAAGCGCGGCCTGCCCAACTTCAAGACCACCGTCGACGCCCTGCCGCAGATGGTCAAGCCCGAGAACATCGAGTTCTTCGACAAGTACGGCGTCCTCAACGAGGCCGAGGTCCACGCCCGCTACGTCTCCAAGGCCGAGCAGTACGCCAAGCTGCTGAACATCGAGGCCAACACCATGGTCGACATGACCAAGCGCCTCTACATCCCGGCCATCTCCGAGTACAGCAGCAGCCTGGCCGCCTCTGTGGCCACCAAGGCCGAGCTCGGCATCGAGGCCAAGGCCGAGAAGGAGCTCGTCGCCACCCTCACCGGCGGCATCGACGCCATCTACGCGGCCGTCTCCGACCTGGAGGCCAAGAACGCCGACGCCCGCGAGATCGAGGACCCGCAGGCCGAGTGCGAGGCCTACCGCGACGTCGTCATCCCGGCCATGGACGTCCTGCGCGCCGCCGTGGACGAGATGGAGACCATCGTCTCCGAGGAGTACTGGCCGGTCCCGAGCTACAACGCCATGCTCTTCTGGGTGTAGCCGGACGCTCGCCGAACAGCCTTCTTGTCTGGGCGGGAACCTTCGGGTTCCCGCCCTTCTTCTATTTTGTGCGTCGTTCAGGCCCGGGGCGGCCTGCGCCCCAGAGCCACCGACGCCCGGCGCTCTCCCCACCGCTCAGCGCTCGCTGCGCTCGCTCACTTCGTGACTCGCGTGGGGTAAGCGCCGGGCGCCGGCGCCCCCGGGACAAGGCGAGCTGGGGGAGGGCCGAGTATAATCGGGCCCTAGAAACCCTATCGGTAAGGAGCCGCATGTCCACGCATCTGAACGCGCCCGAGGAGGGCCCGGAGCTGCCGTCCCTTGAGGACTCCCCGTCGAGCGACGGGGGGAAGAGGGGAGAGGGCGCCAAAGAGCGCGACGACGCTGAGTTCGAGTTCGACTTCGACTTCCTCGTGCGCGGCGACCGGGACGAGTCCGGGCTGGTCAAGCACCGGCATCGCCGCCGGCCCCGGCGCCTCGCGCTTAAGGTGGCCGCGTGCGTCCTCGCCGTGCTCGTCGTCGCGTGCGCGGGGGCCGGCTTTGTGGTCGCGGACTCCGTGAGGGGCCTGAAGTCGCAGGCGTCCTCGGCGCTCTCGCAGCTCTCGGCGGTTCAGTCGGCCGTCGCGGCGCACGACTTCGAGTCGGCCGCGTCCTCGGCGCGCGGCCTGCAGGCGACGGCATCGCAGCTGGAGGAGGGCCTCGCCGCGCCCGTCTGGGACCTCGCCGCCGGCCTGCCGGCCGTGGGGAGCGACGTCGAGGGCGCCCGCGCGCTCGCGTCGGTCCTCTCCGACGCGTCGGCCAACGCGCTCGTCCCCCTGACGGACGCGCTGCGGGACAACCCCGTCGAGTCGCTGATCCAGAACAAGACGATCGACGTTCAGGCGCTCACGGGGCTTCTCGCCACCGTGCAGCAGACCGCGCCCGTCATGCAGCGCTGCGCCGACGCGGTCGACGCGCTGCCCCAGATGCACGTCGAGCAGCTGAGTTCCGCCGCCTCCTCGGCCAAGGAGAAGATCGGCGAGGTCAACGGGATGTTCCAGGCGGCGGCTGAGGTGGCGCCCATCGCCGGCGGCCTTCTGGGCGCCGAGGGCGACCGGACGTACCTGCTCGTCGCGCAGAACTCCGCCGAGCTGCGCGCCTCCGGCGGCTTCCCCGGCTCCGTGGGGACGCTCACCATCAAGAACGGTGAGGTCAGCTTCGGCAGCTTCCAGAAAGTCTACGACGTCCTGAACGAGGACACGCCCGCGACGACGGCCATAACCGACGAGGAGCGGACGCTCTTCTACGGATACACCCGCTATACCTGGGACTACGGCTTCAACCCTGACTTCGAGCGCGTGGGCAGCATCTGGGCGGCGTCCTACGAGGAGAGAAACGGCGCCCATGTCGACGGCGTCGTCTCGCTGACGCCGAGCGTCGTCCAGCGGCTGCTCGCGTCGTTGGGCACGAGCGTCACGCTCTCGGACGGCACGCTGGTCGACGGCACGAACGCGACCAAGGTGCTGGAGCACGACCTCTACTGGAAGTACCTGTCCGACGAGGCGACGGTCGACTACAACACCGGCGCCTGGATGACCGACGCGCTCTTCTCGGAGACCGCGTGGCGCGCCTCGGAGGAGGTGCACAACAACCTCACCACGGACACCCTCGTCAAGCTCCTGGGCGTGCTCGCCCAGAGCGGCGAGGACCGCGAGTTCATGGTGTGGATGGCGGACGAGGAGGAGCAGGGGGTCATGGAGTCGCTCGGCGTCACCGGCGCGCTCGACGCCGCGACGCAGGAGAAGCCCACCCTCGGCGTCTTCGCCAACATCTGGTTCGGCTCGAAGATCGGGTGGTGGTTCGGCATGGAGACCGACATCACGGGCGTCGACGCCGCCGCCGACGGCACGCGCACCTACCACGTGAGCACCACGGTGTCGAACTACCTGACCCCCGAGGAGTACGCGACGGGCGGAGCCTACATCATCGGCTACCTCGCCGACCCGGGCTATTACGAGCCCTTCGTCTACCTGTACGCCCCGGCGGGCTGTTCGGTCGAGGGCGTCACGGCGAGCAACGGCGCGCAGTTCACGGCGGCCGAGTACAAGGGGCTGCAGGTCCTCTACACCGCGGACGTGAGCGGCGACTTCGACGTGGCGCGCCCGAGCTTCCCCGTCTATCCCGGGCAGAGCGTCGAGGTCGCCTACGACGTCGTCGTCCCCGCGGGCGTCGAGGGCGACCTCCAGGTGGCCACCATGCCCACGCTCCAGCAGTACCGGTAAGCGCCGCCGCGCATTTGCGGCGCGGCCCTCGGCGCCGACGCCCGTGCCTCGAGGTGGTGCCGCGAGGTGGCAAAACGCCTCGAAGTGGCGCCACCTCGAGCGATATTGGCCCGAGGTGGCGCCGAGAAACACCACCTCGGGCACTTCTCGGCCGCGCACCCGCCGGCCCTGCCCGCGCGCCCATGCATAAACGACACCTGTCGCGCAACCGGA
>CAVJHQ010000137.1:0-3762 GCA_963649365.1 Alloprevotella sp.
AGGCCGCGGATGCCCTCCTTGGCGGCGGCGTAGGAGCACTGGCCGTAGTTGCCGAAGAGGCCGGCGCCGGAGGCGAAGTTGACCACGGAGCCTCGGGTCTCCTTGAGGTAGGGGTAGGCCTTCTGCATGTACAGGAAAGCGGCGTAGAGGCCGGAGTAGATGGCCAGGTTGAACTGGTCCATGGTGTGGTCGGCGATGGTCACGCCCGAGGCGCTGGCCTGGGCATTGTTGACCACGGCGTCGATGCGGCCGAACTTCTCGACCGCCCTGTCGATGACGTTCTGGACGACGGCCTCGTTGTCGGCGCCGGCCGAGACGTCGGCGGCCACGGGCAGGACCTCGATGCCGTAGTCGGCCTCGAGGGACTCCTTGGCCGCCTCGAGCTTGGCGACGTTGCGGCCGGTGACGACGAGGTTCGCGCCCTCCTTGGCAAATGCGATGTCGATGCCGTACCCGATGGAGCCGGCGCTGCCGTCCTTAAGCGTCGCCTTGCCGCCGCCGGTGACGATGACGGTCTTTCCTGTGAACAGGCCCATGATGTGCCTCCTTGTTTCGTCGGCTCCGGGCGCGTCTGCGCGGGCAAGCCGAATTCAGTGCGACACACCATACGGCGCGGGCGCCGATTCGGGAAGGGTCTCTCGGCAATCGGCCCGAATGGACGCGTCAGGCGGCAAAGCACGCAGGGCTTTCGCGTAATAAAGAGAGGCACAGCGACCACGAGCGCGAGCACTGGCGCGGGACGACGATGCGCCTATGCGTCCTCCCCGCGACCGTCGTCGCGCCCCTCTCCGCGGAGCCGCCTGGCCTCGGCCTTGCGGCGCTTGCGCTCGTCGCGCGCCTCGTGGCGCTCGATGGCGGCCTCGGCCGCGGAGAAGCGGCAGCCGCAGTAGTTCTGCCGATACATCCCGAGCTCGCGGCTCTCGCGCGTGGCCTCCGGGTAGAAGGCGCGGAAATCCTGCCAGACCGCCGTGAGTCCGTTGGCGGCCGCGACCTTGGCAAGAAGCTCGCCGCAATCGTCGAAGAGCTGGTAAGGCGACACGGCGAGCGTGGTCGAGACATGCTCGAAGCCCCGCTCGCGCGCGACGCGGCACGCCTCGGCGAGCCGCAGCGCGTAGCAGGCGCGGCAACGGGCACGCCGGTCAAAACCGTGCGGCGCGGCCGCGTGCTCCCATGCCTCGCGGTCGTCTGCCGCAACCACCACGTCCACATGCGCGACGTCGGCGGCCCAAGCCTGCAATGTCCGCAGCCGCAGCTCGTGCTCGGCCACCGGCTGGATGTTCGGGTTCGTCCAGATGACGGTCGGCTCGAAGCCCTGCTCGCGCAGGAGCCTCACCGGCTCGAGCGAGCAGGGGCCGCAGCAGGCGTGGAGGGCCAGGGGGATCCGCCCGCACGCATCCCCCCGGCTCGCGCTATCGATACATGAACCGCAGCTCAAGGGCCTAGAGCTCCCCGCCCTGCGGGTTCGGCGTCACGTGCGCCGCGACCTGCTGCTTATAGAAGTCCGCCGACGCCGCGAAGTCGCCCGGGAGCACGACCGAGGACGACCCCTTGGCGGCGAACGCCTCCATCATGGACACCCACTGGGTGTACTCGAAGAGACGGTTCGCCTCGGCGCTCGAGAGCTCCGAGCCCTTGATCGTGTCGATGGACTCCTTGATGCCGCGCGCGATGGCGATGCGCTGGTCGGCGATGCCCTTGCCCTCCGCTGCCATGGCCTCGGCCTTCGCCTGCGCCGCGATGACGGTCTTCGCGCGCGCGGCCTCGGCGTCGTTCTGCGCCGAGGCGAGGTTGTTCTTGGACGCGACGATGCGGTTCATCGACTCCTGCACCTCGCGCGGCAGGCGGATCGAGGTGATGAGCGTGGTCACGAGCACGTATCCGTAGTCGAGCATCTTCTTGGCCACGACCTCGTCGATGGCGGTGGCGATGGCGTCCTTCTCGGAGAAGACCTCGTCGAGCGTGCGGTTGGGGATCTGGCTGCGCAGGGCGTCTGCCAGGTAGTCCTTCATCTGCGCGACGGGGTCGGTCAGCGTGTAGAAGCTCTTCCAGATGCCCGACTCCTCGCCGCCGTGGACGTTGGTCTGGTCGACGTGGTACTGGATGGACACGTCGAGCTCGATGGTCACGTTGTCCTGGGTCTTCGCGTCGAAGGTCATGTGCTCGTCCTCGGTCATGAGGTCGACGTCGTGCGTGACGTCGATGAACGGGACCTTGACGTGGAAGCCGGGGCCGGCCGTGCCGGCGAAGCGGCCCAGGCGCTCGATGATGGCGACGTGCTGCTGGCGCACGACGTAGCCGGTGGAGAGGACGGTCGCGGCGACGACCACCGCGAGGACGATCAAAAAGATCATGGTGTTTACGCTCCTTCGCGTAGCTGGGACGGCGCAGGACGACGCGCCTGTCACCTAAATATACTGTGGCGACGTGCTGTATTCGGTGGCGACGTGCCGCATTCGGCGGCGTCGCGCCGATTCCGTGACCGGGCCTAAGAATCCGCGTCCGGGCCCGAGGACGCGAGAAGCACGATGCCGAACTCGGCGTCGGCCACGTGGGTGCACGCCGGCTCCCGGACGATCTCCGCGACCATAAGAAGGTCTCCCGCGCAGCCCGAGAGGTGCGTCGCCGCGAGAGCGAGCGCCAGGGCCGGGGCGCCGAGCCCGAGGGCCGCGGCAACGAGCGCGGCCGTCACGGCCACGCTCGGGGCGAGAAGAACGACGATCTCCGCAGCCCTTCTCGCCACCGCGCCGTTCGCGCTCGTGTAGAGGAACGCGTCCTTGAGGCCGAACGTCACGCGCGCGCCCGGCACGAGCAGCCTGAACCCCGCGGCGTGCACGAGCTCGTGGACCGGCAGCGCCGCCACCGAGGCAAGAAGATACGCCGCCGCCCAGGATAGGCCGAACGGCTCGGCGACGCCCGCGGCGAACATGAGCGCGCAGGCCGCGGCCCCGGCGACGAGAAACGCGAGCGACCAGGCGACCATGCGCCGCCGCAGCCCCTCGTCAGCCAGGATGTCTATGTCGGCGAGTTTTCTCATGCGCCCACCTTACTCCCTCGCGCGCCCGTTGTGGGATACTAAGCGGGTTGAAACCGAAACCAGGCGCAACGCAAAGGAGCAACGCGATGCCCGAGACCCGCCCCACCTTCCCCAAGCGCGCCGTCGTCACCGGCGGCATGCCCTACGGCAACAAGAACCTGCACTTCGGCCACATCGGCGGCGTCTTCGTGCCCGCCGACTTCTTCGCGCGGTTCCTCCGCGACCGCATCGGCAAGAAGAACGTCCTGTTCGTCTCCGGCACCGACTGCTACGGCTCCCCCATCATGGAGGGCTATCGCAAGAAGGTCGAGAACGAGGGCTACGAGGGCACCATCTACGACTACGTGGGCGCCAACCACGCCGCCCAGAAGGCCGCGCTCGACGCCTACGAGATCAGCCTCGACATCTTCGAGGGCTCCGGCCTTGAGCCCGCGCGCACCTATCACCACAACCTGACCGACGACCTGCTGCGGCGCCTCCACGAGCGCGGCTACCTGACCAAGCGCTCCACGCGCCAGTTCTACGACGCCGAGGCCGGCACCTTCCTCAACGGCCGCCAGGTCATCGGCCGTTGCCCCGTGCGCGGCTGCAAGTCCGAGAAGGCCTACGCCGACGAGTGCGACCTCGGCCACCAGTTCGACCCCGAGGAGCTCATCGCCCCCGTCTCGCAGCTCACCGGCACCACGCCCGAGCTGCGCCCCGTCGACAACTGGTACTTCGACCTGCCC
>CAVJHQ010000138.1:0-3617 GCA_963649365.1 Alloprevotella sp.
GCTTCACGGGGAAGGCCGGACGCACGCACCATCCCGCCACGGGCATGGGTCTCTACCTGGTGGCCTGCGCCTGCCGCGACCTGGGGCTCGGTATCGAGCTTGAAAGCGAGGAAGGAGCGGGCACTACGATCAGCATCGGCTTTCCGCAGGATCGACGGCGATTGGAGCTTGTCGCCGCGAAGCGGGCCGCAGCAGGCCAGCCCGGCTCGCCTGCGCAGGCGGAACCGGCGGCGAACCTTACGCAAACGTAAGGCTCGGGTAAGGCAAATCGATGGATGATGGCGCGCGAAAGCTGGACGATGGGATCGGCATCCACCGCAATGAAAGGACCCGAGCATGAATGCTGTTCGTATCAATCCCCCTGCCACGCCCGCGCCCGCCGACGCGCAGGGCGGCGCGCTTCTGCGCGTGATCGACATCGAGAAGGCCTACGGCTCGCGCGGAGCCGTGACGCATGCCCTCGCAGGCGTGAGCTTCGCCATCGAGGCCGGCGAGTTCGTGGCCGTCATGGGGCCTTCGGGTTCCGGCAAGAGCACGCTGCTCAACTGCATCTCGACGATCGACCAGGTCAGCGGCGGGCACATCGTCCTCAATGGGCGCGATATCACCAAGCTGCGCGGTCGCGAGCTTTCCCGCTTCCGCCGCGAGAGCCTGGGCTTCATCTTCCAGGACGCCAACCTGCTCGACACCCTCACAGGGTTCGAGAACATCGCCCTCGCCCTCACCATCAAGGGTGTATCCGCAGGCCAAGTTCGCGAGAGGGTCGGCCGCGTCTCAAAGCTCCTTGGCGTCGAGGACGTGCTGGACAAGTACCCTAACCAGATGTCGGGCGGCCAGCGCCAGCGCGTGGCCGCCGCGCGAGCCATCGTCGGCGACCCCAGGCTCGTGCTCGCCGACGAGCCAACGGGTGCGCTCGACTCCCGCAACACCGCGGTTCTGCTCGAGACCCTCGAAGTCCTCAACGCAAAGCTCGGCAGCACCATCGTCATGGTCACGCACGACGCCTTCGCCGCCTCGCATGCGGGACGCGTGCTCTTCATAAAGGACGGCAAGCTCTTCAGCGAGGTGCGACGCGGCAGCGGTTCGCGCGAGGACTTCTACACGCGCATCCTCGAGGTCCAGGCGTTTCTCGGCGGGCGCACCGGCTCGGTTGCGCCCCGCCCCGCGCGTTAGGGGGCTGCCATGCTTGTGAAGCTCGCCTTGCGCAACGTGCGCCGCAGCGCGCGCGAATACACCATCTATTTCGTCACGCTCGTCCTGGGCGTCGCCGTCTTCTACGCTTTCAACGCCATCGGCGACTCGTCTGCGCTCTTCGAAGCCAAGGAGACCGGTGAAGGAGTGCTGACCAGCGGCGGCGTGTCCGTCTTCGATCTCATCTCGCAGCTCATCTCCATGTTCAGCGTGGTCGTGGCCGTGGTGTTGGGACTGCTCGTCCTATACGCCAACCGCTTCGTCGTGCGCGCCAGGAAGCACGAGTTCGGCACCTATCTCTTACTTGGCATGACGGCGCCGCAGGTCTGCGCCGTCGTCCTCATGGAGACGCTTTCGGTCGGCGCCATCTCGCTCGCCTGCGGGCTTGCCCTGGGCATCGGCGTGAGCCAAGGGCTCTCGTTCGCGGCGGCCGCGCTGCTCAAGATGAGCATCGCCAACTACCAGATCGTCTTCAGCGTGGGCTCGGCCGCGGCCACGCTGGCAACCTTCGCGGCGATCTATTTGGTCACCGCCGCCTTCAATGCGCTGCAGATCGGCCGCTGCCGAATCATCACCCTGCTCAAATCCCGCTCGACAGGCGAGCGCATGGCGCTGCGCCGCCCCGCCTTTTGCGTGGTCGGGTTCGCGCTGGCCATAGCGATTCTCACCCTTGCCTACTGCACACTCGCCGCATCCGGCATGAACAAGAGCGACGAGTTCCTCCGGGCCGCGGCCCTTATGCTCGTAGGCACCTTCCTCCTGTTCTGGTCGGGCTCGGGCTTCGTCGTCCTCGTGCTCTCGCGCTCCGACAGCGTTTACCTGCAGGGCCTTCGTATGTTCACGGTTCGCCAGGTCGCCCATAAGGCGAACACCGCCTTCGTCTCGCTGTGGGCTGTATGCGTGCTGCTCTTCATCGCCATCGCCACGTTCGCCTGCGGCTCCGGCCTCGCGAGCCTCTACTCGGGCGACATGAGCGAGTCTGCCCCATACGATGCCTCGTTCATCGGCTTCATCACGTCGTCCGAGCACTCCCCAAGTCTCGAAGCCTATCAAGAAAACGACGGCGACTCCCTCGCCTGGATGAAGGAGAACTGCCCCAGCTGGAGCGAGCTCGTAAAAACCGGCGTGCAGATCGACCACTGGTTTGCCGAGCGCATGACCTACGGCGAACTCGAGAAGGCCCTCGGCATCTCGTCGGGCTCCGGCATCGACTCCTCCTTCGCGAACAACCCCGTGGAGTCCGTGGGAGTCTCGCAGTACAACGAGCTCGCCCGTCTCGTCGGCGCGCAGGAGATCGACATGGCAGACGACGAGTATGCCGTCTGCAACAACGTGGACAGCCTTTCCGCGTTTTCCGAAGCGCTCGCCTCGAGCGAGAAGGGCGTCGACATGCTGGGCACGCATCTCAAGGCTTCCGGCACGCTCGTTACGACGCAGCTCGTAGACGGGGAGATGGCCTACTCGACCGCGGTCCTCGTCGTGCCTGACGGTATCGTGCGAACGGCGCGCGCAGAGGGCCTGTACCCGAACCAGTGCACCGTGGACGTCATGTACCGCGACGGGCTTTCGCAGGCCGTGGCCACCGCGCAGCTCAGGGAGGAATGCGAGCAGGCGAGGGAAAGCGGGTCCGTCTGGCCCTATTCGTCCGCGGTCGACCCCGAGACGACCCGCAGCGACACCCTGGCGTTGAAGCTCGCCATCACGTACCTTGGCCTCTACATCAGCTTCGTTTTCCTCGTGACCACCGCAGCCGTGCTCTCGGTGCAGCAGCTCTCCGAGGTTGCCGAGAGCATCGGGCGCTACCGGATGCTCGCCCGGCTCGGTTGCGACCGGCGCGCGCTGATGGCAAGCCTGCGCTCGCAGATGGCGGCCTACTTCGCGGCGCCGCTCGTGGTCGCGCTCTGCCACGCGGCCTGCGCGGTGGGCGTCATGTACACGAACGCGCTCTCATTCGCGGGCGTCGATCCGATGGTACTCGCGGGAGCGGCGGGGCTCGTCATGGGTGTCTACCTGCTCTACCTTGTCTGCACCTACCAGGTGGCGAAGGGCGCGATCGTCTCCGGCGTCGGTAGCCGGCTGCTTAGCTAGCACAAGGAGGAGGATTTGGCAGCGCCTGGAATTCGACTCACCCTGCGTGCATATGGGCGAACTCAAGTACGAGCCCACGGGCGCGAACTACCCGGAGCTCTGCGCGAGGCTGGTCTCCGACGTCTCCGGCAATCCCTTTGGTGACAGGGTCTGCCTCATGGAGGCGCTTCTCCTTGACGTGCTCATGGGCAACTGCGATAACCACCTCAAGAACCTCTCTTTGCTTATGGACACCGAGTGGCATTCATGGGGGCTTGCTCCGCTCTACGACATGACCTGCACGGTGCTCTATCCCGGGCTGGACCTGGAGATGGGCATCTCGCTGTGTCCCAGCAGGA
>CAVJHQ010000139.1:0-1854 GCA_963649365.1 Alloprevotella sp.
CGATGTTGCCGTTCTCCAGGTAGTCCTTGAGCTCGGAGATGGCCATGTCGGCGCAGTTGGCCTCGGCCTCGCCGGTGCCCGCGCCGGAGTGCGTGGTAATGAAGGTGTTGGGCATCTTGACCGTCTTGGGCGTGGCGAAGTCGCAGGCGAACCAGCTGAGGCGCCCGCCGCGCAGGGCCGCGTCCACGGCGTCCTCGTCGATGATGGTCTCGCGCGCGTAGTTGATCAGGACCGCGCCCGGCTTCAGGAGCCCGAGCTGGTCGTCGGAGATCATGCCGACGGTGTCGGACTTGGACGGCACGTGGAGCGTGAGGTAGTCGCAGTTGCGGCAGAGGTCCTCGAGCGTGCCCACGCGCTGCACGTCGCGGGAGAGGACCCACGCGTGCTCGACCGAGATGAACGGGTCGTAGCCGTAGACGTCCATGCCGAGGTCGACGCAGGCGTTCGCGACCTTGGAGCCGACGTTGCCCAGGCCCACGACGCCGATCCTCTTGCCCTTGAGCTCGTGGCCGACGAAGGCCTTCTTGGCCTTCTCGGCGTTGACGAGGATGTTGGGGTCCTCGGCGTGGTTGCGCACCCAGTCCATGGACTGAACGACGCCTCGGCTCGAGAGGATGAGCATGGCGAGCACGATCTCCTTGACGGCGTTGGAGTTGGCGCCCGGGGAGTTGAAGACGACGACGCCCTTCTTGGCGTACTCGTCGACGGGGATGTTGTTCACGCCGGCGCCGCAGCGCGCGATCGCGCGGATGGAGGCGGGAAGCTCATAGCCGTGCAGGTCGGTCGAGCGCATGAGGATGGCGTCGGCGTCTGAGGCATCGGACACGAAGTCGTAGCCCTCGCCGAACTCTACTTTGCCGTCCTTCGTGATGTCGTCGATCGTCTTGATGTGGCGCATGCTTTCTCCTATCGCATAGACACGTGCTTCTAAGCTTAGCCCGTGCGAGGGTAGAAAGGCGGTTTCGCCCCCGTTCGGAAACACGTGGCGAGAAGCGCCCGGCCGCGAGCCTCAACGGTCGCTTGAGATTCCTCGCGGCACGAGGGGCCCGGCCGCGGCGCCATCGGGTATGTTGTGTCCATGAACGCCCGCGCGCGGGGACCAGCCCCGGCGGGCACCGACCCCAAGAGGAAAGAGGGACCACATGCAGACTTCCGAGATCGTCGAGAAGGTCGTCGCGGCCATCCAGGACGCCCCCGAGAAGGCCCAGGAGCTCATCGCCGACCCCGAGGCCGCCGTCAAGGCCATCGTCGGCGACGAGAGCTTCGATATCCACGAGGTCATCCAGGGCGTGCTCGCCAAGGCCTCCGAGCTCGGGCTCGACTTCAGCCACGTCGACCTCTCCAAGCTGGACCTCTCCAAGCTCGACCTCAGCAAGCTCGACCTCAACGCGCTGCAGGACGCGGCGAAGAACCTCAACGTCGACGTGTCCAAGCTCGACCTCTCCAAGGTCGACCTCGGCTCCATGGTCCAGGGCGTCTTCGGCAAGCTCGGCGGGATCTTCGGCAAGTAGGCGCGCCGCCGCCCTCCCTCCGGAGTTCGGAAGGCTTCCGAACCCGGAAGTGCCCGGCGAGGAAGCGCGCCACAGGACGCAGGTCCCTGCGACAGGGGCGCGCACTTCTCGCCACCGAACCCCGGCCCGCGCGACGTTTGGGGGGCGGATACGCCACAGAACCCCGCCCCCCGCGACATCGCAACGTCGCGGGGGGCGGGGTTCTATAGCGGGAGGGGGTTTCTCTTGTCGCAGAGGTATCGAGACAAGCGGCTGCGCCCCGAAACCGCGCCGCCCAGCAACGCGCCGGACCTTCGCGCCCCATAACCGCGCCGCCCAGCAACGCGCCGGGCCTCCGCGCCCC
>CAVJHQ010000139.1:1859-3591 GCA_963649365.1 Alloprevotella sp.
CGCGCCGCCCAGCAACGCGCCATTGCTGGGCGGCGCGGTTTCGGGGCGCATTTCTTGCCACCGTTACTGTGCAGAGACGTTTTAGGGCGCGGGGGCACGCGAGATTACTGGGCGACGAACTTTCGGGGCTCAGGAGAAACGCCGCTTGCTGGGCGACGCATATCCAGGGCGCAAAAGCCGATAACGGCGGTTCTGTGGCGAGAAGCACCGCCCGCTGCGCCGCGCCCATCCGCGCCGCCTACCCGCAGCCTCCCCTCCGGTTCGGAAGGCTTCCGAACCGGCGGGTGGGTACTATGGGAAGAGCCAACCGAACCACCCGAAGGAGCACGCATGCCGCTTCGCCGCGAGCACAAGGTCATGACATCCGCCGAGCAGCAGGCCGCCGGGGCGGCCGCGCGTGAACGCGGCGCAGCCGCCTACGGCAACGCGCGGGCGGCACGGTCCGTCGCGCAGCCGGCCGGCAGCCGGCCCCCGGCGTCCGCGGCGGCAGATCGCCAACCCCCTGCAGCGGCAAGCGCGCACGAACTCAACGACGTCGACCGCTATCGTCGCATGCGCAGCGACGCCGAGAACAAGAACCCCCTGCGCCGCGCACAGCGGGCCGCGTCCGACCTGGCCGGGCGCGCGGGCTCCTCGAGCGGCGTCGGCGGTTCGCTCAAGGAAAGCGGCGAGTACCGCCGCGGCCTCGGCGCGTTTCTCTCCGGAAAGAAGGGCCCCGAGGCCGCGGCCAGGCGCGGCCGGAGCCCCCGCTCCCCTCGCCGCCGTAACCCCGCCAAGACCGCCAAGCGCGTCGCCGTCGCCGTCCTGGCCGCCATCCTCGCCTTCTCGGTGCTCCTCACCGTGCGCATGGGATCCGGCATCTCGCTCGAGACGCGCCTCGCGCTCTCCCCCGCCCTGCCCGGCCAGCCCTTCTACATGCTGCTCGTCGGCACGGACAAGTCCGAGGAGCGCGTTGAGGACGGCAGCACCGGCGGCACCTTCCGCACCGACTCGATCATCCTCGCGCGCGTGGACCCCATAGCGGCAAAGCTCACGCTCGTGTCCATCCAGCGAGACACCCTCGTGGACCTGGGCAGCACCTACGGAAAGCAAAAGATCAACGCCGCCTACACCTACGGGGGCGCGCCGCTGCTCATATCCGCCGTCTCGGACCTTGCCGGGGTGAAGATCTCCCATTACGCGGAGATCGACTTCGACAGCTTCACCTCGGTTGTCGACGACCTGGGCGGCATCGACGTCAACGTCCCCATCGACATCGACGACGACCTGGCGGACGTTCATCTCTCCGCCGGCGAGCAGACCATCAACGGAGCCGACGCCCTCGGCCTCTGCCGCGCGCGCCACGCCTACGACAGCTACGGCTCGGGCGACTACTACCGCACGTCGAACCAGCGCATGGTTCTCGGCGCGATCCTGAAAAAGGCCCTCGGCGGCAACCCCCTCATGCTCGCGGCCACGCTGAACACGGCCTCGGA
This sequence comes from Alloprevotella sp., assembly GCA_963649365.1. Taxonomy (GTDB): domain Bacteria; phylum Actinomycetota; class Coriobacteriia; order Coriobacteriales; family Atopobiaceae; genus Paratractidigestivibacter. Next base: position 3,335 of record CAVJHQ010000139.1, read on the forward strand.
AAGCGTCTCGACCGACCTCACCGGCCTTGAGCTCATGTTCCTGGGCGCGCGGTTCGTCGGCTTCGACATGAGCGAGAACCTCTACTCCGGCCTCGAGCCCACCGGCGGCGTCTACGAGAACGGCGTCTGGTACGAGCAGGTCGACGAGGCCGCCTGGAAGACGATGATGTCGCGCGTCGACCAGGGGCTGCCCCCGTACGCGGACGAGTCCGAAGACCCCACCGCGGGCCTCGCGGGCATCACCGAGTAGATTCCCC
>CAVJHQ010000140.1:0-3488 GCA_963649365.1 Alloprevotella sp.
GAGGTGGTGAGGTAGTTCTCGAGGTAGAGGTTGTCCTGCATGAAGTTGTACTTGACGCCGGTCTCCTCGGCGCGCTCGCGGATGTAGGCCTCGGTCGCGGTGTGGTCGGGCGTGACGTAGACGTGCGCGTAGCGCGGGTCGGAGGCGCCCAGGAACGAGGTGTAGGTGAGGTGCTTCACGCCGGCGGCGATGGCGGCGTCGACCACGTTCTTGTGCTGCTGGACGCGAATCTCGCCGATGGTCACGGCGGAGACGATGTAGATGCGGTCGCCGCCGCGGAAGGCCTCGGTCATCTCCTCGACGTTGTCGTAGTTGGCCTGGCGCACGGCAACGCCGGCGGACTCCCAGCGCTCGCGCTTCTCGGGCTTGAGCCACTCCATGTTCGGGCAGGTGAAGATAAGGTCGGCCGCGGCGACCTCCTCAAGCATGAGCTCCGCGACGCGCCCGCCGAGCTTGCCGTCGACGCCGGTAACGATGTACTTCATGGGTTCCTCCGTCTGGTTCGAGACCTATGGGTGCAACATCGATACTAGAAGCGCTCAGATAAGAAATCTAATTCGTTTAAGCTATTATCGATAGCGAATCTTAATGATGTGCAGAGAGGGGCGGCCATGAACTCCAGGCAGGTCGAATGCTTCATCAGCGCGGCGGAGACGCTCAACTTCACCGAGACGGCCAAGCTCCTCTTCGTCTCGCAGCCGACCGTGACGCACAGCATCGCCGCGCTCGAGGACGAGCTCGGCTACGCCCTCTTCAACCGCGACAAAAAGCAGGTCACGCTCACGCCCGCGGGCAGGTACCTGTACACGTCGCTGAAGGCGCTCGGGGCGGAGTACCGCAACGCCGTCTCTCGCGCGCGGCTCTTCGGCGAGGGCTACGCCAAGGAGCTCGTGCTCGGTTGCGGGTCGTCGGAGTTCGAGGAGCGCTTCTTGCCGGGGGCGGTGCGCGAGTTCCGGCGGACGCACCCCGACGTGTACACGAGCTTCGAGATCGGCAGCATCCGCGAGAAGATCGCCCTGCTCCAGGAAGACAAGATCGACCTGCTGCTTACCACGACGGCGACGGGCTTCGACTCCAAGAGCTTCGCCTTCACGCTGCTCAGGCATTACCCGATGGTCTGCGTGATGAGCCGCGACCATGCCCTCGCCGAGAGGGAAAGCGTCGGCCTCGAGGACCTCAAGGATCAAAGCCTTATCCTCCTGGACCAGGCGTGCGCCCCTCCGGAGATGAGCGAGGTGCAGGCGTCGCTCGAGCGGATGTACCGGGCCAACATCATCGCGCACGTGCGCGACGTGCGGCTGAGCCATCTGCTCATGCTGTGCGACATGGGCGTCTCGGTGATGCCGGAGTTCAAGTTCGCGCGCAGCGAGGGGCTCGTCGCCGTTCCCCTTGCCGACGCGGAGGAGATCCCCTACGGCATCGTCACGAGGCGCGGCGAGGCCCGCGACCATGTGCTGGACCTCGCCGCGCTTATCCGCGACAGCTTCCGCGCGCAGGCAAGGTGACAAAAATAGACCTGCAAAGGGGACAGTCCCTTTTGCAGGTCGGATGACGAAAACCTGCAAAAGGGACTGTCCCCTTTGCAGGTTTTCGGGGGTTACTCGGCGACGGGGGCCTTGTAGGTGGCGAACTCGATCACGAAGCCGACGGCCGCAGCCACGAGCGAGGCGACGATGGCCCAGACCATGTAGGTGATGCCGGCGCCGCCGACGTTCGGGTCGATGAACGAGAGCCAGTTGAAGACGCCGAGGCCGCCGTTGGCGAAGGTCATCGTGCCGGCGATGCCGCTCACGATGCCGCCGCAGCACGAACCGATGCAGGCCACGACAAAGGCCTTCTTGTCCGGCAGGGCGACGCCGTAGATGGCGGGCTCGGTCACGCCGAAGAAGAACGAGGAGATGATGGCGGGCAGAGCGATGCCGCGGAACTGCTCGTCCTTGTTCTTGAGGTACATGGCGAAGAGGACCGCGCCGAGCGCGAAGGAGTGGCCGATCTGCGACGCGAGGACGAAGTCGGAGCCGGTCGTCGCGAGGTTGTTGATGGCCAGCGGGATGAGCGACCAGTGGAAGCCGAAGATGACGAGCGGCATCCAGAACGTCGAGACGATGATGCAGCCGAGCAGCGAGCCCACGACGGGCAGGCCGAAGACGAGGCTGAAGAACGCGGAGAGCAGGTTGCAGATCACGGTGGCGATGGGGCCGATGATGAGGTAGCCGATGACGACGGTGATGGTCACGGTGATGAACGGCACGAAGAACATCTTCATCGACGCGGGCATCCAGCTCTTGACCCAGTTCTCGACCTTGGAGCCGAACCAGACCATGAGCAGGATGGGGATGACGGAGCTCGTGTAGCCCGACGCCGGCATGATGATGGGGATGCCGAAGAAGTCCGCGTACCACGAGAACGTGCCGAGAACGCCCAGGTCAACCGAGCCGAGCACCTCTCCCGAGGTCAGCGCGACCATCGTGGGGTAGACGAGCGCGAAGGCGATGGCGAGCGCGTTGAACTCGCTCATCTTGAACTTCTTCGACGCCGTGTACGCGAGGATGACGGGCAGGAAGTAGAACATGCCGTCGGCGACGGTGTAAAGAAGGGTGTAGGCGCCCGAGGTCGCGAAGCTGCCGCCGGTAAAGAACTCCTGGTCAAGGAAGGTGGCGAGCGCGAGAAGGCCCTTCATGATGCCGGCGGCCGAGAAGGTGCCGAGCATGGGCTGGAAGATGCCGGAGATAAGGTCGATGACCACGCTGGCAACGCCCTTGTGCTCGTCCTCGGCCTCGTCCGCGGCGACCGAGCCGCCGGCGCTCAGGCCGCCCACGGCGAGCACGGCGTCGTAGACGTCCTCGACGATGTTGCCGACGACGACCTGGTACTGGCCGTTGGCGTGCATGACCTTGATGACCTTATCCAGCGCGGCGATGCTCTCGTCGTCGGCGCGGGACTCGTCCTTGAGCTTAAAGCGAAGGCGCGTGATGCAGTGCGAGACGGACGTGACGTTCTCGGCGCCGCCTACCAGCTCCACGACTTGCGTCGCCAGCTCGTCGTACTTACCAGCCATACTTCTCCCTTCCGATGTGGGGGCCGCATTCCGCGATGCGGCTGCATCAAAAAGGATAGAATCTAACCGATAAGCTGCTTAATTCGAAAACGCAATTATCGATTCGGTTTATGCATAGACGTACCAGGCCCCGGCTGGCGCCGCGCCGGCCCCGGGCCGCGCCGAGCCTTGGCGCCGCATGGCCGACCGGGATGGCAAGAAACACCCCCGCGCCGGACCTGGAGCCGACGCGGGGGCGCGAAAATCATTGGCCTGCGGGATTTCCCGCGGCTTAGGCCTGCTGGCCGTCGCCCTCGGCCTTCTTGCGCTTGCGGCGATACAGCACCTCACAGAGCACGTTGAGCCCCACGATGATCGCCAAGACGATCGCGGCCGCGGCCGTCAGGCCAACGCGGGCCAGGTCAGCCTTCTGCATGCCGCTGCTGCCGCC
>CAVJHQ010000141.1:0-3335 GCA_963649365.1 Alloprevotella sp.
AACGCCGCTGCCGCCGAGGTCGACAAGATGGGCGACTACACCGCCACGCTCGATGCCCTCGCTTCCGCCAAGAAAGCCCTTGAAGATAGCATCGCGCAGCTCAAGCAGGTCACCAACCCATCCGAGGCCTTCGTAATCCAGCGAATCACCGGCCTGCCCAACATCACAGGCGCCGAGGCCGTCACCGAGACGAACGACCCCAACGGCAACTTGAACAAGGCCGGCGGCTACACTGCGACGGTCTACTTCTCGTCCGACCTCGTCGACCAGTTCGACGCCCACGCCTCCGAGGGCTACACCGGTATCGTCGCGGTGGGCAACGACGGCGGCGGCACCGTGGAGGTCTACTCTTCTGTGGAGGATGTCGAGAAGCGCAACACCTATCTCAGTGCTTTCGACGGCAACTCGCTGCTCTCGCCCGGTTCCCACGAGATTCTGGGCACCTGCCTCTTGAGGACTTCCGACAAGCTGACCGCCTCGCAGCAGCAGGCCCTCACGCAAGAGATCAGGGAGGCCCTTATTCGTCTTGACTAACTCCCGGCAGCGCTCGGGAAGGTGAATATCCGTTCGTGGATTAGTATTTTCGAGATGGCGCAAGAGGCTCCTGCGGCGTTTCTCCCAGGCTGCCGTGCTCTTGAAGCTATACTCAGCTTGTTTAGCAACGGTCAAGCCAAAGACGCGCCCCGCTCAAACGGGGCGCGTCGCAGCATGAATGAGGAATAGCATGGGCATCGTCGAGGACATGGCGGCTTTCAAGCAGCGCTATCACCAGTACACCGACGCGATCGAAGAGCTTCGAGGGGCCGAGAAGAAGCACGACAAGCTTTCCAGGGTAAGCGAGCAGGAGTACTACCAACGCTCGACCGACAAGACCGTGGCGAGCTCGCGCCGCATCGTCAGAAGTGCAGACGCGGATCTCAAAAAGGCCACCAGGCTATTGGACAGCGAGACCGAGGCATATAAGAAGGCGCTTACCTCTCACGCCTTGGATTGCGATATGTCCTCGGCAAAATCTTGGATTGAGGAGGACAAGAAGGAGTCGAAGCGCCTCTCGACCCCGTCGCCCGGCTACATCCTTCTCGCGGCAGGCATAATATTGGCACTGATCACAATCGCTACCTGGAATTCCCGGATAGGCTACACCGTAGCTGTCGCGCCTATAGCGATTCTCGTCGGAGGTTTAGGGTTTACCGCCTATGCGGTCTGCACAGTCGCCTGCTTCAAAAAAGGGTGCCTGAAAGGACTCCTCGGTTTCTTTATCTTAGGCCCTCTCGCGTTCTACGCGGTGGTGGCGGTCCTGCTCGTCGTCTTTCTTCCTGGTTCCGGGATCACGCCCGACGAGTTGACTTCGATGAGTGCTCCTAACTATGATACTTCGGCCACCATCGCATCGGGGCCCTATTTGCTGCGCTACGCCTTGCTCTGCGCAGTTCCGGGTATTCTTTTGATAAGGTCGCGCAAGAAAAAGCTGGAGAAGCTATCGACAAGTATTCAAAAGAAGGAATCCGATTACGAATCCCGCAAGGAAGCTGCTGAAAAGAGTCTTGAGGACTGCAAGGCTCAGTGGAATAGCAAGATTGAACTGACCGAAGCCAAGGTCGAAGCCCTGCGCGAACTCAATGACGGCGAAATCAAGGAAATCGAAAAGTCGGCCAAGGCCAGGGCCGCGATCCTGCAGGCGGCCGAGATCGACGGGGCCGCCGAGGAGCTGATTCTCGCGGACAAGGAGGTCACGCGCCTTCACAGCGAGCTGTCCCTTATGGTGAGCACAAATAAAGACAAGAACCTGCCCGAGGAGGAGGACTGGGCGGCAATCGACGGGCTCTACGACCTGGTGAGGCGCGGCTACGCGACGACGCGCCAGGAGGCCCTCCTGCAGTTCCGCGCCGAGGAGCGCCACGCGGAGCTGCTGTCCGCAATGGCCACAGGGTACAAAGAGCTCCAGGACTTCAGGTCCGACGTCAACCGCCAGCTCACCGCGATCTCGGAACAGGAGGCTCAGCTTGTCAACACCGCCAACCTCCAACTGGGCGTTCTCGTCAAGTCCCTCGAGGTCGAGGCCGCGCAGCTCAACGAGCTTCAAGAGCAGACGGCGCAGAACGACGTCATGATTTGCCAGCAAAGCTCAATCCTCGCCGCCCAGCAGGAGGCCAACCGGCTCGCCCGGGAGCAATCGAGGCGCATGGGCTCGATCGACAAGAAACTCAACGGCATCCGGCTGGCAACGACCGTCTCGGCGGTCACCTCGCTCAGGAGCCCCAAGAGAAGATAGACCCCCAAGCCCCGCGCCCCACCAGGGACGCGGGGCCCTTTCGTCCCCGCCGGCCAACCTACCCCGCCGTCAAATACCCCGCCGCGTCCGCCGTATCCACCCTCATCATCGCCCACCCCGTCTTCGACGAGTTGAACACCGTCCCGTTGCCGCCCACGATGGACCTGCAGTTGTAGAACGTCCCCATGCCCGCGACCCCGCTCGGCAGCTCCCAGTCGGCATCGACCAGCACCGTCCTCAGCGCCGAGCAGGCGCCAAAGAGGTAGTTCAGGCTCGTCAGCGAGCCCGGGTCCATGCCCCGCATGTCCAGCTCGGCCAGCGCCGTGCACGAGTTGAACGTGTACCTCATCATCGAGACGCCCCGCAGGTGCCCCATGCCGTCCACGCCCGTCAGCGCGCCGAACCCGTAGAACCAGTAGTTCATGTTCACCGCCGGCAGCGTGGCCATGTCCGGCGCGATGCTCACGCGCTCGATCAGCTTGGCGTGGCCCGCCCACGGGTTCGACTGGATCGCGTTGTAGCGCGCGTTGGCGCACACCGGGCCGCACGCCAGCACCTCGCGCCCGGCGGCGTCCGCCCCCTCGACCGACAGCGACAGCTCCCCGTCGGCGAACACGGTGCCCGTGAACCACGTGCGCGTGTCGTTGGCCGGGTCGGTAAGGGCGCCGTCCTTGCCCACCTTGCACACCCACGCGTCCGAGCTGGACGTCGGCACGAAGCCGTCGGTGCCGCCCACCAGGCGAGAGGTGCCAAAGAACATGGCCGTGTACTTCTTGATGCTGGTGTAGTCGAACGACGTGGCGTAGACGCTCCTCAGCTGCGAGCACGACGCGAACAGCTGCGTCGCGTCCTCGATGCCCGACAGGCACTCGAACCCGCGCACCTCAGTCAGCGCCGAGAACCCCGTGAACCAGTACGCCGCGCTGGTGACGCCCGCCGCCGCGAAGCTCGCGTCGAAGACGACGGCCGTGACCTCGCCCTTCCTCGCGTCCCACGGCCGCGCCGAGGGGCCCGAGTACCCGCCCGTCGCCGCCTCCCAGGCCGTCACGACCCGCGCCGCCGA
>CAVJHQ010000142.1:0-3323 GCA_963649365.1 Alloprevotella sp.
TACGACGCCCGCCAGGTGCTGGATTAAAACGCCGGCAAGCGTGCCTGCTCGAACACCTGCGCCAGGTCGATGAAGACGATGCTCTTGATTTTGGTAAGCTCGTGCTCTCTGCCGCCGAAATCCATTAACTCGGTTCCTTCCGACTCGGTTTTGTCCGAGTTAAGCGCCATCTCGGCGACCCGCACGTGTATTAGAGCATGTGTGATTTAGGCTCGTTTGCCTATGTGACAGGGGTGTCCCGTAAGCCTCACCCGCGGATCTTCGCGACGTTGCGGTTCATCAGGTGCCGGCCGAGGTTGCGGTAGACGAAGGCCTTGGCGGGCGACATCTCCTGGTGGTGCTCCCGCAGGAGCGCATCGGGGCTGTCGTAGACGCCAAAGTCCTGGTTAATACCCTCGCTCTGGATGTAAGTGTTGTTGCGGTCGAAGTCGATTACGGGGTGGCGAAAATCGCTCACCGCTACGCCGTACCCGCAGAACGCGCCCGTACATTCGGGGTGTGCTGCCTGCAGGCTTTCCAAGTACGGCTTGTCGAGAATGAACGCCTCGAGCTCGTACCAGACGCCTTCCAGCCAGACCTCCACCCAGCTGTGGAACACGTTCCTTGGCGCCAGCGCGTATACGGGTCCCGTCATGGCGCCCTTCTGGAGCCTCTTGTCGATGGTGAAGCCGTGAATACGGCAGGGGATGCCGCAGCAGCGAAGTAGCGCCATGAACAGGGTGCCCTTGGTGTTGCACTGGCCAAAGGCGTCCGCGAGCACCCTGGAGGCGGAGATGGCGTCGTCGACGTTGTAGCCAAACAGCACCTCGTCGCGCACGAAGCCGTAGATGGCCTTGATGCGCTCGAACTCGTCGAGGCTGCGCCAGCCGCGCTGCTCGACGAGCCGCTGTATCGCGGGGTGGGAGAAGTCCAGCATGGGCGTCTCGGCCAGATACCGCTCCATGGGCCCGCCCTTAGAGCAGCGTGACGACCGCCGCGCTCAGGGCAGCGACGACGGCGAACAGCGGGATGCCGCGCACGAATGAGCCGATGTGCTTGCTCGGGTCCTGGTAGGCGGCCTTGTCGGGCAAAAACGAGAAGCGGATGCGCTGCGTGTTGCGCCACCAGAGCAGGTCGATGACCACGAGGTCAAAGAGCCCCAACCCCTCGCCGAGCAGCAGGAAGTACCAAAACGCCGAGAAGTAGCCGTCGAAGGAGAAAAGGCCCTTGAGGGCAATCCCGACAATCGAGAACACGGCCGTGAAGAGCAGCAGGTTGCCCAGCAGGATCGAGGGGATGGACTTGTCCTTCGGGGCCTCATCGCCGAGGCGCGCACGTACGGTGGCCTGAACCTCGTCGGGGTATGAGCGCAGGCCCGCGAGGTTCTTCTTGTCCGTGCCCGTGCAGATAAAGCAGATTCCCCAGTACAGCAGCCAGAACGCCGGCAGCACAAGCCACTTCATCGACATCTCCCTTCGGCTTCTTGTCCGCCTAGTATTTTAGCTTCTCAGGGTTATCCATGGCTAACTATTTGGCGTTTCCATTGCCTTCGGCGCCCTTTGCAATCGATTATGCAACGAAAAGGAATCGTTGTATAATCGTTGCAAACGATTTGGCGAGAAGGAGACCTCCATGAAGGAAAGCCGCACCGTCGAGTTCAAATCCGAGGTCACGAGAGGGTTCCTGAAGACCGTGTCCGCATTCGCCAACTTCGGGAAGGGCACAATCCTCTTTGGGGTCGACGATGGCGGCAATACAGTCGGCCTTGAGGATCCTATCGCCTCGTGCCTCGACATCGAGAACCGCATAAACGACTCGTTCGACCCCAGGCCGAGCTTCATGCTGAAGGTGAACGAGGATCGCACGGTCGAGCTCGTCGTCGAAGAGGGCTACGACAAGCCGTACCTGTGTGGCGGCAAGGCGTACCGCAGGTCCGACACCTCTACAGTCGAGGTCGACAAGCTCGAGCTGAGACGCCTTGTTCTCGAGGGGCAGAACCTCGATTTTGATGAGGTGCCGTGCCGAATCGAGGCGCTCTCGTTCACGCGCCTCGAGGCCATGCTGAAGGAGAGCGTGGGCATCGCCTCCCTGACCGAGGACTCTTTGAGGACCTTGGGGCTGCTCGGGAAAGACGGATACAACAACGCGGCCGCGATCCTCGCTGACGCGAGCCCCTTCCCGGGGGTTGACATCGCGGTATTCGGCGAGGACGAGGATATCATCCTCGACAGGGCTCAGATCAGCAACAAGTCGGTACTCGATTCTCTTGCCGTGGCGATGGAGACCTATGAGAGCCGCTGCTGCTACGAGAAGGTCGACGGGGCGCTCAGGGAAAAGGTGGAGACGGTTCCTCGTAAGGCGTTCCGCGAGACGGTCGCGAACGCATTGGCACACAGGGCGTGGGACGTTCCGGCGCCGGTGAGGATCTCGGTAAAGCCGAGCAAGGTTGAGGTGCTGTCGCCTGGCGGGCTCGTGCCGGGGATGGCGGTCGAGACCTACCTCGACGGCCGCTACTCGATGCTCAGGAACCCCACTTTGGCCGAGGTGTTCTTCAGGCTCGGGATCATCGAGAAGTTCGGTACGGGCATAGCGAGGATTAAGCGCTCCTACGAGGGCGCCGACAGGAAACCAACGTTCGAGGCGGGAAGCGACTTCATTTGCGTCACCCTTCCCGTACTCACGCAGGCGAGCCCGCTCGGCGGTGACGAGCTGCTGGTCCTCTCCAAGATGCCCAGGCACCAGCTGATGCCCAGGGCCGCCATAGACCAGCTGATGGGATTCGAGAAAACGAAGACGATCCGAATCCTTAACTCGCTGGAGGCAAAGGGACTTATCGAGGCTATCGGCAAGGCCAGGGCGCGCAAGTATGTGAGATTGTAGACTCGCGGGCGTTCGCGATCAGAAGCCCCTTGACGGTAAATTGCCAGGTCAACTAATTCCGCCGCCGCGAGGCGGATAGAGGCGGGCGCGCCTTACATCAGCACGTTTCCGCTTTTCCAGGCCTGGCCAATCTCGTCGCCCACTGCTCGGTAGATGCGGCGCGTGGTGTCGTAGATGATGATGGGCTCGAGCTCGCCAAAGTCCACGCAGGCCTGTCGTCTAGTACGGACTCATCGGCGAGTGTGATGACGATCCTGCCCGTGATGTGCGCCTCCTTGGCATCGCCTTCTCATATCACAAGATCCTTCTATGCCAGTGCGGGGGGCGAGAAGACCTTGGGACCTTCTCGCCCCGCGGGCGTAAATGTGGGTTAGGGCTTACTTCTGGCCCTCGACGTCGGGGCGATACTGGGCATACCGGGCGAGCTGCTCGTCGGTGCGGTGGTAGATGGAGTCGTGCTTGTC
>CAVJHQ010000143.1:0-1061 GCA_963649365.1 Alloprevotella sp.
ACGAGAAGTGGATAACCGACGTGACCGAGTTCCGCATCCCCGCGGGCAAGGTCTACCTCTCCCCGATAGTCGACTGCTTCGACGGCATGCCGCTGAGCTGGTCGATCTCGACCTCGCCCGACGCCGAGATGGCGAACTCCTCGCTGCTCGGCGCATGCGCGCAGCTGGAGGAGGGCGACCATCCGCTGATCCATTCGGACCGGGGTTGCCATTACCGTTGGCCCGGGTGGATAAAGATATGCGAGGAGAAAGGCCTGGTGAGGTCGATGTCGAGGAAGGGCTGCAGCCCGGACAACTCGAGGTGCGAGGGCTTCTTCGGGAGGTTGAAGATAGAGTTCTTCTACGGGCGCGACTGGAGCGGGGTTACAGTAGCGGAGTTCGCGGGGATGCTCGACTCGTACCTGAGATGGTACAGGGATGTTAGGATCAAGAGCGATCTGGGCTACCGAAGCCCCATGCAGTACCGAAGGGATTTGGGCCTAGCGGCGTAAGAGATTTTGGTCCAAGATTCCCACCGCAGTCCCATCATTAATTTCTTATTGAACACAAACAGCCACCGGGAGGTCATCGGAGTTGCCGAGGGCATGAAGGAGGACAGGGACAGCTGGGAGCAGTTCGTCAGAGGCATGATCGAGCGCGGATTGAAGGGCGTGCGGCTCGTGGTCGGAGACCGGTGCGCGGGACTCGTCTCCACGGTGGACTCGATGCTGCCCAAGGCGAGATACCAGCGGTGCATGGCGCATTTCATGCGCAACGTGCTCTCCAAGACGTCGCCCGCCCACAGGCAATGGGCGTCGGCGGCCCTGAAGGCGATATTCGCCATGGAATCCCGGGAATCCGCCCTGGCGAAGGCGGAGTCCGTCGCCGCGGAGATGGAGTCCAGGCGGCTGAAGGCCGCGGCGAACTGCCTGCGGGAGGGCGTCGGCGAGACGACCACGTACCTGCTGGACGAATATCCCGCGGAGCATCGCAGGCGCATCCGCACGAACAACATGATCGAACGGCTGTGTGTTTTGTCAAATTGAAGTAGTCCAGAATGGCGTGTCAATCCAGTCCGAAAA
>CAVJHQ010000143.1:1071-3317 GCA_963649365.1 Alloprevotella sp.
GTGGTGGCGCACGCCCATCCCACGATTCTGCGGGCGAACACGTCGGTGACGAACGCCGTGTAGCCGAAACGCCCGTCGGCCATGCGCACGTAGGTGATGTCGGCCACGTGCAGCCGGTTGGGCGCCTCGGCCCCGAACCTGCGTTCCATCAGGTCGGGCCTGCCGCCGGTTCCCTTCGCCGGTCTCGTCGTCGCCGGGGCCTTGCCCCGGCGCGCGCCCCGGATTCTCAGTCCGCGCATGACGGCCAGCATGTGTTTTGTCAAATTGAAGTAGTCCAGAATGGCGTGTCAATCCAGTCCGAAAAAGCGGCGGGTTTCAGTCCAGTTGAGCGGAAAGGCCCGCCGCCATTTGCTGTTTGGCATCTATCCCATCAGGGCGTGGATGCGCCTGTACGACTCGCCCTCGAACCTGATCATCCTGCCGTGATGCACCGTCCTGTCCACGATCGCGGTGGCCATGTTCGGGTCGCCGAACACGCGTCCCCATCCACTGAACTCGATGTTCGTGGTGTAGATCACGCTCTGCCGCTCGTACGCGTTGGTCACGACCTGGAACAGGAGCCTGGAGCCCTCCTCGTCGACCGGCACGTAGCCGAGCTCGTCAATCACGAGGAGCCGCGCCTTGGATATCGCCGCGAGCTCCCTGTCGAGCCTGCCCTCGGCCGACGCGCGCAACAGCCGCATGACCAGTCCGGCCGCGGTGAAGAACCTCGTCGGCTGGCCCTCGACGCACGCCTTGCGGGCCAGCGCGACCGCGAGATGCGTCTTGCCGGTCCCGGACGGGCCGAACAGCACCACGTCCTCGCTGTTGGCGGCGAAATCCAACGATTCCAACGCCTCGCGCCCGTAGTCGACGGGGAAACGGACCGGCGTCCAGTCGTAGCCGTCGAGTTCCTTGGCGGCCGGCAGTCCGGCCTGTTTGAGCAGACGCGCGCGTTTCGACCGCTCCCTCGACGCCAGCTCCTCGTTCATCCACGAGAGCATGAACTCCATCTGGGCCGGGGTCGCGGTCTCCAGGCTGTCCGCGAGCACCTGCCTGGTCAGGGGCAGGCTCCTGGCGAGTTCCATGATCTCGTCCATCCTCCTGCCCGTGGACGCGCGTCTGCGTCTGGTGTCGGCCATGGTCCGCGACGGTTTCGTCATGACTCCATCCCCTTCCCGTCGGGGTTGTTGAACGCGTCGTAGACGGCGAGTCTGCCGGCCCGTCGTCCGGGTCGGGCGGGTCGCCCTGCGCGATCCGTCTGGCCAGGGCGAGCAGACTGGCCTCGTCGGGCGCCCTGCCGCCCTCCGCGATCGCGGCCATGGCGAGGACCGCGTTCCCGAACCCGCTCGCCACGCTGGCCTTGTGCAGGAGCGTCAGCTCGCGTCGTCTCGATCCGGGGTCCAACGCGTCGAGGCGGGCCGACAGCACGTCGGGAAGCTCGCCGCGCAGGGGCGACTCGCCCCACGCGTTGGGTTTCCCGGCCAGCGCGGGCAGCAGCGTGGCGGGGTTCCTGACCGTCCGCCCGCCGTCGCCGTAGGAGCGGGGAAGGGTGTTCACGTGCCTGCCGTCGGCGGTGCGGATCTCCACCTCGAACGCGCGCAGGCCCGCGAGCAGCGTCCATCCGCGCCATGACGGGCCCGCGAGGTAACGGACCGAGCCGATCTGGATGTTACCCTCCTTGTCGGCCTTGCGCTCGACCCATTCGACCGCGTCGAAACGCGCGCGCGGCAGCGGCTGCATCTCCCCGCGCTCCTCGTCGAACAGCTCGCGTATCGGCCTGCCGGAACGGTAGTGGTCCGCGTCCGCGATCGCGTCGCACCTCGACAGCAGATGCCTCGTCAGCAGCCTGTGGCTCTCCGCGTTGGGCTTGGGGACCATGAGGTTGCGGCGCAGGAAGCCGACCGCGTTCTCGACGGATCCCTTCTCGTTGCCGGAATACGGGTTGCAGAACCTCGTCTCGAGCCGGTAGTGGTTGCAGAACATGGCGAACACGCGCACCACGGTCACCTTGTCCCACGCGACGCGGTGTCCCGCGCCGGTGGCGTTGTCGAGCACCAGCGCGCGGGGAGCCATGCCGATGTGGTCGAAGATCCGGGCCAGTCCCTCGCACACGCATTCCGCGTTCTCGCCCGGCATCGCGGCCACGTACCGCATGTTCGAGTGCGGGAACGTGGCGACCAGGCAGTGCACCTTGACGTCGCCCCCGCCGATCGTGGCGACGGCCTCGCCGAAATCGACCTGCATGACGCCGGCGCTCCAGTCGA
>CAVJHQ010000144.1:0-3238 GCA_963649365.1 Alloprevotella sp.
CCCGCGGCGCTCCCCTACTCAAAAAGGCACCGTTCTCTGTGCCGTTTCCAGAATTGGGGGTCCGGACGAATAGTTGGACGCTTCGGCGTCCGGTTAGGAGTCCGAATGTACGACAGTGAGATGGTCGAGCTGGCGCTGCTCGGGCTGTCCGAGGGCATGACGCCGGCGGAGGTCGCGAGGGACCTCGGGATCTCGGGGACCACGGTCCGCGACTGGGGCCACGGCCTCCTCCCGCGCTCGCTCACGGGCAAACCCCTAGAATCAGGCCTCAGGACGGCGGCCGGGAGAGCGGAGGCTGGGATGGGTTGTTCGTCGGGTAAGCCGGGTAAGCCGGGAAAACGGGGCAGGGAGCAGCGGGCCGGGGCCGCGGCCGAGGAGCGGGCGCGCATGGGGGCGGCCGAGAGGGCCGCGGCCCTCGAGGGCATGTCGGCCGACGAGCTCAGGGAGATGGTCCTGGGCCTGGAGATGGACGTGGCCATCCTCGAGCAGACGGTCGACATACTAAAAAAAGACCCAGGCGCCGACCCGGCGGCCCTCAGCAGCGCTGAGAAGGCCGCGGTAGCCGGCGCCCTGAGGGGCCGCTTCGGCCTGCGCCCGCTGCTCGGGAGGCTGGGGCTCGCCCGCTCCACCTTCTTCTACCAACGGGCCGCCGCCGGCCGGCGCGACCCCTACGAGGCGCTCCGACCCCTGGTCAGGGACATTTTCCTGGCCTCCGGCGGCGCCTACGGGTCGGCGCGCGTCCACGCCGCGCTCGCGGCCGGCGCGGGCGAGCCGCAGAGGGCGCGCGGGGCGGCCTCGCTCGACCCGTCGCGGCCCGTCGTCGTCTCGGAGAAGGTCGTGCGCGAGATCATGCGCGAGGAGGGCCTGGTCGCCGCCAGCTCCGCCTCGCGCGCCCGCAGGTACAGCTCCTACGAGGGCGAGGAGGGCATGGCCGGCGCCCCCAACCTGCTGCTCCTCGACGCCTCGCGCGACCTGCACGAGTTCCGCGCCCCGGCGCCCGGCCTCGTGTTCGCCACCGACATCACCGAGTTCAGGCTGCCCGGCGAGGCGAGGAAGCTCTACCTCTCGCCCCTGGTCGACCTCTACGACGGCCGCGTGGCGGCCTGGGCGGCGTCCGACTCGCCCAACAAGGCGCTGGTCAGGGCCATGCTGCTGCGCGGCGCCGCCGCCTTCGCGGGCGCCACGGCCATCGTGCACTCGGACCGCGGCTGGCACTACAGGACGCCGGAGTGGGTAGCCATGTGCGCGGAGCTCGGCGTCGTGCGCTCGCTGTCCCGCAAGGCCCACTCGCCCGACAACGCCGCCTGCGAGGGCCTGTTCGGCCGCATGAAGGTCGAGATGTTCCGCGGCCGCGACTGGTCCGGCGCCACCTGGGCCGACCTCGAGGCCGAGGTCGGCCGCTACATCGACTGGTACAACTCCGGCAGGCTCAAGATGTTCCCGGGAGAGGGTTACGATACCATCGAAGGCAGGAGGGCGAGGCTGGGCCTGGCGGCCTGACCCGTCCAAGAAAATGTCCGGACCCCCGAGCTTCCGACAACCCTCGAAACGTAAAGAATTCCTTCCGACAAGCCCTCAAACATAAAAGGCCGAGGCTAGAAGCCCCGGCCGTAAATACGATGGTGCGCCCTGAGGGATTCGAACCCCCGACCTTCGGATTAGAAGTCCGCGGCTCTATCCACCTGAGCTAAGGACGCAAACAAGTTTGTATTCTATAGCAACCCGCGCGCCGATGCAGCAAGGATTCCCACGACGGTTTTGCTGTCGCAGATTTTCCCGGCGAGAATGGCGTCAATGACCTGCTGCGTGTCGATCCACAGGCAGCGCAGAGCCTCGTCGGCGTCGGGGTTGGCCTGGCCTTGGGAAAGGCCCTGGGCAAAGAAGACATCGGTGTGCTCGTCGGTGAATCCGGGCGAGCCGTAGACGCTGGAGAGATGGACCAGGCCCTGCGCGACAAGGCCGGTCTCCTCGGTAAGCTCGCGGGCGGCGCAGACGGCGCGGTCCTCGCCCGCGTCGACCTTACCGGCCGGGATCTCGAGCGTCATGCGGCCTAGGGCCACGCGGTACTGGCGCACCAGGCAGACCTGACCGTCACGCGCGGCCACCACACCGGCACCACCGTGGTGAAAGACCAACTCGCGGGCACCGGTCATGGGCTGCCCGTAGGGGCCCTGGAACTCGACGAGTCTCTTCTCGACGCGAAAAATCCTGCCCTCCCACTCGCTTGAGCGCGAGAGGGTCTTCTCGTACAGCTGATCGTCGTGCTGCAGGGCTGCCTCGACGTCTGGGAAAGCGCTAGTGCCCACGCGGGCCTCCTTAGTTTTGGGAAAACTCACCGGTTGCGTAGTCAATGGTATAACCCTTGGCGGCATTGTGGACCTCGACTTCAAGGTCAATCGTGCCATCGGAACTCTTGACGTCCACGATCACAGAGCGGCACACGGCTTGCGAGCCCTCGTAGACAGGGACGGCGCTGTAGTAGACGGTGCCCGAGGGGTTGCATTTAAGCCATTCGCGGGCCAGCCCCTCGGTGTAGGCCATGCCACCGCCGTCTCCCTTGTTGCTACCCACGTTTTGCATGCGCGTCGCGCACACCAGGTTCTCAAGGCGCTCTTCCCCGCCCAGGGACTTGGCCAGAAGGTGGCTGCGGTTGAAGAAGGCGCCGTGGTAGAAAGTACCGTCTGCAAGCTCGATGTCGACCTCGCGGTTATGTCCCCACCCGCTGGGTTTTAAGGCCGACATATCCTCGCGTTGGCGAGAAGACCCTTGGCTCGCAAGATCGGCGGTCACGTTTGCCCAAGCGCCAGCCGCGCGGCCGAGGGAGTCGAGGTCGGCATAACGAACCTCGCCCGGTTGCAGGTCGACGCTAATCTGGGCCGCGCCAAGTACGCGGTAGTACTCTGGCGCGGAGACCTCGTCCCACGTGGTCCACGCAAGGTCGCGAGCGTCAGAAGTCGTCGAGAAGTTCGTTGAAGCCGAAGCGCCAAAGACGCCTGCAAAGCGGGCGATAAACCCAGGCGCGGCCGATCCTGCGCCCCCGGCGATAAGCACAGCGGCGAGCAGAGCGACCAACGAAAGCGGCTTTTTACCCTGCGACCTGCGTCCAGCCCCCGGTCTCATACGCACCGCCCTTCTCGGTAAACGAAAAAAGGCGAGTGCCTAAGCACCCGCCCTAAAATATCGTGGTGGATCGTCAGGGGTTCGAACCCTGGACCTTGGGATTAAGAGTCCCCTGCTC
>CAVJHQ010000145.1:0-3167 GCA_963649365.1 Alloprevotella sp.
TCTCCTTGATGGCGCCCTTGCCGTGGTAGCTGATGGTGTTGAGAACGAAACGGTTAGCCATGCTCTCCTCCAAAAAAGAGTTCTCGGGACCGGCCCCCGCCGGTCAATTACCGTGGGACATTATGCGCTAATTGAAGCGCTTTAATACGATTTATACCACTTACCGAGAAAATAGACCACTGGGGCGTCTCGCGTCACAGCGACGGCAACAATGCTTCGCGTTGAGAAAGACGGCGAGACGGCGCTTTTCGGACCAGCGGCGTTATCGCGGCCGTGCCACGTGGGCGCAAAGCCACTCGGCGGAGACCTCGGCGCTCCGGAGCGGCGAATTATCCACCCAGTTGCGATGACTCTCGAGGACAACAGACTCAACGCCTACCGACAAGGCCTGCTCACAGAGCGCCTCTAGCGGGATATTGCCGCGGCCGAGCTCGATGGAGTCGGACCTGAGGATCGGCGTCATGCAGAGGCCCGAGGCCCTGGTGCCGCGATCGGCGATGTGCCAGAGCCTCAGGCGGCTCCCGAGCGATCGCATCATCGCCAGCACGTCGGCGCCCGCCTCGCTTGGCCAGTAGGAATCGAACTCGAAGTTGACGAACCGCTCGTCAAGGGAATCCAACAGCAGGTCATAGGTGCGTACGCCAGGCTCCACCTGCAGGAGCTCGCAGTTGTGGTTGTGGTAGAGAAGCTCCGTGCCCTCCGCGGCGAGCACCTCGCCGCATCGGTTGAGGTCGCTCGCGAGGCCCTCGACAGAGTCCCTGTCCGAGTAGTCGAAGCGGTACATGCCGGTGACGACGGCGAAGCGGCACCCGAGCTCGCGGCAACGGGAAGCCACGGCGCCGGGGTCTTTCTTGAGGGAACCCAGGTCGACGTGGAGCGACGTGACGCCGAGGCCCGCCGCCCGGACCAGCCTCGCCCAGTCGAGCTTGCCGCCTTTGCCCGTCGGCATGCCGGCCGCCCGAGTGAGCGCCCGCACGATGAGCGGCGTCGGCGTGATCTGGAAGTTGTTGAGCTCAATCTCGTCGTAACCAGCCGCCTTGAGGCGCACAAGTGCCGCGGCCGCCTTCTCCTCTGTTCCGGTCACGGTGCCGAGCATAATCTGTTGGATAGAAACCTTGGCCATGGGTATCGCCTCTCTCGTCGTCTCGCGGTCGTAGTCTGTCCGCATGAGCGGCACGGTTCGGCTCCGATTCGGCAAGCGAGAGAATACGGCCCAGGGGCTCCCCTACACATTGACTGGCTGGTCATCCCCAAACACCTGCATTTTGTCCCCGCCCAGGCGCTCGTTACGATAACGCATGGAGCGAAGGACTATCTGCGCCATGAGGCGCTCATCGGGGTCCGAGAGACTGCTCCCCAAAAGGGCGAGCATGCGTTCGAGCCGCTCGACGAGCGTGCTGCGGTGCACGCCGAGCGCGCGAGCCGTCGCCGTGGGGCTCATGTTGTTGTCAAGGTAGGCGCCGAGCGTTCGCAGGTAGCTCGTGCGAGAGGAGGAGTCGTGCTCCGCGAGCCGGCGAAGCCCCTCCCCCATGAAGGCCTCGACAGGCAGCTCGTCGAACGCACGCCGAAGAAGGTCCGGCAACGCGATGTCGGAGAAGCGGTGGATAGCCGAGCCGGGATCGAAGGCATGCCCGATATTCAGAGCGTCCCTTGCCTGCAGGAAATGCATCCTCGCCGCGAAGGGGTCGTCGAACACGTCCGAGATACCGCAGCCCATCTCGGCACTCGCGATCACGGGGAGCAGCAGGCTCGCGACCGAGTCGGGCCGAAGCGAATCGGCATCCGGCGCGCTCGCGAAAGCGACGAGCACGCCGTCGTCCGCCTCGAACGCCGCGCAATCGGGAAGCGCCCGTTCAACGCGCGCGACCAGATAGCTCGCAGGCAGCCCGCCGCGGAAGCGGCTGAGCCCGAGGCAGGCGCACACGTGGGCGTCTCCTCGCCGGGCCTCGAGAAGGTCGCGCTCGCGCTGGTCGAGCGGGCGCTCGTCCACGAGCCCGCGAAGCGCCCAGCGTCGAAGGTCTCCCTCCGCCTCGAACGGCCTCGCGCCCCTGAGCAGGGCTTCCTTGACTGCCTTCGCAAAAAACGCAAGGAGCTGGCCCGCCCCCTCCGGCACCTCGCGGCCGTCGTACAGAACGAACGCGCAGCCCAGGAACCTCGCATCGTCGACGAGGTTGACCGAGAGCACCTCGCCGTCGTCAAGGCGCAGGCTGAACGGCTCGTCGGAAAGATAGGCGAGCTCGCGCGCGTCTCCGTAGCGCCGGATGGTGTCGAGCGTCATACACGCTCGCTCGTCCGCGGCGTCGGTACGCGCAAGGAAGCGGAACGACTCGTCTATGACGACGACTCGGCCCCCAAGAACATCCCGCGACGCGTCGGCCATCGCCTGGATAGGCTCCTGCTTGACAAGCGCCGACCAAAGCGCGCGTTCCCATGCCTCAAGCTCGTCGAAGAGCCGTTGGCACGTATTGAAAGCATCGAAGAAGCGGCCCTCGTCGGGGACGAAGGCGACGCAGCAGCGCTCCTCATACCACGAGAGGAGCGGGCCGCGGCCAACCGCCACGACCAGACACCCGCGCCCGATCCTGGGGTAGCGGGGAAGCTGCCTGCCAAGACATATGTAGAGCTGGCCCCCGCTCAGCTCGGTCGCCGTGCCGTCGAGGGCGAGCGGGCGGGCGACTCCGCAGCCGTCGGCGATGGGGCCGCGCACGGCGGCGCCGAGCTCGGAGCGAAGCCGACCGCATATAAGGTGGGCGTTCGGCTGCATAGGGGTGCCTTTCTCACGCGCTTCATTCGGGACCATTGAACCCGTCGCGGCAACTCTAGGCGGCGATGCGCGCAAGCCGCCCTCCCGCGTCGGCGAGCGGCCCGTCTCCGCTCCGTGAGCGGGAGGCGCAAACCCCTACGTTTCGTATGGCTGTAACCTTGCTTTTGAAGCGTTTTGATGCCTTACACGTCAGCCTTCGCAGCCGCACGATTCAGATGGCACATCAGAAGGCAACGAATACGCGCAAAGCACGAGACAAGGGAGGACCACGTGAGCATCAAACAGACCGCTTCACAGACGGACGGCGTGGAGTACCGCCGCGCAAAGACCTGGCAGATCGCCATGACAATGATGTCCAACTCGCTCTCGATGACGTTCTACACGCTCATTGGCTATATGAGCT
>CAVJHQ010000146.1:0-3134 GCA_963649365.1 Alloprevotella sp.
ACATGGCGCGGCGGGCGTCCTGCTCGCCGCGCTTGAGGGCCTTGCGGTATGCGTCAGGCATGGTCGCTCCAATGCAGGTCGCCCGCCGAGCCCCGGGGGACGCGGGCCGCCTAAGGGAAGAAGGGAAGCTTTTGCACGACGGGGAATCGGGCAAGAGGCGCGGTCCGCATCCCTCGGGGCTCGGCGGGCGCGGGGCGGCAAAAGGGGGCTGCCCCTCTTGCCGCTAGCCCATGGTCACAACGACGTGGACGGTCGAGCCGGACGGCGCCACGGGAAGCACCTGCCCGTCGATCTTCTCGCCGTCGACGGTCACCTCGGCGACGCCCTTCTGGACATGCTGCGGGTTCTTGACGTCGATGACGTAGGTGGCGCCGCGGTAGGCGCGGGCGAGCGAGAAGCCCTCCCACTCGTGCGGGATGCACGGGTCGACCTTGATGCCGTCGAGGGTAGGCTTGACGCCCAGGATGTACTGCGAGACGTTCACGAAGGTCCAGGCGGCGGTGCCGGTGAGCCAGGAGTTCTTGCCCTGGCCGAAGTTGACGGCGTCGCGGCCGGCGACCATCTGCGAGTACACGTAGGGCTCGGTGGCGTGGCGGGCCGCCTTGTCCTGCAGGTACGCCGGGCAGATCTTGCGGTAGACCTCGAAGGCACGGTCGCCGTGGCCCACCTGCGTCTCGGCGATGGAGACCCAGGGGTTGTTGTGGCAGAAGATGCCGCCGTTCTCCTTGTAGCCGGGCGGGTAGCTGGAGACCTCGCCCAGCTCCTTGTGGTACTCGGAGTAGGCCGGCTGGAAGATCATCACGCCGTACTCGGTGTCCAGGTACTTCTCGACGGAGGCCAGGGCGCGCTCGGCCTTGCCGTCGAGCAAGCCGATGCCCGCCATGGGCGCGAAGCCCTGCGGCTCGATGTAGATGCGGCCCTCCTCGCACTCGGCGGAGCCGACCTTGTTGCCGGCGGCGTCGTAGGCGCGGACGAACCACTCGCCGTCCCAGCCGTCGCGCGAGACGGCGGCCACCATGCGGCTGCAGGCGGCAAGCGCCCGGGCGGCCTCGTTGTCGTTGCCGCGCCGCGCCATGATGTCGGCGTACTCGTGGGAGTACTTGACGAACATCGCGGCGATAAAGACGGACTCGGCAACGGGGCCCTCGGAGGGGCCGGTGGTCTGGAAGCTCTCGCCCGGCTCCTCGCTGAAGCAGTTGAGGTTCAGGCAGTCGTTCCAGTCGGCGCGGCCGATGAGCGGCAGGCCGTGAGGCCCGAGGTTGGCCAGCGTGTAGTCGAGCGAGCGCGTGAGGTGCTCGACCAGCGGGCGGGCAAGGGACTCGTCGTTGTCGAAGGGCACCCGCTCCTCGAGGATCGAGTAGTCGCCCGTCTCGCGCAGGTAGGCGGAGACGCCGGCGATCAGCCACAGCGGGTCGTCGTTGAAGCCGCTGCCGATGTCGGAGTTGCCCTTCTTGGTAAGGGGCTGGTACTGGTGGTAGGCGCTCCCGTCGGGGCGCTGGGTGGCCGCGATGTCCAGGATGCGCTGGCGGGCGGCCGCGGGCACCAGGTGCACGAAGCCCAGAAGGTCCTGGTTGGAGTCGCGGAAGCCCATGCCGCGGCCGACGCCGCTCTCGTAGTAGCTGGCCGAGCGGCTCATGTTGAACGTGACCATGCACTGGTACTGGTTCCAGATGTTGACCATGCGGTCCACGCGCGCGTCCGGCGTCTTTGCCGTGTAGGTGGAAAGAAGCCCGTCCCAGTAGGCGGCGAGCTCAGCCACGGCGGCGTCCACCTGCTCGTCGGTGGCGTAGCGGGCGGCCAGCTCGCAGGCGCCGGCGCGGTTGACCACGCCCTTGGACTCCCACTTCTGGTCGCGGGGGTTCTCCACGTAGCCGAGCACGAACGTGGCCGTCCAGGTCTGGCCGGGGGCGAGCTCCACGTCCAGCTGGTGGGCGGCGACGGGGCTCCAGCCGGAGGCCACGGAGTTCGCGCAGGCCCCGGACGTGACGGCCTCGGGCGCGTCGGGGCCGTTGTAGGCGCCCAGGAACGAGGCGCGGTCGGTGTCGTAGCCCGCGACCTCGCGGTTCACGGCGAGAAACGCGAAGTGGTCGCGGCGCTCGCGGTACTCGGTCTTGTGGATGAGCATGCGGCCGCCGTCGCGGACCTCGACCTCGCCGGTGCTCAGGTTGCGCTGGAAGTTGCGGTCGTCGTCATCGGCGTTCCAGAGACACCACTCCACATAGGAGAAGACCTGCAGCTTCTTTGCCGCGTCGCCCTCGTTGGTGAGCGTCAGGCGCATGACGTGGCAGGGGTCGCTCACGGGCACGAAGTTCAAGACCTCGGCGGCGACGCCGTCCTTCTTGCCATAGAGCTTGGTGTAGCCCATGCCGTGGCGGCACTCGTAGGCGTCGAGCGGCGTGCGGGTGGGCTGCCAGCCGGGGTTCCAGACCGTGTCGCCGTCCTTGATGTAGACGTAGCGGCCGTTGTTGTCGGCCGGGACGTTGTTGTAACGGTAGCGGGTGATGCGGCGCAGCTTGGCGTCGCGGTAGAAGCTGTAGCCGCCGCCGGTGTTGGAGATAAGCGAGAAGAACCCGTTGGTGCCCAGGTAGTTGATCCAGGGCAGCGGGGTCTTGGGCGTCGTGATCACGTACTCGCGGCGCTCGTCGTCGAAGTAGCCGAATTCGGAATCTGCCATGCGTTTGGTCCTCTCGTAGCATGCAAAGGGCCGCCGCGACCCGGCGCGCAGGGCGCACGGGCGCGGCGACCCCGTCGTTACGCGCTTCTTGCTTACTGGCGCTCGAAGACGGGGATGGACTCCAGCGGGGCCGCGGCCACGATGGTCTGGCCGCCCTCGTAGACCTTCCCATCGCGCACGTCTTTCCAGGTGCCGGCGGGCAGGTAGACCTCGCGCTCCCACATGTCCTCGTAGAAGATCGGGGCAACCAGCAGCTTGTCGCCGAAGAGGTACTGGTCATAGAGGTCCCAGCATTTCTCATCGTTGGGGAACTCGTAGAACATCGGGCGCAGCAGCGGGGCGCCGGTCTGGTGCGCCTCGTCGAAGAGCCGCTTGATGTAGGGCTTCATGGCCAGGCGCACGTCGAGGTAGTCGCGCATGATCTTGAAGTTCTTCTCGCCGTAGCTCCACAGCTCGTTGG
>CAVJHQ010000147.1:0-2843 GCA_963649365.1 Alloprevotella sp.
GGTCGTCGACCGAGGGGCCGCGGCCGTCGACGTTCCAGGCGCCCTCGAACTGGTTGGCGGCGGTGGCGCCGCCCCAGAAGAATCCCTTCGGGAAAACTGCTGCCATGATGCATTCCTTTCTATCGCGTCGGACGTGCTTGCTTGCTGGCTGCAGTATGCCCCGAACCCGGGCGATAAGAAAAGAGGTGTCAGGCAAATTGACACCTCTTTTCGGTTATGAGCAGGGAACATTCGTAGCAGCTGATACTTTTTGAGACTTCCTGGTACTCGGCATAGAGCCTCCGGGGGATTAAGCGGGGAGCCTTGTTAACGGGTGAGAAGGGAAACGGGGCCGAGGAGGCCGGAGGGGTCGCTGGGCTCGGTGAGGGCGAACATGTCGCGGACGGCGTGGTCGAGGGTGTTGGTCACCGTGACCTCGAGCGTGTGGGGGCCGGACGTGAGCGCGCCCGTCTCGAAGCGGTAGGGCGGGCAGACGCGGACGCCGAGCGGGCGGCCGTCGACGGCGACCTCAGCCACCTCGTAGACGTCGCCGAGGTCGAGGGCCGCCGCGGCGACGTCGGCCGCGAGCTCGAGCTCGGCTCGGTAGGTGAACTCGCCTGCCTGGCCGGGGAAGTGCGTGGAGCTGAGGTCGCAGAGCGTGTCGAGCTCGGCCCGGCTACCGTCGGGGGCCGTCACGCTCCAGGGGCCGTCGACAGCGATGACCTGGGTTTCTTTGGCAAGAGGATCAGCGTCCTCGGCCGCCGCGGCCTTCTCGCCGACGACCACGAGCACGCTCTCGTAGGGCGCGAGCTCGAGCTCGCCCGTAAAGGCCCGCGCCGCGCCCTCGTTGACCACGTCGTAGGCCGCGCCGGCAAGCGCGCCCATGCCCGGCAGGCAGACCTTGGTGCGGATGACCTGTTTGGGGTGCTCGTTCACGAGGAAGACGTAGGTCTCGCCGTCCTTCTCGTAGCGGCAGGCGCGCAGCCACGGCTGGTCGTCGGAGCAGGCCACGGTCTGGAGGCCGCGCGACGCGAGCTCCTCGGCGAGGGCGGAGAGCGAGATGACCTGGGCGTCAATGTCGGCCGCCGCGGGGTCCCCGCCGTAGACCTTCTGTGGGTAGTCTTCGACGAAGTAGACGGGGACGCCGGCCTCCTGCGCGCGGGCGATGAAGGAGAGCGTGTCCGCGGAGATGAACTCGCGGCCGGGGACGACGAGGCAGCGGAAGCGCTGGCCGTTGACGTCGAAGCCGACGGGGGCGTCCTTGCCCGCCGGCTCAATGCGCACCTGGTAGCGGCCCTGGTCGCCGTCCGCCGAGAAGGCCTCGGCCGGCACGAAGTCGTAGTCGATCTGCGCGCGCCCGAGCTCGGCCGCCACCCGCTGGATGGGCTGCGCCGCGCCCGCCCACTCGGCGTCGGCATGGTAGAGCACCGCGACCGGCGTGGACATCCGCCCGCCCGAGAGCACCGTCCCCATGCGGTTGAGGTAGCTCATGAGCACGTGGAAGTGCTTGAACTGCGGGTTCTTGCCGTGGGCGTAGAAGTGCGGCGGGCAGTCGGGGTCGGGGAAGGGCGCCATGCTGAAGGCGTGGGGGACGAACCAGTTGACGCCGCGGACGAGGAAGTGGTCGCAGATCCACTTCATCTGGCGCAGGCCCTCGTGCCAGCCGAACGCGCCGAAGACCTCGGCCATGCACCGGCCCTGTTTCTTCGGGTCGAGGTGCGCGGCCGAGGCGCCGAGCTTGGCCAGCGCGTAGGCGTAAAACTCCATGTCCCAGCTGCCGCGCCCGTAGTCGTGGGTGCCCGAGTCGATGCCGGGAACGACCTGGTTGATCACGACGTCCACGCCCGCCATGTCCTGGCCGCCCACGGCGCGGAAGTAGTGGCCCGCGCCGGCGCCCAGGCGCGCGTGGCCGTCCTTGTCCTCGATGACGTGGCCGATGTAGGAGACTCCGTGCGCTCGGCACCAGTCGCCGAGGTTGCCGCAGAAGCACTCCTCGTAGAGGCGCGTGGCCTCCTCCATGTAGCCCACGCGCGCGTCGGCGCCCGCCGCCGCGCGGCCCCAGAGCAGGCACAGGTTGGCAAGAAACGCTTCGCCCCAGCGCTCGCGCAGGCGGCGCTCCAGCCCGGCCGACCAGGGCAGCGGCATGCTCTTCTTGCCGATGAGGCAGTCGGAGGTGCCGTCCTCGAAGGTGATGCCCTTCTCGTTGGCAAAGCCCGGCTCGTCGGAGAAGAACCCGAGGATCGTGCGGCCGAACTCGTGGCCAAAGTGCTGGTAGTGCGGCTCGTAGACCGCGGCGATGAGCTGGTCGCAGGACGCCTTGTCCACCATGTTGATGTAGTCGGGGTTGTAGGCGGTCTTGCGGCTGGTAAGAAGCACGCAGGCCTGCGTGTGGCCGGCGGGCGCGTCGAAGACAAGGGCGGTCGGGTGGCCGTCTTCGCCCGTGACCACGCGGTACTCGACGTCCACGGGCGCGCCGCCCTGCGTAAAGACCACGCCGTAGAACTCCTCGGTGGCGTCGAACATGTTGCCGAGCGCGATGCTCACCTGCGGGGTCGGACCCACGACGTCGATGGTGCGGTGCGTGAGGACGAGCTTGCGCAGCTCGGGCGCCGCCTCCTTGACCGTGCCGTTGGCGTAGCCGGTGGGGAAGTGCGCGTCGTCCAAGATCCAGATCTTGAGGCCGAGCTCCTTGCACTTCTCGATAATAAAGCCCAGGTCAGACCACCAGCCTTCGCCGCAGAAGTCGGGGTGCGGGCGGCTCTCGAGGCAGACTTCGTGGATGTCGGCGCCGGCGATGGCGCCGAGGTACTCGGCGATGGTCTCGTGGTCCTCGCCCTTCATCCAGAGGAAGGGGAGCACGTGGT
>CAVJHQ010000148.1:0-2715 GCA_963649365.1 Alloprevotella sp.
GCAGCGGACAGCGGGCGGCGGGGCAGCGGGGCGCGGGCGGGGCTTACCAGTAGGCCTCGTCGAAGAGGGCCGGGCGGGAGGCCACGCGCGACGCGGGGTCGCGGCGCAGGGTCTCGGCGTTGAGAAACGCGCCGCGCCAGCCGCGGTCGGGATAGCGGCTCTCGTCGAGCTCGAGGATGGTGTGGCCGAAGGCGTTGACCACGCGGCAGCCGCCCTCCAGCACGCGCTCGCGCTCGAACCTCGGGTCGTAGCCCTTGTGCACGTGGCCGTGGATCAGGTAATCGGGCGCCCAGCGCCCGACGGCCTCGTTGAAGCAATCGAAGCCCTGGTGAGGCAGGTCGTCCAAGTCCCCCACACCGCGCGCCGGCGCATGCGTGAGCAGGATGTCGACCCCGCCCGCGAGCCGCACCTTGTGCTCAAGGCGCCGCACGCGCCGCGCCATCTCCTGCTCGCTGTACATGTTGGCGCCGTCGCGGTAGCGCATCGAGCCGCCGAGCCCCGCGATGCGAAGGCCGTGCCACACGTACACGGAATCCTCCACGCACACGCACCCGCCCGGCGCGTGCCTCTCGTACGCGTCGTCGTGGTTGCCGCGCACATAGAGCAGCGGCTTATTCATCACCGTCACAAGAAACTCAAGGTAGTCGGCGCAAAGGTCGCCCGCCGAGAGGATCAGGTCGACGTCCGCGAAGCGCTGCTCGTCGTAATAGTCCCAAAGGCAGCGTTCCTCGACGTCCGCTATGGCAAGAACCCTCATTTCCTGAGCACACCCGCAACCTTCGCCGCCGCGAGCGCCCGCTCGCTGATCTCCCAGTCGGCCGGAAGCGACCCCTCCACATTGTCGGCGAGCCAGGTCATGCCCACGACCTCGGTGCTCGAGAGCGCCGGGAACCCGGCGAGCTGGATCGTCGCGTCCTGGCTGCGCAGCTCTCCCTCGAAGGGATGGATCGCGCCCGACACGATGCCGTTGCGAAGAAGCGACACGAGCTTCTTGGACGTGTAGGGCAAGTCGGCCGCGAGGCTCACGCCGATGACGCCGGAGCTGAGGCCGTACCAATAGCTTACCGCGCGATCCGAGGCGCCTACCTGCGCCGCGTTGGCCGCGGTGCCCGGCACGTCCCACGACCCGTGGAGGAGGCTCCGCACTATGAGCTCGTAGTAGCGGGACCAGTGCCAGACGGGCGCGGCCACGTCCCGCAGGCAGCCGTCGTCGAGCCGGTGCAGGCCGTAGGCGTCCGAGGCGGCCCAGGGCTTGGCCACGTCCGAGCCGCTCATCACGTCGAGCCCCTGCGACCTCATCGTGCTCAGGAGGTCGTCGTCGCCGCCGCGCGACCAGCTGAGCACCACACGCGCGGCGGGGTCCACGAGCGACGCCCCCACGGCGAAGGCGTTGATCTCGGCGATGGTGCCGTAGATGGGGTAATACGCGCGGTAGCCGACGCGGTGGTTGCTCGACATGCTGGCCGCGAGCGCCCCGAGCAGGAACTTGGCCTCGTACATCTTTCCGTAATAGGAGCGCACGAGCTGGTGCGGCATGCCGACGGAGCAGTTGAGGAACCTCACGCCCGGGTAGCGCACGGCGGCCTTCACGCTGAGGTCCATGAGCAACGACGAGGTGGTAAAGACCACGTCCACGCCGATTCTGGCCGCTGAGTCCACGGCGTCCATGAACTCGCCCTCGCTGTCGCGTCCCTCGTAGACGAAGGTCCGCACGATGCCGCCGAAGTACTCCTCGAGGTGCTGGCGGCCCAGGTCGTGGGCGTAGGCCCAGCCCGAGTCGCTCACCAGGCGGTCGTGGATGAAGGCGACGCGCAGGGGCCGGCGCTCGGTGTAGGTCGTCTTGCCCATAAAGAAGTTAAGGACCCCGGCAGACGGCGCCGGGACCACCCCCTCCACGCCGGGGTCGGGCGCCTCGACCAGGTCGGCCTTCTCGCCCTCGGGGCGCCCCTCCATGACGAGCTCGCGCCAGATGCGCCCCAAGCGGTCGATGACGATGGACGACGGCACGTCGAGGATGCGGTCCTGCGTATAAACGCCCAGGTAAACGAGCATTGCGTCGGCAGGGGTAATGTCCAGGTGGTCACCGCCGGCGCGCGCATACGCGCTCGCGAAGAAGAGATAGCTTTGGCGCAGGTAGTCCACGGCCTCCTCGGGCCACGGCGCCGAGAGGTCGCGCCCGAAGGCCTCCGCGAGCTTGCGGTAAGACCCCTCGCGCGAGAACTCGATGTCGTAGATGGGGCACGCGCGCCAGAACTCGCAGAACTCCCCGTACAGGCGCCGCTCGACGCCCTCCCAGCGGCTCGGGTACAGGCGCGTGACCTCGGCCGTCACCGTGTGCGCGCCCAGGTACTTGAGGACGCTGACGCGCTTGTTGCCTTCCTGCACATAGAAGCGGTGCATGAACTCCGTCACGCGGACGGGGTCCCGGTAGCCCTCCTCGACCTGGATGTCGTAAAGGCGGCCCCATTTGATGGCGAACTCGGTGTCGGGATCGAGCAGCGGCATGAAGGTGCGCGAGAAAGCCTGCTCGCGGCCACGGGTCACGGTGCCCACGACCATGTCGAGCGGGATCTCGAGCGTGCCGCACGACTCGCGGCCCGCGGTCTGCCCCTCCAGCACGATGCCGTCGAGGTCGGTGAGGAACGGGTGTCGGCCCTCGGACATGGCGCGGCGGGCGTCCTGCTCGCCGCGCTTGAGGGCCTTGCGGTATGCGTC
>CAVJHQ010000149.1:0-2704 GCA_963649365.1 Alloprevotella sp.
ACGTCGACAAGCACGACGACGGCACCGGCACCCTCGAGCGCAAGAAGAAGGACTCTTTCTACGCGTACCAGAAGATCATCAAGTCCAATGGCGCCGAGGGCTTGGAGTAAGTAACCGGCTTCCCACGGGGCCCAATCTGCGCCCGATCGGCCTCCTCACGTACTCAAGTACGCCGCGTCGGCCAAAGGGCCCATCTCGGGCCTCACGGAAACCCGCTGACGTTGTTGGTTTTTGCGTCAAGAACGTCCCGCATAACCGCACGTAAAGGCGGCCGGCTTCGGCTGGTCGCCTATTTTCTTGCCAATTCACCTGGATTGGAGCAGACATGAGCGACAAGAAGATCCTCTTCCTCGACGTGGACGGCACCATCACCGACTACGACAACAAGGTCCCCGAGTCCGCCAAGCGCGCCATCCGCGCCGCTCGCGCCGCCGGCCACCGCGTCTACATGTGCACGGGCCGCAGCAAGGCCGAGAACCCGCCCGAGATCACCGAGATCGGCTTCGACGGCATGATCGGCGGCAACGGCTCCTACGTGGAGTCCGACGGCGAGGTCGTCATGCACCAGCTCATCACCGCCGAGCAGTGCCGCCACATCGTCGATTGGCTGCACGGCCGCGGCCTCGAGTTCTACCTGGAGTCCAACAACGGCCTCTTTGCCAGCGAGAACTTCCGCGAGGCGGCCCGTCCGGTCCTGCGCGTCTACGCGGGCCGCAAGGGCGCGCGTAACGCCGACACGCTCGAGACCGACGACATCATGCACGGCATGGTCTACGGCGGCGAGCTCTACCGCGACGACCTCAACAAGGTGAGCTTCATCCTGAGCTCGTACCAGGACCACCTGGACTCGATCGAGGAGTTCCCCGACCTCGAGTGCCACACCTGGGGCGGCGCCGGCGAGACGGCGCTTTTCGGCGACATGGGCGTCAAGGGCATCGACAAGGCCCACGCGGTCCACGTGCTGCTCGATCACCTCAGCGCCGACGTTGCGGACACCGTGGCCTTCGGGGACGCGAAGATCGACATCCCCATGTTCGAGTGCTGCGGCGCGTCCGTGTGCATGGGCTCGGGCGGCGACGAGGCCAAGGCCGCGGCCGACTACGTGACCACCGACGTCGACGACGACGGCCTCTGGAACGCCTTCACCCACCTCGGCCTCATTTAAACCGCAAGAACCCAAGCGGCGAGAAACGCAGCCGGTTTCCGGTCGCAGGCGCTTCTCGCCGCCCGCCACGGCGGGCCGTCCACCATCGCAGTGGGCGGCCCGCCGTGCGCAATGCGCCTCGCCGCCCCAAGGCGCCCTTCCCAAACATTCGTCGCCTTAAACATCCGTTCCCCGAGCGACTACCGTTCACGTTGCTATCCCTACCGCTCGCCGTCACGTGTAACGAAAACCAGAGCGAAACTCATATATTCGTCACGCAGCGAGTTTGTTACTCTCCGGGAGGCATCACTTGCGCAGGGAAAGCCGTTTATAGTAACCGCTCTGCGCCAAAGCCACGGGGAGTTTTTTCATGCTTATCCTCAAGAAGATCAACAACAACGTCGCGCTTGCGTGCTCCGACGCGGGCGACGAGGTCGTTGTCTTCGGCAAGGGAGTCGGCTTTCCCTCCATGCCCTACGAGCTCGAGGACCTCTCGGTCATCGAGAAGACCTTCGTGAGCGACGGCGGCAACTCGCCCGACGCCCTCACCTCCGTCTCCGACGAGGTGCTGCGCGCGGCCTCCGACATCACCGACCTCGCCCGCGCCAATCTCGGCTGCCAGCTCGCCCCGAGCCTGCCGTTCGTCATGGCCGACCACCTGCAGTTCGCGGTCGACCGCACCCGCGACGGCATCCAGATCGAGAACCCGCTTTCCGCCGACGTCGCCCGCGTCTACCAGCGCGAGCACTCCCTCGGCGTCCAGGGCCTCGCCATCGTGCAGGACCACACCGGCATCCTTCTTCCCACGGGCGAGGCGGCCTCCATCGCGCTTCACCTCGTTAACTCCGAGCTCGGCACCGCCGCGCCCGCGAAGAACATGGACGAGCTGCTGCGCACCACCAAGGTCCTCGAGGACATCACCGACGTCGTCGAGACCCAGGTCGGCTTCGAGCTCGACCGCACCTGCTACGCCTACGTGCGCTTCGTCACGCACATGCGCTACCTCATCCGCCGCCTCATGGCAGGCGCGCCCGTCCAGACGGCGAACCTCTCGCTGTTCCACCAGGCGGCGCGCGACTTCCCCGAGACGTACAAGATCGCGATGGCGATCAACCAGTACCTCGAGCACGCCCACAACTGGTCGTGCACCGACGAGGAGATGCTCTACCTCATGATGCACTTGAACCAGCTCCAACCCAGGGAGAAACCCACGGGGCAATAAGCCCCTTCCCCACCTGCGCGAACGCGCGCCCAACTCATTTTGGTGTCTTTGTCGCCGGCCTACCAGGGCCCGGTGCCCGGCGATTGCATGGCATATCTGGCATTTTGCACCACAAGGAAAGGAAGATTCATGGCTGGTAAGTACGACGAGCTCGCCTCCCAGATCGTCGATCTGGTCGGCGGCCCGAGCAACGTCAACTCCGTTGCCCACTGCATCACCCGCGTCCGCTTTAAGCTCAAGGACGAGTCCAAGGCCAACGACGACGCGATCTCCGCGCTCCCGCAGGTCATCAAGGTCATGCACGCCAACGGCCAGTACCAGGTCGTCGTCGGCAACAT
>CAVJHQ010000150.1:0-2681 GCA_963649365.1 Alloprevotella sp.
CCGAGGTCCCCGGCGCCAACCGCGTGTGCTACGACATCACGAGCAAACCGCCCGCAACCATCGAGTGGGAGTAAAACAGCCCAAATTACGGGTTGTGACGGTTCGTCTCAAAACGGGCGTTTCCGCAGGTAGATAAGGGTGTTCTCGGGAAACCGGGAGCACCCTTTGTTACACCTTGGGACGCTTCGTCGGGGATTATTCTTCCATCGATTCTTCCATGGAAGAATTGTCCGCGCTTGGGAAAGTAGCTTGGAAAGATGCAGTGAGAAGGGATTCCCGGCACAGGATTCGCACCAAGGAGTTTCCAACACCGCGGCGCCCAACAATCCCTTGTTCCCAACGGCATCCCGCCGCGTCATTGAAAACTCGTGCACGGCCCCGCCCACATAAAAGAGCAAAGCCCGGCGGCTCGCGCCGCCGGGCCAGGGCAACCGCCCTCGCTAGTCCCTGAACTCGTTCTCGAACCTATCGGCCACCCAGCAGAGCGGGTACAGCGGGAGCAGGATCAGGCATAGCAGCCCGGCCGCGATGACGGCCAGCCACCAGGCGACCTCCTCCTTGAGCTTCTGCCGCGTCACGACAGCATCTCGTTCACGCGGCGCTGCACGGCTGCGTAGCTGGAGCCAAGACGGCGTTTTCTCTCCTCGCCGTTGCCGTAGTCGCCGTTGATGACGGCGCGGGCCAGGGCATCGATATCAACGCCGCCGGAGCTGCCCGAGCCGCCGCCCGAGGAGCCGCAGCCCAGCATCTCGTTCACGCGGGCCTGGACGGCGGAGTAGTTGGAACCGAGCGCCGCCTTGCGCGCCTCTCCGTTGCCGAACTCGCCATTGATGGCGCGCCGGGCAAGGTCGCTCACGTCCCCGGACACGGACGCTCCGCCGCCCGAGGAACCGGAGCCAGCAGAAGCCGCGCCCCCGCAGATCCTCGCATGCAGCGCCGCCCACTTCGAGCCGTTCACGTACGGCGCAGGGCACAGCTTGCCCGTCACGTCGTAGTGGCGGATGACGTTTTCGGCCGAGACACCGCAGCGCGAACGGATATCCGCCACCAGCGCGGCCAGCGCGTTGATCTGCGCCTCGGTGAAGTCCGCGCCGCCCGAGACAACCTCGATGCCCACCGAGCAAAGGTTGGTTCCCCAATGCCCGGCATGCCAAGCGGTATCGCCCTCGCTCACCGACTGTCGCAGCGTGCCGACGGGGATGGTATCGTTCTCGGTGGCCATGGGCCAGAAGGACCCTGATTACTCGCAGCACCTTCATTTCTTTGAGGGCGACCTCATGACCGAAAGGTTCTGGAGCAACCCGTGGAGGTACCTGGACAAGCTCAGCCGCTTCGCGGGAGTCGTCGCGACCGACTACAGCACCGGCCCCGACATCCCGGACCCCGTTCGCCGGTACAACGTTTATCGCAACCAATTGACCGGCGCATGGATGCAGAGCCTGGGGATCACGACCCTCTGCAACGTCCGGTGCCCGGCGTTCGGCCACGACTACTTCCTCGCCGGCGTCCCCCACGGAAGCCTCATCTGCGTCGGTGAAGTCGGCTGCGTAAGGAACCTGCGCGACCGCGCCCGTTTCGAAGGTGGCCTCATCCAGGCGGTCCAGGAGCTTGAGCCTACGGGATTCGTCATTGTCGGCGAGGACTCGTATCACGTATTCGACTACGTGAAGAAGAGCGGCATCCCCCTGTACTTCTTCAAGGGCGAGACTTCCATCTATTATGGCGGTGGCGCCAATGTGTGAGAAAGGCGGGATGGGAGGCTACGGTGGCCAGTCGGGAAACCGGCTGCCGCAGAACCGCTCCCGGCAGAAGCACATCTTCGCGGAAAGGAGTGGGCATCTGCCGGACACTCCGCGTAACAGGCAGGCCGTGATGGAGCTCATCAACGACCCTGCCTCGAAAGTGGGGACCGACAGCAGGGGGAACGCCTGGTACTCGAGTATCCAGGCGGATGGAAACCAACTCTGGGCGAGCGTTCGCAACGGCGTGCTGCAAGACGCCGGAAAGAACGACGTTCCGCGTGAGTGGGACGACCGCACGGGCTTCGGCAACAACCCGTTCCGCAACAAAGGAGGAAAGTAAGCATGCAGGTCACCGTACACGACGCCTTCATGGCGATGTATTACGCGCTCGAGGCGGCGACGGACGATTACCCCGACCAGGGGCTCCAGACGCTCGTCCAGGACTGCGACCCCTTCGTCTGGAAGGACCGCCTCTCGGCCGACCCGGCCGTCTACGCCGAGTTCTCCGAGTCCTATTCGGCAGCTTATGGCGAGAAGCCCGTGTCCGCCGAGGAGGCGCGCGCCTTCTGCCGCGCCTGGCTCAAGAAGCAGGCCGAGACCCACGAGTTCTACGCGGGGCCCTTGGCCTCTGCGTTCGACTCGGTGGCCACACCCGAGTCATGGGAGGGGGCGCTGGCGAGCCTTTGATCCCATAGCGGACAACAAAGGGTGCTCCCGATTTCCTGAGAACACCCTTATCTACCTGCTGAAACGCCCGTTAAATCAAATGTGCCATGTACAGGGGCAGGCGCACCAAGTCGCCGTCGGCACTCATCGGCTTGGGGTGGAGGATGTAGCGCGCCCCCACGCGCGACCCGAACTTGTCCTTGAACTTCTCGATCGACTTGGCGCCGTAGCGCTTCGTCGACTTCACCTCGACGGGGGAGACGCGCATGCGCC
>CAVJHQ010000151.1:0-2608 GCA_963649365.1 Alloprevotella sp.
GCGGGGCAGGTGTCGGGGCGCACGCCCCCGGGGCGAGGCATGGTCACGCCCCCAGCCGCCCTTGCCAGAATGCCGCCTGGGAACGAGCTTCACCTTTCCATCCCACTGTTTTGTGGATGAGCAATCCTTGTTGGTACCAGTTAGCACGAACACCCCGCAAAGCAGCCCTTGGGAGGCCCAACAGGCAAAAGACACCGTATAGTTCTCCTCGTCAACAAGGAGCGGCCGAGACGAGAGGCCGCCCACTACCCGAAAGGAGCCATCATGCTGAAGATTTCCGCTCGCAACCAGTTCGCCGGAACCGTCACCTCCGTGGAGAAGGGCGCCGTCAACGCCGTCGTGGCCATCGAGGTCGCCCCTGGCAAGACCGTCAAGGCCGACATCACCTGCGAGGCCGTGGACGACCTGGGCCTGGAGGCCGGCAAGCCCGCCATCGCCGTGGTCAAGGCCACCAACGTCATGTTCGCCGAGGCCGGCCAGCACCTGCAGATCTCTGCCCGCAACCAGTTCTGCGGCACGGTGACCAAGGTGCAGAAGGGCGCCGTCAACGGCCACGTGACCATCGCCACCGAGTACGGCCTGACCGTCTCCGGCTCCATCACCAACGCCGCCATCGAGGAGCTCGGCCTCGAGGAGGGCAAGCCCGCCGTCGCCTTCGTGAAGAGCACCGACGTGCTCGTGGCCGTCGAGGCGTAAGCCCAAATCATCGAGCCGCCTAAACAGGCCCCATGCGCCAAGCCCCCGCGCCCTGCCGCCTCACGCGAGCAGGGTGCGGGGGCTTTTACGTTTACGGGCGACGTTCCCTCGGCACGCGCTGCGGCACAGGACGCGCGGACCTTGCGGACGACGTGTCACCGCCCGGTGTGGTCTCCATCAACGTATTATCGGCGGCTTATCGCAGCCTTGAAAACAAAGGTTATCGGATAACCTTTGTTTTCCCAGGGCGGATTAGCATTCCGAGTGCAACGATGCCGGTCGTGTGAAAGACGGCGCGGCGCACCCTCCCGGGGCTACGATGTTGGCTGTCTGGGACAACGTCGAAAGCAGGGAGAATGCGCCGCTACAACCATCTTAGCGCCGAGGAGCGCGACAGGATAGCCGAGATGCACGCGCGCCACGAGACGGCCACGGCCATCGCCGCCGCCATCGGCAGGGACAAGTCGACGGTGAGCCGCGAGCTGGCTAGGAACGGCAGGAGGGGCCGCTACGGGGCCTGCAAGGCCCAGGAGCGCGCCGAGGGGCGCCGCAGGGCCTGCCGCCCGCACCGCAGGCTCGACGACCCGGCCCTCATGGAGGAGGTCCGCAGGCGCATCGTGGACGACCATTGGTCGCCCGAGCAGGTCGACGGCAGGCTGCGCCTCGAGGCCGGGCGCTGCGTCGTGAGCCTCTCGACGATCTACCGCGCCGTGGCGGCCGGGCTGCTCGACCTGCCGTCCGACCCCGTGCCCGTCAGGCGCAGGCTGCGAAGGAGGGGCCGCCGGCCGCGCAGGGGCCGCGAGGAGGCCAGGGGCAAGATCAGGGTGTCGCACGGGATCTCCGAGAGGCCCGCCGACGCCGACGCCCGCTCGCGCCTGGGCGACTGGGAGGCGGACACCGTCGTGGGCCCGGGGACGGCGTGCCTGGTCACGCTGACGGACCGCCGCTCGCGGCTGCTCGTCGGCGGCCTGTCCCCGGCCCGCACGGCCGAGGCGGTCGGGGGCGTGATGGCGGGCGCGCTCGCGGGCCGGCCGCTCGAGAGCGTCACGCCCGACAGGGGCAAGGAGTTCGCCGGGCACGCGGCCGTGACGGAGGCGCTGGGAGGGGTGCAGTTCTACTTCTGCGAGCCGCACCACCCCTGGCAGAAGCCCACGGTGGAGAACACCAACGGGCTCATCAGGGAGTTCTTCCCCAAGAGGACGGACTTCTCGAAGGTGACGGCGGAGGAGGTGAGGAGGGCCTTCGGCCTGATAAACGACAGGCCGAGGAAGGTGCTGGGGTACAGGACGGCCAACGAGGCCTACCGGGAGGGGCTGTTGCACTCAGCTTGACAATCTGCCAGGAGAAAAAACCCGATGAACGGCTCGACTCACCGCTAACCATTAAACGCAAGAACCGACTGAAGAGGCCCAACGCTGCCCCGCCGATGTCGAAAGACAGCCCCCTTGGCCGCACAGAACGGCTTGGCGCCTTCGCCTTCGATATCGGTCATCGCCATATGCTCGTCGTAAAGGCGGCCCTGCTCCATTCAACGAGGCGCGCTTCGAAATCAGGCCGAGACGCAGGACGGGATTTTGCGCGTGGCGTGAAGGTGCGCGCACGTGGCGCACAGAGGCGTGCCGTCTGCTAGAACGTTGCCACAAACGTACCCGCACCCCGCCCCGTCGCACCGAGGGACGGCCATGGAGCAGAGGAGGCAGGCTCATGACCTGCAAGGCTTTTGACGAGGCGCACGCGGGCCCCGTGCTGTACACGCGCCCCGAGCATTACATCCCCCGCATCGCCGCCGTGCACGACATGTGCGGCTACGGCAAGTGCTCGCTCACAGTGGCGATTCCGGTGCTGTCGGCCGGCGGCTGCGACGTGTGCCCTGTGCCCACCGCGCTCTTCTCGGCCCACACGCGCTACCCCG
>CAVJHQ010000152.1:0-2582 GCA_963649365.1 Alloprevotella sp.
AGCAGCCGTTACTTCTTCGCCTTGCCCTGGTTGGCGACGGCGTCGATCTTCGCGGCGATGGTCGCGGGATCGCCGATGTAGCGCTTGTCGACGACGTTGAAGTCCTTGTCGAAGGTGTAGACCAGCGGCACACCGGTGGGGATGTTGACCTCGAGGATCTCCTCGGGGGTCAGCTTCTCGAACTTCATGACGAGCGAGCGCAGGGAGTTGCCGTGGGCGGCGATAAGCACGCGCTTGCCGGCGAGCATCTGCGGACGGATCTCGTCCTCGAAGTACGGCCAGGCGCGGGCGATGGTGTCCTTGAGGCACTCGGTGAGGGGGAGCTGGTCGGGGGCGACGTCGCGGTACTGCTCCTGGACGTGCGGGTCGCGCTCGTCGCCGGGCTCGAGCTCGGGCGGGCAGATGTCGAAGGAGCGGCGCCAGATCTTGACCTGCTCGTCGCCGTGCTCGGCGGCCGCGTCGGCCTTGTTCAGGCCCTGGAGCGCGCCGTAGTGGCGCTCGTTGAGCTTCCAGCTCTTGACGACGGGCAGCCACTCGCGGTCCATCTCCCTGAGCACGAGGTTCAGGGTGTGGATGGCTCGCTTGAGCCGCGAGGTGTAGCAGACGTCGAAGTCGAAGCCGGCCTCCTTAAGGGCGCGGCCGCCGGCTGCGGCCTCCTTCTCGCCGGTCTCGGAGAGCTCGACGTCCGTCCAGCCGGTGAACAGGTTGAGCTTGTTCCACTCGGACTCGCCGTGACGGATAAGGACGAGCTTCATCGTGTCTTCTGCCATTGTTCTCCCTCCTTGGAGATTGTGAGAAGGGCAAAGGGCCCTTCTTGCCTAACCCTATAGTTAGACGTGAATAACAATGACAGTTTACCTAGGTTAACTATCTGTCGCCACGACAAGAACCGTCTTCTCGGGCGCTTCACGAAAGCCTTCACGAAAGGGCAACATGCCGAGCATCGCAGACATCGTCATCGTCGCCGCCGTCGCGGCAACCATCTTCTTCTCGGTCCGCTCGCTCCTGCGCAAGGAGAAGAACGGCTGCTCCGACTGCGGGGGGTCCTGCGCGTCTCACGCAGACGGGCATTGCTCGAAGGCCGCCGGCATGATCGCCGACGCCGAGAGCGCCTTCGCGAAGAAGGGCGGCCCCAGGTCGGCCTAGGCGTCGGCCTCGTTGGCCTCGTCCACGATGCGGGGGAGGGCTGCGGCGAGCTCGTCCATGTGCCCGCTCCACACGGCGCGCGTGGGCCGGGCGTGCCCCACGTAGACGGTGCGCAGGCCGCAGGCGGGGTGGGCGAAGTCGCGCTTGGCGTCGTTTCCGACCATGAGGCACTCGTCGGTCGCAAGGCCGAGCTTGCCGCAGAACTCCTCGTAGTAGTCGGCCCAGGGCTTGGCGCGGGTCGAGTTCTCGGCACAGGAGATAAGGGCGAAGTCGTCCTCGGAAAAGCCCGCCCAGCTCATCCTCGCGAGGTCGCAGGCCTTCGAGACCACGGGGTTCGTCGCGAGGGCGCAGGTGAGGCCCATGTCCCAGACGGTGTCGACGGCCTGGCGGGCGCCCTTCTTGGGCTCGGCTCGGACGACGCCGCCGCCGAGGCGCGGCACGACCGTCTCCTCGTAGCAGCGGATCATGTCGTCGATCACCGGGTCGTCCAGAGGGATCCCCGTCTGTTTGTAGATGATCGAGTTGATGAGTTGCTGGTTCGTGAGATGGTCGCGGCGCTTCTCGCCCTCGACGGAGAGCCAGGCGCGCGCGTAGGCGCTCATGATGTTCACGCGAAGCTTGCCGCTTGCGCGGGCGAGCAGGCCCGAGGCGCCGTTGACGTAGCGGCCGAGAAAAGCGGTGAGATTGAGCGAGAGTAGCGTGTCGTCCAGATCGAAGAGAACAGCCTGTATCATGAAGGGCATGCCTTTCGTGCGAGAGTTCGTGAGCGTGGCGGCCCAAGGCCGCGATCCGTGGCGACCCTGCGTAGAAACTCAATTTACCCCAAATAATGCCTTGAAAAACGGGTGCCGGTAAAGGTACTCTAAAGCGCGTGTGGGCAAAGGGTCCGCACAACCGTATCTGTTGGCCCCCGAGAGCATGCAAGTTTCCACGTAGACGCCGCTATCTTTTTCTTGGCACTGCAGGCAGCGACCATGACGACCGGGGCCCCGTAGTTCGAAAGGGGTCCACCTTTGAGTGAGATTCAGAACTCGTCCATCTTCGCCATGGATGACATTTCCGACGAGGAGATGAACAACCTCATCGACGGCACCGTCACCGATTTCGATGAGGGCGATCTTGTCACCGGCACCGTCGTCAAGATCGAGCGCGACGAGGTCCTGCTTGACATCAGCTACAAGTCCGAGGGCGTCATTCCGTCCCGCGAGCTTTCCATCCGCAAGGACATCAACCCCGCCGAGGTCGTCGCCATGGGCGACGAGATCGAGGCTCTTGTTCTCCAGAAGGAGGACAAGGAGGGCCGTCTCGTCCTCTCCAAGAAGCGTGCCGAGTACGAGCGCGCCTGGAACGCCGTCGAGGCCAAGTTCCAGTCCGGCGAGACCGTCGAGGGCGAGGTCATCGAGGTCGTCAAGGGCGGCCTGATCCTCGACATCGGC
>CAVJHQ010000153.1:0-2576 GCA_963649365.1 Alloprevotella sp.
AGAACACGGCGATGACCAGGTAGGCGTTGAGCTGCTTGTAGTAGATGCCGGCCACGGTCGAGGCGGCGAACGCCAGGTCGAACACGCCGATGACCGACAGGACCGACGAATCCTTGATGTTGATGACGAGCTCGTTGGAGAGGCCGGGGATGGCGTACTTGATGCCCTGCGGGAAGACGACCTTGAGCATCGCCTGCCACTGCGAGAGTCCGAGCGAGCGAGCGGCCTCCATCTGGCCCTTGTCCACGGACTCGATGCCGCCGCGCAGGACCTCCATCATGTAGGCGGTCGAGTTGAGCGAGACGACCACGAGACCGGCGATGAAGCGCGTCCAGATGCCGTTGACCTCCGTGATGGACATGCCCGTGCTGCTCACGATGGCGAAGCCCAGGTAATAAACGATGACGCCCTGGACGAGCATCGGGGTGCCGCGGACCACGGTGGAGTAGACCTTGGCAAAGCCGACGCCGATCTTCTTGAGGAAGCGGACAAAGTCGTTGTCCGAGCGGTCGATCTCGAGGATGCGCACGGCGGCGAGCAGCAGCGCGAGGAAGAACGCGATGACGGTGCCGAAGACGGCCAGCTCAATGGTGGTGAGGGCGCCGGTGAGGTACGTCTGGCGGCCCTGCTGGAACATATAAAGGATCTGCGTGAGCATGTCGCCAGGCATCGAGGTCGCGGCGGCGGCAACGGCCCAGGCCGAGGCGAAGCCCATCACGGCGCGGTCGACGAAGAGCACGGCCGCGCAGAGCCAGACCACGTAGCTCGCGTAGCGCAGGCCGGTCGCCACGGCGGGCTTGGTGAAGGGGGCCGTCTCGGCGTAGTTCTTCCAGTGCGTGAGCTTGAAGAGAAGCGCCGCGGCCGAGACCACGAGCCACGCCGCGCACAGGTAATACATGACGAGCTCGACCGCGAAGGCGTTCGCGAGGAAGCTCATCGCCGGGCGCGCCGAGCTGGAGAACAGCATGCCGATAAAGGCGACCGCCGAGGTGCCGAGCAGCACGTAGCGGTGGTTTGTCTTGACGAAACTCGCCAGGCGGGCAGGTGCAGATGCCATAGAAATCCTTCGTTCTTATCGCCGAAAGGGCAGGGATGCGTATCCCTGCCCCAAAGATTGAGCGCTGAGTTGTGGGCTTAGGCCGGCTGACGGTCCATGCAGTCCTGCCAGATGGAGAGGCGGTCGGCCTCGGAGATGCCGCCGATGATCTCGTTGAGCTTGGCGAGGATCTCGTCCTGGCCCTTGGCGATGGCGGCGTTGTCGGGGTTGCCCGGGTCGGAGAAGCCGTCGCCGTCTGCGAGCTCGACCTTCTTGAGGTCGGGGTAGTTCTGCAGGAGGTTGGGCAGCGACATGGACGAGAAGGTGATGGCGTCGCAGGTGCCGTTCTCGATGCCGTCGACGACCAGCGGGACGGTCGCGACCGGGGTGAGGTGGTTGACGTTGGGGATCTCGTCGATGAGGTCGTCGTAGAAGGTGTCCTTCTGGCCGAGGACCGTGGCGCCGTCGAAGTCGGAGAGCTTGGTCGCGGAGGCGTACTTGGAGTCCTGCTTGACGACCATGACGACCTCGTCGTCGATGTAGGAGTCGGTGAAGTCGGCGGACTGGGAGCGCTCGGGCGTGACGGACATGCCGGCGCAGATGATGTCGATGGTGCCGTTGTTCAGCGAGTCGACGAGGGCGCCGAACTCCATCTTGACCGCGACGGGCTCCATACCGAGGGCCTCGGCAATCTTCTTGGCGATCTGGACGTCATAGCCGTCGGCGTAGGCGCCCGAGACGTTCTCGATGGGGATAGTGGTGTCGGAGGCCTTCTCCTCCTGCCAGTTGTAGGGGGCGTAGGCGGCCTCCATGCCGACGCGCAGGGTCTTGCCGTCGCCGAGGACGCCGGAGGAAGAGCTGGCAGAGGAATCGGAGCTCGAGCTCGAGGAGCTGTCGGAGCTCTGGGCGGCGGGGCCGCAGCCGGTGAGGAACGTGGCGCCCGCGACGGTGAGCGTCGAGAGGCCGGAGAGCTTGAGGAAATTACGGCGAGAGAGATCGGTCATGGCGGTTCCTTCCGGTTTGGTTTAAGACCCCTTCCGTGCCGCGCAACCGGAGGGGACCCATTCCCCTCCCCCTTGCAACCGAATGCGAGAAAGTTACGCGCACGTCCGTTAGGTTACGCCATTGCCGGCGCGCCGAGCCCCTAAACCTTGCGGGAAACCGCCATTTAACTGTTTGGAACGATAGGAACAACACAAAAGGGCAACCCCTTTGCATCGTTACCGTTTTGATGATGCAAAGGGGCCGCCCAAGCTTATCTTCAATTACTTGATTTGGCTTGCGACCTGCAAAAGGGACTGTCCCATTTGCAGGTCGCAGGGAGCAAATTACTTGATGTCGCGCCAGTGGCGGACGTTGTTCTCCCAGATGTAGGAGTAGCCCTTCGCGAGCTCGCGGGCGGTCTTGGGCTTCTGGCCGGTGACGTCCTCGATGTCGGTGGACGGCACGTCCATGAGGCCCTCGGCGATCGAGCCCTCGTTGGTGACCATGTCGTTGCCGCACCAGGGCACGGGCGCCTGCGAGAAGTCCTCGGTCGCGG
>CAVJHQ010000154.1:0-2574 GCA_963649365.1 Alloprevotella sp.
GTGTGTTTGATAGCCTCCGAGTTACGGGTTTGAGCAAGGGCGGCTTACGGGTCTGAGCACGAAAAACTTTCGGGTCTGAGCACGGCCGCGCCGACCACCCCCGCAACGGGGCCCCATCATGTCGTTGTCTCGGATGACGACGCGAGGGAGGCCCGGAGAGGAAATGATCGGCGTGGACAAGATAGAGGATATACGGAAGCGGGGCAGGCGCGGCGAGTCGGTCGCGTCCATCTCGCGGCAGACCGGGGTGTCGGAGCCCACGGTGCGCAAGTACCTGAGGGCGCCGGACCTGTCGCCGGAGCCGCCGAGGCGGCGCGAGCCGGGGAGCGAGCTGCTCGGGCCCTACCGGGCCAGCATAGACGCCTGGCTCGACGACGACTGCCGCTGCTGGCGCAAGCAGCGCCACACCGCCATGCGCGTCTACGTGAGGCTGCGGGACGAGCTGGGCTACGGCGGGAGCTACTCCACGGTGCAGCGCTACGTCAGGCGCCGAAAGGCGCAGATGGCCGAGGAGCGCGACGCCCGCGACGCGCAGGGCTACCTGCAGCTCTCGTGGCTGCCCGGCGAGTGCCAGGTCGACTTCGGCGAGGCCGACTTCAGGGTGAGGGGCGCCGCCCAGAGGGGCAAGTACCTCACCGTGAGCTTCCCGCACGCCAACGTCGGGCTCACCCAGGTCTTCTGGGGGGAGACCTCCGAGTGCGTCTGCCAGGGGCTCAGGAACGTGTTCGAGTTCCTCGGCGGCGTGCCGCGCCGCGCGGTGTTCGACAACGCCACCGAGGTCGGCAGGAGGGTCGGCGACCGCGTGCGCGTGTCCGGCATGTTCAGGATGTTCGCCGCCCACTACGGGCTCGACTACTCCTTCACCAACCCCTACTCGGGAAACGAGAAGGGCAACGTCGAGAACAAGGTCGGCTGCCACCGCAGGAACCTGTTCGTGCCGGTGCCGGCCTTCCACGACGTGCGCGCCTTCAACCGCAGGCTGCTGGAGGCGTGCCTGGACATGAGCGACGGCAAGCGCCACTACCGCCTGGGCACGCCCGAGCTCGAGCTTTTCGGGGAGGACCGCGCGGCGCTCTCGCCGCTGCCGCCGGCGGGCTTCTCGTGCGTGCGCTGGGAGAGCAGGAAGTGCAGCAAGCAGGGCGTCTTCACCGTGGGCGGCCCGCACCGCTACTCGGCCGGCCCCGCCGCCGCGGGCCGCGAGGTCGCCGTCGCGCTCGGCGCCTTCGACGTCACGGCCGTCGACGCCTCCACCGGCGAGGTCCTCGCCTCCTACGAGCGCCAGTGGGGCGCCGCCCCCACCGACAGCTCGGACCCGACGCTGCAGCTGAGGCTGCTGTGCATGCGGCCGGCCGGTTGGCGCGACTCGGTGGTGCGGGGCTCGCTCCCCGCGGAGCTGGTGGCGTTCCTCGACTCGGAGGACGCCCCCGGCCTCGCCGCCGACCTGAGGGTCCTGCGCGACGAGAGCGCCGAGCGCGGCTGGGCCGCGGCGGTGGAGGGCATGTCGCGCTCGCTGGCGGCGACCGGCGGCGTCGACCGCGCCAGCGTGGCGCTCTCGGCCGCCCGCGCCGCCGCCGGCGACGCGCGCACCGAGTACGAGGACGAGGTCGACCTCGCCGTCTACGACGGCGCGTTCGGCCTGGCGGAAGGGGGCGCGGCATGAGCGCGAGGGAGGAGAGGGAGGCCTCGGCCGCGGCGCTGCGCGACGCGGCGAGGGCGCTGTTCATATCCAACGACACCGTCGACGGCTTCCTCGCGTCGGCGACGCCCGGGCAGGTCGCGGCGTGCGGGCGCATGCTCGAGTCCGAGGTCGCCCACCGCGACGTCGCGAGGCGCGCGAGGCTGCTCAGGCAGGCGCGCTTCCCGGTGCCGAAGTCGGCCGACGGGTTCGACTGGTCGAACGTCTCGTTCCCCGACGGCTGGGGCCGCGAGGAGATGCTGTCGCTGGCGTTCGTCGGCGCCGCCGAGGACCTCGTCTTCTACGGCAAGACCGGGCGCGGCAAGACCCACATGGCCACGGCCCTGGGCATCATGGCGACGCGCGCCGGCTACCCGGTGAGGTTCTGCCAGACCGCGCAGCTCGTGCTGCAGCTCGGCAAGGCCAAGCGCGAGGGGACGCTCGACCGGCTGCTCGCCGACGTCGCGAAGGCGAGGCTGCTCGTGCTCGACGAGTTCGGCTACGTGCCCTTCGACGTGGACGGCGCCAGGCTGCTCTACCAGGTCATATCGGACAGCTACGAGAGGAGGAGCGTGGTGTTCACCACCAACGTGGAGTTCAGCCGCTGGGGCACGGTGTTCGCCGACGACAAGCTCGCCGCCGCGATCGTCGACCGCGTCGTGCACCACGGCAGGCTGGTCGAGTTCGGAGGGCCCAGCCACAGGCTCGAGGAGAGCCTCATGCTGGGCAAGTCGGGAAGGTAGGAGGGGCGCCGGCGCGGCCGTGACGAAAGCCGAAAAACTTTCGTGCGCGGACCCGAAAGAAAGGCGTGCTCAAAACCGAAAATCAGGCTTGACTAAACACAGTCTAACGAAGCGACTCAAGGATGCTCGCGATCCAGCCGTCGGGGTGCACCGCCT
>CAVJHQ010000155.1:0-2552 GCA_963649365.1 Alloprevotella sp.
CCCACTCCCCCGAACGGTAGCGGGGCAGGGACTTGGGCAAAGGCCGACGGTACGCCACCGTCACCTGCACCGCCCCGCGATGGAGCCGCCCGCCCTGCTTCCTGTACTCAGCCGCGACGCGGTTCTCGAAGTCCAGCGACTTCTTCGGCGTGTAGGCGCGGGCTGCGCCCCCGACCGTCGTGAACCGTGGGCGCATCTTGCCCACCACCTTGCCGGGGACCCGGCAGACGCTAGCGATCATCTCTCGCGTTCCTGTCCTTTCTCTCGGTTGCTTTACCTATACTATACTCCACGCCTTTACCATTGTCAACAACATTTCTAAAAGAAAAGCCC
This sequence comes from Alloprevotella sp., assembly GCA_963649365.1. GTDB lineage: Bacteria > Actinomycetota > Coriobacteriia > Coriobacteriales > Atopobiaceae > Paratractidigestivibacter. The sequence goes on from CAVJHQ010000155.1 coordinate 334, forward strand.
CGCCGTAGCGGGGCGAATCCTAGAACGGGCAATCCTCGTCGTAGAGGTCGGGGGCGCTCGGGCGCTCCCTGTTCTCGAAGTGCAGCTCGTCCGCCACCACCTCGACCTTGGAGCGCTTCTGCCCGTCCTTGTTCTCCCAGCTCGACCACCTGAGCGCGCCGGTCAGCGCGACATAGGTGCCCTTGCCGAGATAGCGCTGGACGCTCTCGGCGCGCTTGCCGAACATCGTGCAGTCGATGTAGTTAGGGTACTCCTCGTACTCGCCCGTCTGCCTGTTCTTGCGGGCGGAATTCACCGCCACCGTGAAGCTGAGCACCCCCATGCCGCCGCCCATCGTTCTGAACTCGGGGTCGCGGGTGAGGTTGCCGCTGATGGCACAAGTGTTGAGTCCGTTCATTTTAATTCTCCTTGATCTTCTCGATGCCGCAGGCTCGCCCAGAGTCGGCATTTTTGCTAAACGCGTACCCGCACGCTTCAAGGGCGCGTTCCAGACCCGCCTTCTGGCCGAATGCTCTCCCGCTCTTGAACTCGTTCCCGGCACCGCTCATGAGCGTGTCGATGCAGTCGTTGTACAGCTCGGCAAGCCGCTCCGCATCTCTCTTGGCCAGCACTCTAAGCCTCCTTTGCCTTGGCAATCCAGATATCCAGCAGCTCGATAGCCGCCGCCGCCTGGACGTTGTCGTACTGAGTGGTCGCCGGGGTCACGCCCGCCGCCTTGAGCGCCCTGGTCGCGTTCAGCGCGTCCATGACCTCCTTGGCCGTCTTCCCTCGGAGTTCGGCGAACTCCCCGAGCTTGGTCGCCACGTCCACCAGCTGCTCGTCCGTGGCGGGCTGTGATGCCGTTTTTCGGGGCGCTTGGGCGCTCACCCTTGCAGGTGCCTGCTTTTGCGCCGAACGGGGCTTAGAAGGCTTCTGGTTGTCCAGAGCGTCGGGGTCTTCCCCCGAGTCGATGGCGAACAGGCCGCACGCCGCGTACTTGCGGGCGTAGCTCGATGCCAGACCCGTTATCTGCGCCGCGTCCATGCCCTTCTTGTCCTTCTGCTCGCGGGCGAACGCCGTGGCGCTCACCGTGCCGTCGCACCCCTCGGCGGCGAACGTCACCGTGGCCTTGAGGTACCAGCGCCCCGTGTCCTTGTCCTCGCCCGTGCCGGGAAGCCCCATCGGCACTATCTCGTCGGCGAACCAGTACGAGCACCCCAGTTCCTCGCATATCGGCTTCAGCGCCGCGTTGATGTCCTCGAGCGAACGGTAGGCGAACCCGCCGAACTTGTTGTACTGGCCCTTCGGGCAGCTCACGCGGTGCTGAACCTCCGCCAGCACCGCGTAGACGCTGCGGTCTGCCGCTTCCATATCCGTGTCCTTTCTCCCTCGCGGGCTTCCTTCCCGCCCGCTTGTCGGCTACATTGTACACCACTTCTTTACTTTTGTCAACGACGATTTGAAAAAAACGGCGGCTCTGTCGGGAGAACAGCAGCGCCGCCGCACCGTACGGGTGCGCCAAATCGCCGAGCGCACCCCTTTAGTATAGCCTATCCCTCGGTTTCGCTCGCTGGCGGGTCGTAGACCGTCGCCAGCCCCATCGGCTCCGGTTCGCGCGAGCACGCGCCCAGCCCGATCATGACCGCCAAGGCCACCGCGAACGCGAGCAGCTGCAAGCCGCGCATCAGAAGCGCCCCGCGTTGAGTGCGCTCTGCAGCCCCTTGATGGCAACGCTCGGCGCGTCCAACCGCCCGTCCTGGATGCCGTTCCCGTACTTTCGGATCATGGCGTTCACATCGTTTTTGCCCATGATGCCGTCTTGCGCGGTGCCCAGAACGTTGCCCTGGAACCAGCGCCAGAAGGTCGAGCCCGTGGGGTTGCTGACCCATTCGATGCCGGACGTGCAGCCAGGGACGGACGATTTGAAGGCCGCGTTCTGGCTAGACAAGATGCCGTCCTGGTACTGCATCCCCGCCACCTCCTGGGCGCGTCTGATGGTCGCGGTGCCCATGTAGCCGTCAACCTCAAGCCCGCCATTGGTGGTCGTGGCAGCGGTCGAAGCCGTCTGGGCGCTCGCGCCGTCATAGGGCGGGCGGATGATGTAGCGCACCACGCCCCACGAACGGGTGCGGCGATGCACGCCGTTGCCCGCGCTCTGCGAACCCCAATCGCTGCCGCTGGTGTTACCCTCGATTGTCTGGATGTAGCCCCCGCAGTTCTTCTCCACGATGCCCACGTGG
>CAVJHQ010000156.1:0-2503 GCA_963649365.1 Alloprevotella sp.
GGCGAACATCAATTCAAATGGTCAATCTCCGCGATGCGCCTCGCGGCGATCTCGAACACCCTGCCCTTATCCCGAGCCCCGATGGCGATGATTTGAAAGACCTCGACATGGTCGTTTACGATGCGGCAGATCACCCTGATGCCGCGAATCCGTATCAAGGGCGGCCAATAGTTACAAATATCGATTCGATTATGTCCGAAGCGTTTTCAACGGCATTCAGCCTCGTCGATTATCGGACATGAATACCTTTGCTACGTGACATATGGCTCCGTATTGGAGGTCAACTATGAAGGAACCGTCCAGCGAAACTCTTATTGCTTGGCTTCACCAAGTCCTTGAGATGGAGAAGAGGATCTACGTCATCGACAATACGATGGACAGCAGCAATAGAACAATAGAGCAACTGCAGATCCCATTACATTTCAGGGAGTATAAGCTCGGCGACCGCGGCTTTAAGCCCATTGAATACAGCGCAGTAGATTGGGTCCCGGACGCCATCCTGGACTCCATCCCAATAGGTTACGTAATAGGGGCGATTATCTTTTTGGCTGCGACTGGCGTCGGCATCTTGGAATTTATAGTTTGCCTATTCTGGCCAATACTCGCAACGCTCTATTTCTTCTGGGGGGGGTCTGCCGACCCAGCTTGCGTCGCCTGTATTCTCATCATCCTATTTTACGCACTTGCCTTTTTATATGGTCTTGCGTCGTCAACTTCCATGTCGGTTAAGCAGGAACGGAAGATGAAACGGGCGCTCGAAAAGAAAAACCAGGAGCAAGAGGCTCAAGTCGAAATTAAAAACGAAGTTCGACTGGGGCAGGCAAACACTCTAAGGGATGAAGTCGAGAAGCTCTCGGAAACAAAACAGCTACTTACATCAAAGAGGGATCAGCTGTATCGAGACGGTGGCTACCTCCACGAAAGCATGAGAGGGCTATATAAAGTCGCGTACATCCTTGACCTCCTTGAAACGGGAAGATGCATAACCCTCTACGGCCCCGGTGGCGCCATAGACACTTTGGCGAAAGACAACCAGTTCATGATGATCGCAGGCAAGCTCGATGGAGTTATTATTCAGCTCGGAGAACTCCGGCAATCGCATGCGCTGATGCTGCAAGTGCTAAACGACACGCGCGACGAAATGCAGAACTTGGCTTTTGACTTCAAGTTATACGAGCAGGACGCAAAAGAGACAGCGCATAGGCATTGGGAGGAAGAAGAGAAATTCCAATCCAAGCTACTGGAATGCGAGCGATACCGCACCCAATGCGTGGAGTACGCGATGGGCCAGCGAATCAGCATTCCTAGCAGGCCGGGAATCTAGCAGCGAGCAGTATGCGAAAAGAAACCCGGCGGCCAGCATGGCAAGCCACCAGGCGATCTCTTCCCGCAGCTTACGGCACGTCACGACAGGATCTCGTTGACGCGGCGCTGCCCGGTGTCGTAGTTGGCGCCGAGGCGCTGGCGAGGTAGTGTCGGAAAAGTTGGTGTAAGCGCCGCGTCGCCCGCGGGCGCGGCTCCGTCCGGGGCCTGAGATCTAGCTCGCCATCTTAGTTGCCCTCGACCCTGTCCGCAAGCTCCAGGCTCGACTCGAGGGCCCTGCGCGCCGCCTCCATGTCCGCCTCCGTCGGCGCGGGCCTCGGCGCCGCGGGCCCGCCCTCGCCCGGCAGCTCGCGCATTCTCGCCTCCGAGAAGTACCTCGAGGCCGACCACGCCTCGTCCATGTCGCACATCACGGCGCCCGCCAGCCGCGTCAGCGACGCCTCGGACGGGAACACCTGCACCACGCGCGACCTGCGCTTTATCTCGCGGTTGGCCCGCTCCCGGACGTTGTTGGTGCGCAGGCGCTTCCAGTGCGAGGCCGGCAGGTCGAGGTAGGCCAGCGCGTCCGGCTCGGCCTCCTCCAGGACGTCGGCGGCCTTGGGGCAGATGCCGCGCAGCATGTCGCAGGCCGCGTGGTACATCGCGACGGCAGCGGCGGCGTCCTTGGCGCGGAAGACGGGCGCCACGACGCGCGCGACCCTCTTCCTCAGCTGCCAGGAGCCGGCCTCGCGCACGCAGTCGCGCACGAGGTGCACGACGCAGCGCTGCCACGCCGCGCCCTGGAAGACCTCGCCGATCGCCCTGGTCAGCCCCTTGTGCGCGTCGGAGACCACGAGGCGCACGCCGGCGACGCCGCGGCCGCGCAGGCGCCGAAGGAACCCCAGCCACGAGTCGTAGGACTCGGTGTCGACGACCGCGACGCCCAGCACGCGCCTCCAGCCGCCCCCGTCGCAGCCGATGGCGGTGACGACCGCCGTGGAGGCGACGCGGCCCTCCCGGCGGCACTTCACGTAGGTGGCGTCCAGCCACACGTAGGGCACGGCGTCCCCCGACAAGGGCCTGCCCACCAGCTCGTCGACGTCGGCGTCGAGCGACGCGCATATGGCGCTGACCTGGTCCTTGCTGAGGCGGGACACGCCCATCCTCTCGGCGACGCGCTGGACCTTGCGGGTGCTCGTGC
>CAVJHQ010000157.1:0-2474 GCA_963649365.1 Alloprevotella sp.
CCTCAGCCAAGCGGAGCGCGAGCAGCTGATCGGGCTTCTTGGCCGCGTTATCGTGGGCCTTGGCTGCGATGTTGAGCGCTAAACAGCAGGTAGACAAAGCAAACTAGCTGACTTAGGCAAATATATTAGTCTGTGAGACCCGCAAAATCGTTTACGATTCTGCGGGTTTAGTCAACGCAATTGAGTAATCGAGATGCGCTGAATCGCCGGCTAAATCGTTGCCGGCCAAGAAACTCCGCGTAAATCTTACCGATTATTTACCGTTTACCTATAAAACGACCCCTTCCGCGGTTCTGATATACCAGTCAGGCCGGCGCAGGGGTCATTATGTTCTTGCTGATATACCAGTCATCGCAAGGTGGCCGGTAAACGCAGAGAACAGGTCTCGCGCCCGTCTGCGCAGTTCACGGAGACGGGCGCGGGCAAAGAAGAAAGGAAGGGACATGAGCACTTTCGCAACGATGCCCGCAAACGGGAAGGGGGCGCGCGCATGAGCAACGAGTCCAAGCCCAAGTCCATGCTGACCCGCCGCGGATTCGTCGGCGTCGGAGCCCTCGGCCTCTCGGCCGCTGTGGGCGCCGGCACCGTCATGGAGCAGTTCAGCACCACGCTCGACACCAACCTCGGCACCACGAGCGAGGCCCTGAGCTCCCAGAGCACCGACTCCGAGCCCCTCTACGAGGCTTTTATGCCTTCCGAGGACGTTCTCAACTCCGACGGCACGGGCAACTCCCACGCCATCATCCAGAAGGCCATCGACCTCAACCGTACGCAGGCCGCCGAGGGCGCCGTCCTCATGAAGAACGAGACCTCTTCCGGCAACGGCCTGCCGCTCGCCGAGGGCGCCAACGTCACCCTGTTCGGCATTCGCTCCGAGGTTCCGATGCTCGGCTCCAGCTTCGGCCTTAAGCTCTACGGCCCGTGCATCACCTTGAAGCAGGCGCTCGAGGACGACCGCACCGACTTCGCCAACACCATCACCACCAACGTTAACCGCCAGACCCTGGCCGTGGCCCCGACCATGTCCTCTTGGAGCGGCGACGAGTTCGACTTCGACGGCGCCGGCCTGAACGTCAACCCGACGATGTCGGAGGCCTACGCCAAGCTCAACGAGACGATCAACCACGCTAACTGCGAGATGACCGTCACCGGCTATGACCCCAAGGAGCCCAGCGTCTCCGACATCGAGGGCGTCAACTCCGACTTCCGCTCGAGCTTCGCCGGCTACGGCGACGCGGCCATCGTGGTCATCTCCCGCCCGACCGCCGAGTCCGTCGACTACCTGCCGGGCGACGTCGCCGAGGGCCTCGGCGTCGACGAGCCGCTCCAGATCACCGACAACGAGCGTGCCGCGATCCAGCTCGCCAAGGACTGCTCCAAGAACGTCATCGTGCTTCTCAACACCGCAAACACGGTCGAGATCCGCGAGCTCAAGGACGACCCGGACATCTCCGCCATCCTGTGGATCGGCTTCCCCGGCTGCTACGGCATGCTCGGCGTCGCCGACGTCCTCGTGGGCAAGGCCAACCCCTCCGGCGCCCTTACCGACACCTACGCCACCCACAACATGAGCGCCCCCGCCATGCAGAACATGGGCGACTACTCCTACGCCAACGCCGACATCCTCACCCGTCCCGCGGGCATCTTCGGCGACGTGGCCTCCAAGTACATCATGGAGTGCGAGAGCATCTACATCGGCTACAAGTACTACGAGACCCGTTACTTCGACGCCGTCATGAACCAGGGCAACGCCACCTCCGCTGCCGGCGCGACTGTGGGCGAGGTCTGGACCTACTCCGACGAGGTCGTCTACCCGTTCGGCTACGGCCTCTCCTACACCACCTTCGAGCAGGAGTTCGACGGCGAGCCTTCCCTCGAGGTCAAGAAGGACGACAAGACCGGCGCCACCACCGCCTACCTGACCGTCAAGGTCAAGGTCACCAACACCGGCGACGTGGCCGGCAAGTCCATCGTCGAGGTCTTCGGCCAGGCCCCCTACACCACGGGCGGCATCGAGAAGGCCGCGATCCAGCTCCTCAACTTCGAGAAGACCGGCGAGCTCGCGCCCGGCGCCTCCGAGACCGTTGAGGTCAAGTGCGACCTGCAGTACATCGCCAGCTGGGACAGCTCCTACGCCAATGCCGACGGCACCAAGGGCACCTACGTGCTCGACCCGGGCGACTACTATTTCGCGCTCGGCAACGGCGCGCACGAGGCCGTGAACAACGTCCTGGCCGCCCAGGGCGCCGACGAGGCCGCCATCGACGGCACGGGCGATAAGTCCCTCGCCTGGAAGCTCCAGGTCACCGAGGGCGTCATCTCCAAGACCGCCTTCTCTATCTCCAAGAACGGCTACCAGGTCTCCAACCACCTCGAGTACGCCGACTGGAACCACTTCCAGCCCGGCGAGGTCACCTACCTCTCCCGCGCGGACTGGAACGGCACCTGGCCGAAGGAGTACGCCAACATGACGC
>CAVJHQ010000158.1:0-2430 GCA_963649365.1 Alloprevotella sp.
CCCTTGACCTCGATGCCCTGGGCCTCGAGGCCCTTCTGGACGTCCTGCATCTTGTCGTAGGCGGTCCAGACGATCCACTCCTCGCCGGCGTCCTCGTAGTCCTCGCCCTCGGCCTCGGCGACGGCCATCATGAACTCGTCCTCGTCGACGGCGTTCTCGCGGTCGGCGACCTTCTTGTCGTCGGACTTGATGATCTTGTCGACGGCGATGGAGCCCTTGCGCTCGAACTGGAAGGCGACGGAGCCGGAGGTGCCCAGCGAGCCGCCGGAGTGGGCGAACGCGGAGCGGACGTCGGCCGCGGTGCGGTTCTTGTTGTCGGTCAGGCAGTCGACGTAGACCGCGATGCCCGCGGGGCCGTAGCCCTCGTAGACGATCTCGGAGTAGACGGCGGCGTCGGCGCCGGCGCCGAAGGCCTTGTCGATGGCGGCCTTGATCTTCGCGTTCGGCATGGAGACCATGCGGGCGCGCGCGACGGCGGCGGCAAGAGACGCGTTGTTGTCGGGGTTGGGGTCGCCACCGAGCTTGGCGGCAACGGTGATGTTGCGGGAAAGCTTGGAGAAGAGCGCGGAGCGCTTAGCGTCGATAGCGGCCTTCTTGTGCTTAGTGGTAGCCCACTTAGAGTGTCCGGACATGCACATCTCCTCTTTGTATGCGGCCCTGTTGCCGCGCATGGCATGAAACGTCCATATGCTATAGGAAAGGGGCCTGCCCTGTAAAGGGGGCGCCTCGCTCGCGACAAGACCTGCAAATACGGGGCTCGGCACGGCACTGGGCGGGCAGACAGCGACGATTGGGTAAGAGAAGACAGTCCGCCCCAACGTCGTAAGGATCGTTTTGGTCGCCAACCTCTGCATGCTCGCGGTGATGATGGTCGCCGTCGTGCTCTGCTCGTTCGTCGCGAGCCTCATCCCGGGCCGGCCCGTGCCCGAGGTCGTGTTCTTCGTCATCGCCGGCGTCGTCGTGGGGCCCCACTGCCTCGGCGTCGTTGCGTCCACCCCCGGCCTCGACCTGGTGAGCCGCCTGGGCATGGGGTTCCTCTTCCTCATGGCCGGCTACGAGCTCGACCTGCGGGAACTCACCGGAAAGATGGGCCGGCACGCGACCGTGTGCTGGGCCGCGAGCTTCGCCGTCGCGCTTCTCGTCACGCCGATGCTGGGGCTCGGCCTCGACCAGACGGGCTGCGCGGCCTTCGCCATCGCGCTCACGACCACGGCCTACGGCACGCTCGTGCCCATCATGCGCGACCGCGAGCTCTCGGGCACGGGCGTCGGCGAGGTCATCGAGTCCTACGGCGCCATGGGCGAGATCTGGCCCGTCGTGGCGATGTCGGTGCTTCTCTCCCCCAGCCGCTCGTTCGCGGCGAACGTGGCCGTGCTCTTGGTCTTCGTCGCGTTCTGCGTGCTCGTCGCGATCCAAGGCAAGGCGGCCAGCGACCTCGGCTCGCGCCTCTCTCGCTTCCTGCACGAGAACGCGGAGAGCAGCTCGCAGCCGACCCTGCGCGCGACGGTCGCGCTTCTCTGCGTGCTCCTCGCGCTCGCGGCGGTGCTCGACCTCGACGCCGTGCTCGCGGCCTTCGCCGCCGGCTTCATCCTGCGCCACGTGATCCCCGCCGACCACGGCCACCGCCTCATGGACAAGGTCGAGGCCATGGGCAACGGCCTCTTCGTCCCGGTGTTCTTCGTGTACTCGGGCATCGGCATCGACTTTCTCGCGGTCGGCGAGAACCCCGGCCTGCTCGTCGGGTTCGTGGCGCTGCTCCTGCTCGTGCGCGCCCTTCCGCTGCTGGTCAGCCTGCAGGCGTTCGGCGAGACGCGCGCCATGCCGACGGGCGAGAAGATCTCCGCCGCCCTCTACTGCACGATGGCGCTGCCGCTCATCGTCGCCCTCACCGAGGCCGCGACGGGCGCAGGCGCCATGGACGAGGCGATGGCGAGCGTCCTTGTGTGCGCCGGCGCCCTCACGGTGCTCGTCATCCCCGTGATAACGAGTCTCTCGGTGCGCGCCGTCGCCGCCCACCCGGTCGAGGCGGTCCACGAGATGGCCGAGCACCCCCACCACGTGCGCGAGATCATCCACGAGCACCACGAGCACGCCCACGAGGTTGCCGAGGAGCTGCTCGAGGAGCGCCGTCACCTGCTTGAGGAGGGCGTCCACCTGAGCTCGGCCGACTTCCTCGCCCGCCGCGACGACCTCCGCAGGCGCAACCGCCGGCGCGGGTAACGTCGGAGGCGCCTTCCGGCCCGGTTCCGCACGCCCCGCGAGGAGAACGCCCGACTTTTCCCGCTTTAAAATCGAAATGGGTTGGTAGCCCGCCGTTTCGCAAGGCCGCCAACTGGGCAAACGCGGCCGCTTTGACCATGCCTACTCGGCGGACCCGATTTTAAAGCGGGAAAAGTCCGGCCTAACGGTCCCAAGACGCGCTTTCTCGCC
>CAVJHQ010000159.1:0-2349 GCA_963649365.1 Alloprevotella sp.
TCTTGAAGAAGATCTTCTCGGGGGTACGGAACCAAAGCATGTTCTCACGCCTCTCCGCGACGGACTTGTAGTTGAGGAGGTGCTGGGGGCCGACGTTGCCGGAGACGGAGTTGCCGCCCCAGGAGCCGCAGCCGAGCGTGAGGGACGGCGCCATCTTGAAGTTGTAGAGGTCGCCGATGCCGCCCTGCGAGGACGGGGTGTTGATGAGCACGCGGCAGGTCTTCATGGCCTCGTAGTGCTTCTGGATCTTCTCGGTCTCGTTGACGTTGACGTAGAGCGAGGAGGTGTGGCCGTAGCCGCCGTCGGCGACCAGGCGCTCGGCCTTGGCAAGGGCCTCGTCGAAGGTCTTGGCCTTGTACATGCCGAGGACCGGGGAGAGCTTCTCGTGCGCCATGGCCTCGGAGGGCTCGACCGAGGTGGCCTCGCCGATAAGGACCTTGGTGGACTTGGGGACCTCGACGCCGGCGATCTGGGCGATGGTGTAGGCGGACTGGCCGACGATCTTGGCGTTGACGGAGCCGTTGATAATGACGGTCTCACGCACCTTGTCAAGCTCGGCGCCCTTCAGGAAGTAGCAGCCACGGGCCTTGAACTCGGCCTTGACGGCGTCGTAGATGTCCTCGAGCACGGTCACGGACTGCTCGGAGGCGCAGATCATGCCGTTGTCGAAGGTCTTGGAGTGGATGATCGAGTTGACGGCGAGCTTGATGTCGGCCGTGGAGTCGATGATGACCGGGGTGTTGCCGGGGCCGACGCCCAGGGCCGGGGTGCCGGAGGAGTACGCGGCGTTGACCATGCCCGGGCCGCCGGTGGCCAGGATGATGTCGGCGTCGTGCATGAGGGTGTTGGTGAGCTCGAGCGACGGGACGGCGATCCAGTCGATGAGGCCCTTGGGGGCGCCGGCGGCCTCGGCGGCGTCGCGCACGATGCGGGCGGCCTCGGCGGTGCAGGCCTTGGCGCGCGGGTGCGGCGAGATGAGGATGGCGTTACGGGTCTTCAGCGCGAGCAGGCACTTGAAGATGGCGGTGGAGGTGGGGTTGGTGGTCGGGATGACGGCGGCCACGACGCCCATGGGCTCGGCGACCTTCTTGTAGCCGAAGGCCTTGTCGTCCTCGATGACGCCGCAGGTCTTCATGTCCTTGTACTTGTTGTAGATGTACTCGGACGCGTAGTGGTTCTTGATGACCTTGTCCTCGACGATGCCCATGCCCGTCTCCTCGACGGCCATCTTGGCCAGCGGGATACGCTGCTTGTTCGCGGCCATGGCGGCCTCGTAGAAGATCTTGTCCACCTGCTCCTGGGTGAACTTGGCGTACTCGGCCTGCGCGGCGCGCATAGACTTCAGGCGCTCCTGCAGCGCCTCGACGCTGTCGATGACGGTAACGGTCTTCTTTGCCATGCTTCCTCCAATTCCTTGGCCGGCGCCGGCGGCGTCGGTCCAATAGAACACGGGCAACAACGGTACGAGCGGCGATAATCCCTAGTCGCACCAAAATTAAGTATACGGGGCTACCGTTCACGGGCGAAGAGGAACCTTTCGCCTAAGACAAGTTTGAGACAGTTGCACAAAACAAGCCAGTGAAATGCGGTTCTTTATGCGTGAAGCGGATTGCTCCGTCCCGTCAGACGGCTTCAAAATTGATTGAAGCGCTTAAATTCTCAGCTTCCGACCGAGATGGGCCTAGGACAGGACGCTGAGCACCCAGTCGACGTCGTCGGTCGTCTCCGACGGCAAGCTCTCCGAGCACCTCCTCAAGAGCTGCGAGGAAGCCGACGTCGAGGTGCTCTAAGGCGGCCGATTAAACGCCGTGACCGCGACCCCTGAGCTCATGCTCAAGGAAAAGCACCTGCTCATGTGCGTCGGCGTCTCCAGCCTCGAAGAGAAGCCATTCGCTCTCCCCCGAAAGCCTCAGCCACACGAGCGGCCCGAAGCCGCCGCGCAGCGTGCTCGACGCCACGCGGTACGACGCGTCCGAGGTGAGCCCGGGATAACGGACCTCCGCCACGCGCGGGTGGCAGCGCAGGAAGTTGGCCGCGACCTGCGCGGCGTCCGAGCGGGCGCGCCACTCCCCTTCCGTCGTCTCTCCCTGCATAGAAAGAAGGGCCCCGATCTCGGGGCCCTTCTCGTTTGTGCGCCTAAGCTCCAAGGCCCGTGCCTTAGCGACGCTCGGCGATCTCGGAGGAAATCTCGGCGATGAACTCGTCGAGACCCTTCTGCACGGTCTCGTTGGAGCGGTCGCGGACGGAGATGTTGCCGGCCTCGACCTCCTTCTCGCCGAGGATCAGCATGTAGGGGACGCGATCGATGGAGCGGGCCTCGCGGATCTTGTAGCCGATCTTCTCGTCGCG
>CAVJHQ010000160.1:0-2157 GCA_963649365.1 Alloprevotella sp.
TCCGCTCCAACGACAAGGGCGCCCGCGAGCTCATGGTGCGCCGCATGCGCGAGGTCGCGACAAAGACCGCCGAGGCCTACGGCGCCACGGCCGAGGTCATCGCGCTCTCCGACGTCGCGCCGCTCATCTGCGACCCCGAGCTCACCCGCGAGATCGTGGGCTACATGCAAGAGCTCCCCGTCCCCGGCCTCACGCCCTACCCCGGCATCGAGGCCAGCGCCTCCGAGGACTTCGCCACCATCGCCGAGAAGATCCCGTCCACGTTCATGTACATCTCGGCCGGCTACACCGACGAGCGCGGCGCCTACAACGCGCACAACCCGAAGGTCCAGTTCAACGAGGCCGTCTGCGACCAGGGCCCGGCCTTCCTCGCCCACTGCGCCGTCCGCTGGCTCGAGGAGCACCAGGCGTAAAGACGCCGGCCGGCCACGCCTGCGGCCCGCGCCCGTGGCCCGTGCCGCGCCGCCCCCGCGCCAACCCCGCGCGCCTCCCCAACCCCGCCGCCCTTCTTCCCAACCGAGAAAGGACCCCCACATGGCAGATCAAGCCACCAACGCGCCGCAGGTAGCGATTCCGCTGCCCCCAGCAAAGAAGCGCGCCGTCCAGGCCGGGTGCGTCTGCATGATGCTCTCCGTGGCCATGTACGGCCTCGTCTTCGCGACCCTCACCTCGCCCATCCTCGAGAGCGTCGACGCCATGGGCTACGTGAGCCTCTTCACCATCTTCGCGAGCCTGGGCGTGAGCATCATGACGCCCATCGGCGGCAAGCTCGGCGACCTCATCGGCCGCCGCAACATCGTCGTGATCCCGGGCATCATCTGCGCCGTGGCCGGCTGCGCGTTCGCCTTCGTGCGCTCGCTCGTGCCGCTCATGGTGCTGCGCCTGCTCATCGGCTTCGCGCAGGGCGCCTTCACCGCCGCGCCCTACATCATCGCGGGCCTCATCAACGAGCGCAAAGACGTGCCCAAGGCCATGGGCATGCTCGCCACCGCCATCGCGGTCGGCGGCTTCGGCGGCTCCATCATCGCCGGCATCCTCACCGACATGGGGCTCCTGACCGTGGCCATCCTCATGCCCGCCGTGCCGCTGATCGCGGGCGTCGTGCTCATCGGCGCGAACCTGCCGAACATCAAGCGCGAGGGCAAGGTCCAGATCGACGTCGCCGGCATCTGCGCGCTCGTCGTCGCCCTCTGCGGCATCCTGCTCGCGCTCAACTTCGGCTCGTCCGTGGGCTGGGGCAACCCCGCCATCATCGGCGGCTTCGTCGTGGGCATCGCCGCCATCGTCGCCTTCGTTAAAATCGAGGAGAAGGCCGCCGAGCCGCTCATCCCGCTGCGCCTCTTCGGCAACCAGCAGTACACGATGCTGCTGGTCATCGGCTTTATCTGCTACTTCTACACGACCGCGATGAACACCTACGCGCCCATCGGCGCCATGAAGGTGCTCGGCGCCTCCACCGGCCTCGCCGGGTCGCTGCAGTTCCCGCGCACCATCCTGACCATGGTGCTGCCCACCGTGGCCGGCGTCTGGGTCGGCAAGAAGTCCTCGAACGCCTGGAAGGCCATGGCCATCGGCACCCTGCTCGTCGCCGTGCCGATGCTCGCGCTCGGCTTCACCAACGCCGCGATGCCCATCGCCGTCTACTTCGTGGCCATCACCGTCACGGGCGTGGCCGAGAGCTTCCGCGCCGTCTCCATCACGCCGACCGCCCAGGCGACGCTGCCTCCTGCCGACATGGGTGTGGGCACCTCGCTCGTCAACTTCGTGAACTCGCTCGCCAACACCATCGCTGCCTGCGTCTTCGGCGTGGCCTACAACCTGAACACGGCCGCCGACCCCACCAACGCCTCGCTGATCCAGAACGGCGTGAACGCGGTCTTCCTGACCGCTTCGGTGGTGACCTTCGTCGGCTTCTTGCTGGTGGTCTTCGTCATCCGCCCCAAGATGGCCGGGAAGGGCGAGTAGCCAAAGGACAACGAACGGCCGAGAACAACGATTGGCCGCAGCCATCGAAACGCTTATCGGGCGCCGGGACCATTGAGCTAGATGGCCCGGCGCCTTTCATTAGGAGCATTTTCCAAGACTAGTGCTCTCAGCTGAGACGAGAGTCCAGCAGTTCGCGCCGCAGTCATCTGCTTGAGACGAATGGCCTACGCA
>CAVJHQ010000161.1:0-2140 GCA_963649365.1 Alloprevotella sp.
GAGAAGCCGTTGTGGTCCTGACGCCAGACGTGGCTGGAGAGCAGGATGTTCAGGCCGGCGATCGGGGCGCGCCAAGGGATCTCGCGCACGGTGGCCTCGAGCCACTTGCAGTGCTGGTTGACCATGGAGTCGACGACGTGGACGAAGGACTCGTAGGAGCTCCACACGCCGGTGCGGCCGGTGAGGACATAGCCCTCGAGGAAGCCCTCGCACTGGTGCTCGGAAAGCTGCTCGACGACCTTGCCGGACGGGAAGAGGAGCTCGTCGTTGTCGCCGTCGGCGTAGTAGCCGGCGTCCCACTGCTTGCCGGTCACCTTATAGGCGTCCTGGAGACGGTTGGAAGCGGTCTCGTCGGGCCCGAAGATGCGGAAGTTGTCGTTCTTGGCGAGGACATCGGCCGTGTAGGCGCCGAAGACGCGGGCAGCCTCGGCAGCGCCCCAGCCGTGGCCCTTCTCGGCGACGGGGACCTCGTGCTCGTGGATGTCGGGGAGATCGAGCTTCTGGAGCACCTTGCCGCCGTTGGCGTTGGGGTTGGCGCCGATGCGCAGGTCGCCCTTGGGCATGAAGGCCACGACGTCGTCCTTGATCTGGCCGCCCTCGGTGAAGAGCTCCTCGGGCTTGTAGGACTTGAGCCAGTTGCGCAGCACGCGGAAGTGCTCGTGGGTGTCCTTGGCGGACGCCAGCGGCACCTGGTGGGCGCGCCAGGAGTCCTCGGTCTTCTTGCCGTCGATGTGCTTGGGGCAGGTCCAGCCCTTGGGCGTGCGGAAGATGATCATCGGGTAGACGGGACGGGTCTCGTCGCCCTCCTCGGCGTTGGCCTTGATGTCGCAGATCTCGTCGAAGACCTCCTCGAGGAGGTTCGCGAAGCGGCGGTGGATGGAGGCGTGGGACTCGTTGTCGAAGCCGGCCACGAAGAAGTGCGGCTCATAGCCCATGCCCTCGAAGAAGGAGGTGAGCTCCTCGTCGGAGATGCGGGACAGGATCGTCGGGTTGGCGATCTTGTAGCCGTTGAGGTGCAGGATCGGCAGCACGATGCCGTCGGTCTTGGGGTTCACGAGCTTGTTGGACTGCCAAGAGGTGGCAAGCGGGCCGGTCTCGGACTCGCCGTCGCCGACGACGGCCACCGCGAGCAGGGACGGGTTGTCCATGACGGCGCCGTAGGCGTGGGACAGCGTGTAGCCGAGCTCGCCGCCCTCGTGGATGGAGCCGGGGGTCTCGGGCGCGAAGTGGCTGGGGATGCCGCCGGGGTAGGAGAACTGGCGGAAGAACTTCTGCAGGCCGGCCTCGTCGTCGGTGATGTCCGGGCGGACCTCACGGTAGGTGCCGTCGAGCAGGGACTGGGAGGTGCCGGCCGGTCCGCCGTGACCCGGGCCCATGAGGAAGACGGTGCTCTGGCCGTGGTCGGCGATGAGGCGGTTCACGTGGCCGAACAGGAAGTTGATGCCCGGGGTGGTGCCCCAGTGGCCGACGAGGCGGTGCTTGACGTCGGCACGGGAGAAGTCGCGGGCCTCGCCGGTCTTCTCGTCGACGAAGTCCTTCTTCATGAGCGGGTTGGAGCGAAGGTAGATCTGGCCGACGGAGAGATAGTTGGAAGCGCGCCAGTACTTCTCGACGCCCTCGAGCTCCTCCTCGGGAACGGCGTGGTCGAGCTTCTGCCACGGGGTGCCAATAACGGGCTGTGCCATGCTTGATCCTCCTAGATCGTGAGCCCCGGCGGGTCTTCGATATGCCATCCCGGGGCGCCTGCTTTGACCAGAACCGATACTAAACGGGTAAAACGCTTTACTTCTTGAGAAATGAAGGGTAATTCGTTTTACCTCAAGATTTTTTCGACGCAAAACGATCAGATTGAACGAACTGTTCGAATGTTTCGGCACGGCTGCGGCACTCATCGAAACCGCGCCGCACGCGCCTATGCCCCGACGCGGCGAGCGTCGAGCGCAGAAACTCGCCGAAAGAGTGTCTTAATCCCGCAGCTTCTAGTAGCCGGGGCTCCGGGACTCGCCCGAACTGGGGTTTTGGCGCGTTTTATGCCCGCATAGGCAACCGACCTGAATTAAGACACTCTTTCGGCGAGTTTTGTTGAACGGGCGCCGGAAACATCGGCCGCCGGCAGGAGTCGACGCCCCCAGATCGCCCC
>CAVJHQ010000162.1:0-2041 GCA_963649365.1 Alloprevotella sp.
ACCTCATCGACAAGCTCAACGGCCACTACTACGACCTCAAGACCGACGACGACGTCTCCGGCGTCGTCTGGGGCGCGGACTCCGACCTCATGTTCTGGGACATGAAGGGCAAGGAGTACGACGACCCCGCGTGGAGCGAGCTGCTCGACAAGATCACCCTCGAGGAGGCCCTCTACATCGCCACCTTCGGCGGCCCGTCCATCCCCGGCATCGAGTCCATCGGCCTGCAGGAGCACTACCTCACCGAGAACGCTGGCAACGGCATCGTCCTCGCGCTCGGTGCCTCCAAGGACACCGCCGCGCCCTGGACCATCTCCGAGAGCGACGCCAACGCCGCCTGGAACGGCGCCGTCTTCGGCAACGCCCCGCTGACCGCCGCGTCCTTTAACAACAAGCTCTACTTCCAGATGGGCGAGTTCATGGGCGAGGAGTCCCTCTTCACCGGCATCGCCATGCTCTGGGGCCCGGGCCTCAACGTCCACCGTCAGCAGTACAACGGCCGTACCGGCGAGTACTACTCCGAGGACCCGATCGTCTGCGGCAACGCCGCCATGGAGTACTCCATGGGCGCCCTCGAGTACGGCCTTATCGCCTCGCCGAAGCACTTCGCCTTCAACGACCAGGAGACCAACCGCGCCGGCGTCGCCCCGTACATGACCGAGCAGCAGGCACGCGAGAACGAGCTGCGCGGCTGGCAGATCGCCTTCGAGGCCACCGACTACGACACCGCCGACCACAACGCCAACATGACCGGCCTCATGACGTCGTTCTCCAAGATCGGCCCCGTCGAGTGCACCTGCTCCACCGGCCTCATGACCGACATCCTCAAGAACGAGTGGGGTTTCCGCGGCTATGCCGTCACCGACATCTACGACGACACCGATCTGTGGACGTCCGTCCTCGTGTCCGGCACCACCTGCTTCGACACCCGCGGCATCTCGGGCTTCTACGGCTCTACCACGCTCGAGAACTGCTCGACCTTCGCTAGCCAGCTTGACGGCGTGAAGATCGGCGCGTCCAAGGTCGCCGGCGACGCCACCGTCCAGGCGGCGGTCAAGGAGTCCGCGCACATGATCCTCTACGCGATGACTCAGTCCAACCTGATCAACCGCTACAACAGCACCACCAAGATGCAGAAGCAGATGACCTGGTGGCGCGGCTCTTACCTCGGCGCCGCCGCGGCCTTCGGCGTGCTCGCCGTCGGTGCCGCCGCCTCCGCGGTCGTGAGCTCGCGTAAGAGCGAGAAGAAGGAGGCCTAAAGACATGTCGTCCACTACCGTAAAGAAGGGCGTCGGCCTCTACCTCGACGTCGTCGCCGTTGTCCTGGCCGTCGTTGGCATCATCGCGGCGGTCGTGAGCACCACCATGGGCGAGGGCTATGAGTTCTCCGGCCTTGCCATGTGCGTTGTCCTGGCCATCGTGGCCGTCGCGCTCGTCGTCGTGGCCGTCTACACCGACCTCAAGCGCGCCGAGCAGGGGGAGGGCGCAGGCATCGTCTCGATGATCGCGCTCGGAGTAGCCATCTTCCTCATGGTGTTCTGCGGCGTCCAGGTCGTCGCTTCGCGCGCACTGGCCATCTCGGGCCTCTTCTCTTGGAACTCCATGGACACCACCGGTTGGCAGATGTTCTATGCTGCGGCCACGTCCGCGGGCGGCTTCGTGCTCGGTGCGGTGCTTCTTACCGTCTCGTGCTTCTTGCCGACCGCCAAGAAGGCCTAGCCTCCGGCGCAATCACGCTATCTGATATGCCAGATGCGGCATAGTTCAGAAGCAGAGCCTCGCCCCCGAATCCGACTCACGGGGCGAGGCTCCTCTTATTTACCGATGAAAATAGATATAAACGAGTTCGATTGCTCCGTTCACCGCCAAAATCAAGCCGTAGGCGAGGGTGTAAGCTCGGCTTAAATTGGGTTGAACTAATATATCAGCAACGAGATTTGCAGCGAACTTCTTTGTAGAAAGGAACGCGCATGGCGGAAACCACCCAAACCAAGGCCACGGAGGGCGCGTCGAGCTCCCTCAACCAGGCCAAGCTCTACCA
>CAVJHQ010000163.1:0-19213 GCA_963649365.1 Alloprevotella sp.
GTGATGGAGTCGGAGGCTACCTTTATCTGGGCGTCGGCGTAGGTCTTGGCGGCGGCTGCGGCCGCGTCCGCCTTGGCCGTCGCGTCGGCGCTCGCGGTCTCCTCGGCGGCCTTCTGCGCCGCGTCGGCCTTCGTGGCCGCGTCGGCCGCGGCGGTCTCGATGGCGCTCGCCTTCGCCTGGTCGGCCTTCGCGGTCGCGTCCTCCGCCGCCGCCTCCGTCGCGGCCTTCTGCGCGGCGTCGGCCTTGGCCGTGGCGTCGGCGGAAAGCTCCTGCTTGGCCTGGTCGAGGCTCGCCGCCGCGTCGCTCGCCGCCTTCTCGGCGCTCTGCTGCGCGGTGTCCGCCGCGTCCTGCGCCTTCGCCGCCGCGTCGTTGGCCGTGTCGGCGCTCGCCTGGGCGGTCTCGGCCGCGCTCGCCGCGTCGCTCGCCGCCTTCGCCGCCGCCTTGGTCTCGGAGGAGAGCGCCGTCGTGGCGTCGAGCGCGGAGTTGATGGAGCCGTTCATGGTCTTCAGGTAGCCGGACTGCTGCCCGGTGAGCGTGGAGTACTCGGCCCCGAGCGTGTACTCGGTGTTGCCCGGGTCTTGGAGGTCCACCGTGGCGCTGGACACCATGAGGTACTCGTCCACGCCATGGAAGGCGGAGCGAACGCGGACGGCCTGCCCCACCTTGAGGTGGTCGTAGCCGTCCATGTAGAGCGCGAGGTCGACGGCCTTCACCGTGACCGTGAGCGACGGGGCCATGAGGGCCTGAAGCCGCTTCACGGCGCTCGTGAGCAGCCCCGCCGCCGTGGTGCAGTCGTTGTCGCTGTAGGCGCACTCGCGGTACCCGTAGCGCGCGACGGCGTCGGCGGAGTAGACCACGTCGCCCAGCTTATAGATGCCCTCGGCGTCGGTCTTGCCGTCGGGGAGGTCGGCCAGGGTC
Source organism: Alloprevotella sp. (assembly GCA_963649365.1). Taxonomy (GTDB): domain Bacteria; phylum Actinomycetota; class Coriobacteriia; order Coriobacteriales; family Atopobiaceae; genus Paratractidigestivibacter. The sequence goes on from CAVJHQ010000163.1 coordinate 919, forward strand.
GGGGCCTCCGGCTCCTCCTCGCTCCCCTCCTCCTTGTCCGGGGCCTTGCCGACAGCGCGGACAGCCGTGTACATGTCGGAGGTGTCCGTGGTCTCGGAGAAGTCTGTGATGTTCACGCCGAAGTCGATGACCTGCGCGTTCGTATCGTGCACGTCGGCGTAGAGGTCGACCGTGAGCGGGTCGTAGCCCACAAGGACGTAGCCGCCGAGAGTGTTGAGAATCTTGTCCTCAATCTCGTCCCAGGTGGTCGGGAGCTGCTCGGAGCTGCGGTAGACGTGGTTGTTCCCGTCGAGCGCCCAGCCCTGGTTGACGCCGACGGCGAAGCGCCGGCGGTCATCCAGGATGCGGGCGTTGTGGCGGTCGACGTACCAGGCGAACAGGCCGTCGACCGTCGAGGGCGCGGTGTTCGGCTGCTCCCCTTCCAGCGTGCTGTAGGGCCGGACAACCGTGTCCCCCAGCCAGGCGAGCGCGCCGACGCACGCGACCTCCTTGTTGCCCTCGATGTCGACGTCGATGGACTCCACCTCGCCGAGGAAGAGCGCCTCGCCGTCCCATTCGAGCCGAACGACCTCGCCGCGCTCGCGCACCTCGCCGTAGAGCGCGTGGGTGGCCGGGACGGTGAAGTCGAGGTAGTCGGGAGTGTTGCTCTTCGCCGTGAGCTTGGCGTCGTAGATGACGTCGTTCGTGTACGGGTCGAAGAGGATGCTGTCCCCGTAGGTCAGGCGGTAGGCCATAGCACGCTCCTAAGCTAGCCGCTGATCTTGCCGAAGGCGACCATGTGGATCCACCACGAGCGGCCCGCGTCGGAGCTGGTCGTGCCGATCCACGCGTCTGCGATGGTCTTGCTGTTGCCGACGTGCCTGATGCCAGAGGCGACGATGCCGTCAGCGCCGCCGGTCGCGACGAGGCGCGGGGCCTCGGAGAAGGCGAACGGGTAGGTCTTCTTGACGTTGTAGTCCTGCGTGCCTGAGCTGGTGGTGCCGACGGAGGTCGCGGCGCACATCGCAAACCCGTTCGAGAGCTTGATGTATTGCCACCCGTTCGACTCGCCAACCGCCGTGATGTAGCCCACGCCGAGCTTGTCGATGGTGTCGAAGGCGTCGTTGATGGGGTCGGGGCTAATGTAGTCCGAGGAGTCGATTTTCGTCAGCCCGAGGTTGGTCGTGGTGCTCGCCATTACAAGTCCTCCCAGTCGTAGGTAAGGTATACGTCCGCGCTCCCCTGCGCCGCGTCGGTGCGGCGGAAGTCGAGGTCGCGCCATGTCTTGCTCTTGAGGCCCGCCCACGTGTCGAGCGCCACCTCGGCCCACGACTGCGGCACGCCCTCGGCGTCCGCGAGCCCGAGCCGCTGCAAATCGTCCCAGGTGTTCCCGGCGCACCCGGCCCATGTGGCCGCGTCCGCGCCGCCCTCGCCGACGTCGGCCCAGGTCTCCGTCCAGAGGCGCTGCGAGTTGATGTAAATCTCGTTCACGCCCTCGCGGAAGACCACGTCGCGCAGGACGTAGGTCCCGGCGGGGACGACGACGGTCTCGCCGCGCCACGTGACCCAGCAGACGCTCTCGCACTCGATGGTCGGGTGCACGGGACGCCGGCCCGACTCCAGCCGGAAGAGCTTCCCGCCGGTCGCGTTCAGGCGATAGGCGCAACGCTCCTTCAGCTTGTAGGGGTCGGCGGAGACGGCGACGTCGATATCCCCGACGATGCCGCCGACGTAGCTTTCGTGCGAGTACGCGCTGACCTCAAAGCGTCCGTGGTAGGTATAGCCGGGGTCGAAGCTCAGCTGGTAATCGAACGTGTGCCCGTGCAGGAAGTTGGCCAGCTGCGTCTTGACGCGCTCGAAGCTCTCCGGGTAGATGCACTTGAACGTGAAGGACTGCTCGCGGCGCTCGTAGGCCACGTCGCCCGTGAGTGCTTCCGTGAGGTCTATGACGCCGTTGCCGCCGGGAATGTCAACGGTATAGGTCTTCGGTTCGGGCGGACTCAGCTCGTAGCCGTCGATGAGCGCGATTCCGAAACGCTCCGATATGTCCACCCCGCCGACAATTATCCGCTGGTCGGGCAGGCGCGGGTAACGGGCCATGCTACTGTCCCCTCTTCTGTAGCGTTCCGAGCTGCTTGTTCATATCCTTCGCCATGATTCTCGCCACGGCCTTCTTGTCCATCTCGATAACGGGCGTGCTGCTCGCGATGGTCTCGGTGTAGGCCATGAGGTTGGCGTTCAGCTGGTTGAGCGCGGCCAGCACGTCGGCGTTGCCGCCGCCGCTGTCTACGGCACCGGCCATCTTGTCGGCCACGCCCTCCATCGCTTTCTTCTGCCTCTGCGTCAGCTCGTTTATCTTGGATTGCAAGGCCGACACGACGAGGTCGGAGATGGTCTGCGCGAACGGTTGGGTGTACCTTCGGTTGGTCAGCGGGATGATCGCCTCTGCGCCCGCCTCGCCCGCGATATGGCGGGTCACGTCGGTTGCGGTGTTCACGATGAACCCGTCCGCATGGTACATGGTGCGGCCTCGGAACAGCCCGCCCGCCGCGTGCTTGACGAACACGCCGCCCGCCGCGCTCTGCGTCTCGTTGACCGTGACGTTGCGCGTCGTGATAGTGGTCGTTGCCGACTTGTCCTCGAGCACGGTGCTGTTGTACGTCGAGATGGCGTTCGTCGCGTCGACAACCGACTGGTAGTCGACGGAGGCGGTGGCCGACTTGTCCTGAAGCCCGGTGTTGTTGTAGGTGTTGATGTTGTCGGTGGCCTCGACCGTCTTCGTGCTGTCGGACTCCGCCGTGGCTTCCTTGTTCTCAAGCTCGGTGTTGTCGTATGCCTCGACGTCCGCAGTGCCCGACTGCACGCCGGACGTGTCCGCGCTGGCCGTGGCCGTCTTGTCCTCGGCCTGGGCCGCGTCGTAGTTCTCCACAGCGGCCTCGGCCTCGCCGCTGATGATGTTGCCGTCGGAGTTCGCGCTGGCACTCTTGTCCTCCACCGGCTGCGCGTTGTACTCCTGTAGCCTGGCGATGATGGCGTTGATATCGCCGTCGCACTCGGCAACGAGGTTCGCGAAGTCCTCCGCGCCCATGGTAGACAGCGTGTCGGTGCTGATGCCCGCTTGCTCGCAGGCGTCGGCGAACTCCTCGACGCTCGTTCCGGTGGTGGCGAAGGCCTCGGAGACCTCCTCGCCCATGCTCTCGACCATCTCTAGGATGCTGGACGAGAGCGTTTTGCTGGCCTCCGCCGCCGCAGCCGACTCTTCTTGGTACTTCTGGCTGAAGTAGTCGTAAGCGTCGGCATACTCGGTGACGGCGGTCTGGGCGGACTCAAGGCTGTCGTTGGCCTCGTTGAGACCGTCTTTGTACTCCTTGAACTCGTCGGAGGACTCCGCCAGCGCGCGGGCCTGCTCCTCCGTGTACTCGACGGTCTCACCCATGACGGTGTGCGTGCCGGTGAGCTTCTGGGTGTACTCGTCCAGCTTCTCGTTGTAGGTCTGTTGCGCGTCGGCCTGCTTCCTCTGCGCGACCTCAAGGTCGTATTCCGCGCTCTTCTGGTTCTTCAGGGCATCGGTGGCGAGGTCGGAGTAGGCCTTCGCCTCGGCGTTGAGCTTCCACGCCTCGGTGTTGCGCTGGATGGCGTCGGAGTTGGAGGACAGCGCGCCGGTCGATTCGTCGGTCACGGACAACGACTCGCCCGTGATGTCGTTGTAGCCCTTGACAGCCTGCTTGAGCAGCATGAGGTCGGTCTGTGTGATGCTGCCCTGGTTGCCGAGGCGCTGGATGGTGTCGACGTAGGCGTCGAGCATCCCGCTGTTGGTGTAGACCTCCTTGAAGGAGTCGGAGATGCCCTCCTTGAACTCCTTCAGCTCGGTCAAGACCTCGTCGGCGTCGATGTCTTCGAGCGCGACGGAGAACGTGTCCACGCCGGCTGCGGCGTCGGACATGATCTGCTCGATGGGTTTGGTCGCGTCGGCGAGCAGCTGCGCGTGCTCCTGGGCCTCCTGGTACTCGGAGACGAGCTTCGTGATGCCGCTTATGACAGCCGCCCCGCCGATGGCGAGGAGCGCGCTCAGGCCAAACGTCGCGGCGGACGCCAGCCCCTCGATGGCGAGCGTTCCCGCCGTGGCAGAGCCTGTGATGGTCATGATGCCCTCGCCCACGGCTTGCAGCGAGGACGATGAGACGAGGCTGCTCTTAAGCCCCTTGAACTTGTTGGACAGCTTGCCGATTGTGCCGGAGCCGTCCTTGAGCTTCTGAATCTTCTCCCCCATCGTGGCGATTACGGAGAGCGCCGGGCCCGCGGCCGCCGCAAGTCCCCCGATGCCGACGATGAACGTCTTCGTGCCGTCGCTTAGGCCCTCGAACGCGGTCGTGGCGGAGTCCACGATGCCCGACAGCGCCTGGATGTACGGGAGCGCGGCCTGCCCGATGTCGGAGCCGAGGTTCTGCGCCATGTTGGAGAGCTTAGAGAGCGAGCCCGACAGACCCTCGGCCTTCGCGTCGGCCTCTCGCGCCGCGTCCCCCGCAGCACCCCACTCGTCGCTCACGCCGTCCCACGCGTCCTGGGACATGGTGAGGTTGTTGTCCAGGCCGTCGATAGTCTGCATAAGGCCCTCGATGGCCTGCTTCTGGCGCGTGCCCGTGATGCCGAGGCTTTCGAGCGTCGCGGTAGCGGAGCCACCGTCGGACTCGACGTTCTTCAGCCCCTCCACAAAGGCCTTAAGCGCCTGCGTCGGGTTGGACTCCCAGGTGTCGGCGAACTCGCGCGCGGTCATGCCCGCCACGTCCGCGAACTGCTGAAGGCTGGTGTCCGCCGCGTTGCCGAACTCGTCTATCTGGTCCTTACCGTTCGCGACGGCGGACTCGATATCAGAGATTGTGTTGGAGATGGCGGTGCCTGCCGCCTCCGCGCCCTGCCCCGTCGACGCGACCGAGGAAGCGAGCGCCAGAATCTCAGGCGTGGTCATGCCGACGATGGACCCCATGGAGCCGATGCGGGTCGCGATCGACGCGATGTCGGACTCGGTGGAAGCGCCGTTGTTGCCCAGGCGCACGAGCGCGTCTGAGAAGTTCGGCATATGGTTCTGGTCGAGGTCGTCGAGGATGTTCGAGAGCTGGCCGAGCGTGGTCGCCGCGTCGTCGGCGTCCAGGTCGGTGGCGATATCGAGGTTGGAGACGGTCTCGGCGAAGGTCTCAAGGCTGTCGGTCGCCACGCCCAGCTCGCCGCCGATGGCCTCGATCTCGAGAATCTGGTCGGCACTCGTGACGTGGGTCTGCGAGAACTCGATGGCCGAGTCGCGCAGCTGCTCGAACTGCTTTTCGGTGCCGTCGCAGGTCTTGCGCATGTCGCGGTACGCGGAGTCGATGTCGTTGGCCGCGTCGAGCGCGGACTGCCCCGCCTGCATGAGCGCGGGCGTGACGGTCGCGGAGAGCGTCATGCCCAGGGTCTTGACGTCGGACCAGTTGAGCGCCGAGGTGGTCTGCATCGCGGTAGCGAACCCCTGCGCCTGGACCTTGCACTCGGCGAGCTGTTCCTGGAGGTTCTTGAGCTGGGCCGCGTCGGTCATCTGGTCGAGGGCGCTGCCCGCCTGCTGCTCGGCTTCGCGCAGCTGCTCGACCTTTACCTCGGCCTCGCCTATCTGGGCGGTGGTCTTCTCGTACTCGCCCTGCGCCTCGGTGCCGAGGCTGGCGAACTTCTGCGCGTCGCTCTTGAGCTGCTCAAGGTTGGCTTCCGCGCTGGAAAGCTCGGAACGCACCTCGACCCACGCCTGCCGCGCCTCCTCGGTGGAGGTCTGGATATCGTCTGTGGACTGCACGACCCTGTCGAGGCCCGCCGCGCTGTACCCGCCGATTTCCTGTTGCAGCAGCTCAGCCTTCTCGTTGGCAAGCTCGGTGGCCTGCCTAAGGTCGGCCATGCGCTGGGAGGTGGCCTCGACGTTCGTCGGGTCGAGCTTCAGCGCCTGGTCGCAGCGGGCAATGTCGCGCTCAAGCTCCTCGATGGAGCGGTCAATCTGCTCGACGCGCGTGTTGGTGTCGGCGAACGAGGAGGCAAGGTCGGTCGGCGCCCTCAGCTCGGCCATCTTGATGCTGAGCTGTCCTATCTGCGCGGTAAGCGACTCGCTCTGGACGTTGAGCTGTTCCAGGGCTTCGACGCTTGATGCGGCATTGTTGTCGTTGAACGCGTCCACCCACGCGGAGCGCATCTCCTTGAGCTTCGTGATCTGCTCGTCTGTGGCGACGCCGCAGTCCTTGATGAGCGCGACTGCCTGCTCGAAGCTCGAATCGTCCAGGCGCATGACCTCGCGCATGTCGAACTTGTCGGCGTCCGCGCCGATTGCGGTCGCGAGCTTCGACCACTCGTCCTTGAACGTGGAGAGCTGCTTGGCGTTCTTGTTGATGGTGGTGTAGGTGGTGGCGAGCTGGGAGTCGAGCGCGTTGTACCGCTCGGTGGCGAGGCGCGCGGCGAGCGAGGCGTTCTCGGTGTTGGATGCCAGCTCGGCAACGGTGGTCGTGACCCCGCCGAAGGTGACTGCCTTCGAGCCGGTCTGGGCGACAGCCTCTTTCACCGTCTTGAGCTGCGCGGCCAGGTCCTGCGACTTGTTCTTGAGCAGAGTCATCTGGGTGGCGACGGCTGTGAGCGAGCCGGGGTTGAACTGCGCGGCCTGCTCCACGAGCTTGAGCTGCCGCTGCGTAGAGGTCGCGGCGGAGGAAGCGGCCCTGAGCGCCTTCTGCAAGGTGGTCGTGTCCCCGCCGAACTTGATGGTTAGGCCACGGTATGCGTCCGCCATTGCCCGCCCTCCTATCTGAGTATCGCTATGTCCGCCTGCGTGGCGTCGCGCGTCGCGTCCCGCGTGGCCGCGCCGCCGTTCCCGCCCTTGTCCATCGGGATGGTGGAGTCGAGCATCATCACGAGGTCTGGGACGTGCATGTCAACCAGCTCGCTGAACGGCACGCCGAGCTTCAGACCCGCCGAGAACATGCTCGTCGCGGCCAGGGGGTCGGCCTCCCCCGGGGTGTTGTTCGACCCGCGTCCTAGGTCTTCTGGGAGCCTAGGCTCGAAACAACTTGTCGGCGCACTCGCGGCCCACCACGTCGGCAACCTGGTTCATGTTGATGGCGTCGATGCCGCCGAGCCACGTGTCGTAGTCCGGCGCGGGGTTCGCCGGGTAGCCCCCGGCGAGCTGTGCCTTCTTCTCGGCGGTCTTGAGCATCGCCCACAGGCACCGCAGGTCGGCGTCCCAGTGCTCGCGCGTGTAGTCGACCACGGTTGTCACGGTGACGGGGAACGCCTTGTCGACCAGCGCCTCGGTGGCCTTGGGGAGCTTCTTATCCCCTCCGCCCTTCGGCCTCGGCATGGCATGCAGCAGGCGCTGCTTGACGAACGCGGCGGTGACGAACGACTTGCTGCCGCGCCCGGCGTCGAGGTCCACCTTGCCGAACACGTCGGCTATGAGCGACGAGTGGAACGCCTGCTCGTAGACCTTGAGCGTATAGGGCGAGCAGATCACGTTGACCTCGCCCAGTCCTTCGATGGTTGCTTGCATTGGTCGGCCTTTCGGTTGGCTAAAAACCCGCATATAGCGCCCTCACGCCAACCAGGCGAGGGCACTATATGCGGGTTTCGGCGAGGGCGCGCGGGAGAGGGCGAGCGGCCCCCTCCCGCAGCCGGGTTCTGTCTTGCCCCGTCGCTTAGGCGGTGGCGGGGATGTACACGGTGTTCATGAAGGCGTCGTAGACTTCCTTGGTCGTGGAGGTGTTCTCGACGGACGCCTTGGCGGTGTTGACCGTCGCGCCGCCGATGGTCAGGTCCTTGCCGACGGCGGTGAAGCTGAGGGAGAGCGTGTCGGGGGTGATGGTCGTGTCGGTGGTGTTGGCCGACATGCCCGGGCGCGAGAAGCTTACGTCATACAGGCAGAACCGCTCGTCGTTCACGTTGCCGCTGATCTCGAAGAGCAGCGCCACATGCGCGGACTGGGCACCGAGGTCTTCGAACAGGACGCCGTTGTCCTCGACGTATTTGAGCACGTCCTTGCGGAACGTCGAGGGGACGTCGGCGATGGTGAGCGTGCCGGTGATGGTGGGGGAGCCGTTGAAGGACGCGTAGTCCTTGTTATCGGCGCGGAAGGTGGAGGTCTCGCCGTCGTAGGAGACCTCAAGCGTCACAGCGCCGGGCAGCGCGACCGGGGTGGCGTACTTGTCGCTGCTTTCGTCCAGTACCGCGTAGTGGACATTGGAGAGACCGAAGCGAACTTTGCCCATGGTCTGTTCCTTTCTAATCGTCTAAAGCGTTGAGGTAATAGGAGGTGATGGAGCAATGCTCCGATTCCGACCAGTCCTCGTAGTGCGAGACCGCGCCGAACTCGTCGGAGAGCGCCTTGAGGACCTTCTCCTGAAGCTCGGGGTCCCCGTACTTCTCAAGGAGCTGCACGCGGTAGCGCGGTATGGCCGCGCACTCCGCGTTGTCGGCAAAGAGCTGCCCGGGGTCGTCCAGCTCGTAGACGAAGAAGGGCGGCGCGGGCGCCTTGCCCTCGGGGTACGCTAGGCGGGTGCCGGGTATCCCCAGCGCCGCCATGGCCGCGTACAGCTTCTCCGCGCCCGTCATAGGCCCCTCGCAGCCAGGTTGGACTGCAAGGCCTCGAAGGCCTTGTCGAAACCGATGTCGGCGGCGGGGGCGATGTGCTCGCGCGCCGCCACGTAGCCGCCGCCCATCCTCGCGTGTCCTTTCTCAAGCAGATGCGGGAGGCCGGGCTTCACGGAGTAGACGGTGGCTTCAGGCTTGTCCCCGGCCTTGTCCATGCGGTAGCGGACGGACTTCTTGTACCTGCCCGTCTTGGCCGGGGCGTTGGCTCTCCATTCCTTGGCGGAGGTGGCCGCGCCCGTCTTCAGCGCGTCGGCGAGCGCGTCGTCGGAGGCGTCCTTCATCTCGCCGAAGATGGAGTCGAGCGTGGACGCGAACTCATCCACGGAGCATCCGGTGAAGCTAGCCATTGCTCGCCTTCTTTCCGAGCTGTAGGCGGGTGAAGTCCCCGCTGCACGTGACCTTCTCCACGTCGCACTCGACGCCGCGGTAGACGGCCTCGGTCTCGCCCCGGTACTCGTTGGCGCGTATCTGCACCTCGTAGTCGGCGCGGAGCCCCATGTCGATGGACGTGGACCACGTCTCCGCGCCGACCGTGTACGGGTTGCAGTAGACCTTGCGGCGCTTCTTCTCCCCGCCCACCCAGCGGCCCGACGAGTCCTGGTGAAGCTCAGGCATGCCAAGCAGCTCGACGGTATCGTTCCAGCGGGTCATTCGGAGGCCTCCGCGTAGAGCGTCGGCGAGTTGGCGAGGTCCTTCAGCGTCTTCGCGTAGGCGGCCTCGAACCTCTCGGCGTCGTCGTTGTCGAAGCCGAACCGCGCCTTGCAGAAGAGCATGACGGCGATCTTCGCCAACGGGTCGACCTTGCCCTTTTCGAGCAGCGAGGACTTGACGCCCTGGCGCTCCATGTCGCGGAGGGCCGCGGCCGAGAGCGCCGCGACCTCCTCGTCGAAATCGTCGGAGGTGACGCGCAGGGCCTGTTTCACGTCACCGAGCAGGGAATACGCGGTCTCGGACAGGTCAGCCATGCGCGTTACCTCCTAATGGCCGGTCGGTGCTAGGCAGAGGGCTTGGACACGACGAGCATGCCGTTCGTGTCGCCCATCTTGCCGTCGCAGATGAGCTGCATCTTCTGCTTCTCAAGGTTGTTGTCCTCGTCCAGCCACTTGACGGAGCGCATGCCCGCCTGCTGGTTGAGCAGGTAGTCGCTCATCTGGCCGAAGAGCATGAAGGGCGCGCCGGCGGCGGCGTCGTCGTAGGACGGCAGGATATCGTCGGTGACGATGGTGACCTGCTTGCCCATGACGCGGTAGGACTCTGCGCCGTCGATGCCGTAGTTGACGCGCGCGACGGGCTGGCCGTTGGCGTCCACCATGCCCTCAAGGTACTTGTCCCAGGTGTCCTGGGCCATGTAGAACTTGCCGCGCTGGCGGTAGGGGTTGGCAAGGGTCTTCAGGATGGTGGCCCAGCCCTGGTACTTGGCGATGTCGGCGGCGGCGAAGTCGACCTTGTTGGTCACGCGCGGGTCCTTGAGGATGCCGAGCGGCTGGCCGGAGCCGGTGCCGTTCATGACGGCGGCCTCGATGGCGCGGGTCATGGCCTCGGACACAAGCTCGGGGAACTTGGCGCGGAACGCGTCGAGGGTAACGGTGCCGGCGAGGAACGAGGTGGCTACCTTGCACTCAAGCATGTAGTAGGCGAACACGATGCGAGAGGCGTCGGTGGCCTTCTGGGCGGTGGAAGAAGACTTCTCGGTGACCCAAGAGGCGGTCGGCTTCCAGTCCCAGACGTTGACCTCGTAGCCACCGGGGACGCCGAGCTTGGTGACCTCGTTGTAGATAGCGCCGTACTCGCTCATCTTGGTGATGATGCTGTCGGCGAGCGTGGTCGGGATGAAGTGAGGCACGTCGGAGGTTGCGGTGTAGGCGTCGGCGCGGACGTAGGCGGGCTTCTGACCCGGCTGGACGAGCCCCTGGGGGAACTCCTTGCCACGGCAGAAGTAGTCCATGAACGCGCGGTTGTAGGCCTCGGTGTCGAACGGGTCCTCGGAGCGCGTGACCTCGAACGAACCCTTCTTCTGGGTGGACTCCAGCACGGCCCCCTCGCCCTTCCGGACGGCGGCCATGGTGGCGTTGCGGAGGTTGACGGCGGCGTTGCGGCGCTCGACCTCCTGCTCGATGATGCCGACCTCGGCGTTGAGGTCGGAGAACGGCACCTTGGAGTCGGCGTTGTCCAGCTCGGCGATCACGAGCGAACGGCGCTTCTCGAAAGCGTCGGCATCCAGCGCGCGGTACTCGTCCGCGCCCATGGTCTTGAACTCCATATGAAGCTCCTTTCGGTTTAAAGCAATCGAAGTTTGAGCGCGGCCTTGCGGCGTTGCTCCTGCTCGCACATCGCAGACTCCCTGCGCCCCGCCTCGATCACTCCGTCGAGGTAGGAACGTGCGCTATGAATCGCGGTGTCCTCGTTGGCCGGGAAGGACACTGCGGATACATCGAATACCTTGTCGACACGGGAGATGGTGAACGTGCGCGTCTGCTCGTCCCACTCCTCACCGTCGCGCGCGACGGTGAAGCCCCAGCTCATGCGGTCGACAAGCCCGTTGCTGATGGCCTCGTAGAGGTCGCGCGCCTCCTGCGAGCCGTCCAGGCGCGCGCGGACTTTTAGCCCGTGCGGGTCTGCGGACACCTCAAGGGAGCCGTTGCGGAGCCGCGCGAGCGGCGCTCCCGTGTGGTTGAGCTGAAAAATCACGTCGCTCATGTCCGCGCCCACCAGCGCGGTCGAGCTGATCGTCTCGTAGACCGGCCGGCCGTCCATGTCGCGGTACAGCTCATAGGGCGTGTCGAAGGTGGTCGCGTAGCCCTCCACGACGAAGTTCTCGTTCTGTGCCCCGTCTGGGGCGGCCCCGAACGTGAAGGCCGCGTCGAAGGAACGGTACTGTCTCTGCTCTGGCTTGAAGGGCATTACTGGTCCTCCTCCTTGGCTCCTCGCCCGTCCGTGTCGTTGTAGATGGCGTCGTCCCCGCCCGCGTCGCGGTCGAAGTCCGTGGACTGCACGCCTTGGTTGCCCTGCTTCTTGAGCCCAGACGGGTTCTTGGTCGCGACGCTGCCGGGGGCGAGGGCCTCTCCGTTGGCGTTCTTGTACTCGCCGCGCACGTAGAAGTAGTCGTGCTCGAGCGGCGGGAGCTGCAGGATCTCTCGCGCCTCGTTGGTGCTCATGACGCCTCGGTCGATCATGTCGCGCACCATGTTTCGCTTGGACGCGTTGGACGCGTACTCAAGGCGGTTGGCGCTGAACATGACGGCGTTGCCCGCCTGCCGCTCACGCGAGGTGAACAGCATCTGGGTAAGCCGCTCGCCCATCTGCACGGCGATAGGCTCGATGACGGCTTCGTAGAAGGCGTCTAGCTGCTCTTCCGTGTAGTCGGACGTGAGGATGCTCTTGTTGATGGAGAAGTAGTAGAAGACGTTGGACTCGATGCGCTCCATCTCGTCGGAAGCGACGGTGTAGCTCATCGGCTCCACCTGCTTCATGCTGTCGAACGTGGTGTCGTACAGCATCAAGCCCGTCTTGTTCTTCGAGCTGAGGTTGTCCTCCGAGAACTGCTGGCGCTTGGCCTCCATGTCCTCGGGGCGCATCGTGGAAGACGCGGCCGCGATGAACTGGATCTTAGCGCCGTTCTGGATGGCCTCCTTCTGCGCCTGCTCCTGGTAGTCGATGAGCCCAAGCGTGGAGTCGAGGGCGCGGTTGGTGCCGCCGAAGAAATCCGACTCGTACTGGTAGCGCGTGAGCAACGCGCACCGCTCGGCCTCGATCACGAGCGGGTCGCCGCCGCTGCCGAGATGGAAGCGAAGCCACGGCTGGCCGCCCATCTCGATGACCTCGGCGTACTCGAACTTGAGCGGGAAAAGCCCCGTCACGTTGAGTGCCGCGTCGAGCGAGGGGACCACCGCCACGGTGTTGTCCGTGAGCAGGATGGTCACGACTCGCCTTATGAGGTCTGGCCAGCTCATGTACTGGTTCGGCGCGGTCCTGAACAGCCGCCGCACCCTCGGCTTGCAGGTGTCCGGTCCCAAGACCTCGGGCTTGAGCTTGGAGGCGAGAACGGCGGTGCGCTCCACGCAGGCGCGGGTAAGCGCCTTCTCGTAGAGCGTGCCGTCCCACGGCGAAAACGCCGGGGAGTACTCGGTTATCGACTGGAAGCTTTTGCTCGCGTGCGCCTTCTGCGCGACGTCGTGGTTCTTGGGGCGGAAGATATTTAAAAGTCCCATGCCACAAACATATCATGTGGAACTACCCTGTCAACCTGCAAACAACTTCAGCAGAAGATTATTGCAGGTAGCACACTGTTTCACGTGAAGCCTTGGATAGCCATAGCATAGCTTAACGTGCAACTAAATCGACGCTTGGTAATCGTCCCAATGGCGCTTCAGGCACACGTACGCGCATATCTCAGCCGCCCAGCCGTCGATGCGCCCCGTGGAGCCGTTGGCCTTGACCGGCTTGATGTTGTCGTTGGTGTCGGTGACGATGCCCACGTTCATCCTGCACCACTGGTTGAGCGGGTTGTCGTTATCCACGACGCCGCCGGCGGCGTACACCTCGCGTATCTCCTTCATGGGGATGGAGAGCGTCTGCGCGCCGAAGCGCACCTGCTCCACGCGGTTCTTGCCCACGAACTGCCGCGCCGTGTCCTTCCACGAGTCGTCTTGCAGGTGCCAGGGGTCGTAGCCCATGGCGAACGGGTAGACGTCGAACTCGTCGCGCAGCTCCTGCATCCACTCGAACACGACGCGGTGGTCGATGGTGTTGCCGGGGCACGTGCGCAGCAGCCCGTCGGCTATCCAGCGGTCGTAGGGAACGCCGTCGCGCTGCCGGCGCGAGCCGTCGCGGCGGCGCTTCTCCAGCTGCATCTCGGGAATCCAGTACATCGACATCTCGTATATCTTCGGGTCCCCCGGGCGCATCATGAGCGCCTGGGCGGCGGTGAGGTCGATGGTGTCGGACGCGTCGTAGCCGATGACGCAGTAGCGGAACCCCATCTCGCGCCAGTCGAACGTCTCGCGGTTGACGGCCTCTGTGAACGTGAGCCACGAGGACGCGCGGTTCTCGGGCATGTTGAAGTCTTTGGTCATGACCGTCGGGAGAAACGACGGGTCCTGCTTCGCCTGGTTGACGTAGCCGCGCAGCTTGTCCAGCTTCTTGATGGTGCCGAGCCCGGGGTTGGCCTTCTCCCAGCACGACTCGTCCGTCCACTCGCTGCGCTCGTCGAGCTCGTAGATCACCGGGAGGAAGTGGTCGTCCGTGACCTTGCCGTCCAGGAGCCGCGCCGCGTAGTCGTAGCGGTCGTCGAAGAAGTTGTCGCGCACGAAGCCGTTGGTCGAGATCTCCACCAGGAGCGGCTGGTCGCGCGCGGACGTGCCCTGCTTGATAAGGTCGTATACGTCGCGGTTGACGATGGCTGCGATCTCGTCGATTGCGGCGAAGTGGACGTTCAGGCCGTCGAGGTTGCGCGTCTGCGAGGACAGCGGCGTGAAGTACCCGCCGTTCGCGCCGAACATCAGCCCGTCCTGGTGGCGACTCGGTATCACGCCCTTGTGCAGGCGGCGCTGAAGCGCGGGGCTCTGCGCCACCATGCGCAGCATCGCGCCGTAGAGCAGCGAAGCCTGGTCCTTGGAGTTGGCCGCGCTGTAGCACTGCGGCGCGCCCTCGCCGTCCTTCGTGAGCATGTAGAGGCCCAGCGCGGCAAGCTCGGTGGTCTTGCCGTTCTTGCGGCCCCTGATGTTGAAGACCTCGTTGAACTGGCGGTTGCCGCCCTCGCCCACGAAGCCGAACGCCACCTCCATCCAGAAGAGCTGGAAGGGCTGCAACACGATGCGCTGGCCCATCTTGCCTTCGGGCTGGCAGCAGAACGTCTCGATGAAGCGCACGGGGCGGCTCGCTCGCTCCGGGTCGTAGCGCCAGCACTTGTACACGCCCGACTCAAGCCGGGGCACCATCGCCTCGCAGAGCTTCCTCAGCTTGGCGCACGCGGTCACCTCGCCCGACAGGACGGCCCGCGCGTACGCCAGGGCCTCGGAGCCGTCGCGCGCGGGCGGCTTAGAAGTTGGCGAACTCATCGGTATCGACGGCCTCGGTCGCGTTGTCGCGGCAGAACCGCTTGATGGCGCCGGCGGTGGAGACGGCCTTGGACGCGAGCTTGCCGTAGGCGGTGAAGTGCTTGGACTCCTCCTGCACGAGATGGCGGTTGTTCTCGCCGCCGCGCTCGACCTCGCGCACGATGCCCTCGCGCTCCATGGCCTCCTTGAGCTCGCCCATCTTCTTGAGCATCCAGGCGTACTCGGCCAGCATGTCGCATGCCAGCTCATAGTTCAGCCCGTCCAGGTTCTCGACCTTGGCGGTAAGCGACGCCAGCTTCTTGTCCACGTCGGACACGCCCGTCTTGGTCTTGGTCTTGGTCACAGCTCTATCGCCCTCCCGTGCTCGTCGAAGGCCATGCGCGGCCTGTAGTCGTTGGGGTAGTGGATGCGGGCGTGGCAGTCCCGGCACACCCGCATGATGTTGTCGGCGTTGAGGGTCACGCTGGGGTCGTCCACGTTCCTCGGCGTGACGAACGTCTTGTGGTGGCATATCTCGGCGGGGACCAGCTTGCCCGCCCGCTCGAAGCACCTCTCGCACATCATGGGCGGGCATACCCGCCCGTCCGGCAACGGCACGGGCCGGGACATGCACAGCGCCCGCAGGCGCTCCCACCTCTTGGACTTGTACAGCCCCCTGGCGAACTCTCGCGCCAAGCGCCCTCCCACATGTCTCGGCTTGTGTCCGTTGTCTTCCCAATAGTTTAGCATTCCGTTTTCCAAAAAACGAAAAATTGAATCGAATCCCCGCTTAAAAATAACTCCCCGCGCCGGTCCCCCAGGGGGCGGGGGTGGATGTACCCCGGGGGGGGTGCACGTTAGCCTTCGCGTACATATACATGCTTTGACCTGCGGAAATATCCGTTGACGCGATCGGCGCGAGGGGCCACACTGCACCTAGCGGCCGGCGAAGGACCGGCCCCGAGAGAGAGGACGCGCCATGCAGGACAAGACCACCGACAAGACCCCCGAGAAGACCGCCGAGAAGACCGGCGCGGCCGTGGCCCGCGTGCCCGGCGCGCTGCTGCTCGCGCTGGCCCGCGCCGCCGGCAAGGACGCCGCGCGGCCCGCGCTCCGGTGCGTCAGCGCCGACGTCGACGAGCGCGGCAAGATCGCCGTCTGGTCCACGGACTCCTACCGACTCGCCGTCGCGGAGCTTGACCAGCGCGCCGGCAAGGCCTGCGCCGGCGCGAAGGCAAGCTGGGGCGTCGACGACCTCAAGCGGTGCATCCGCGCCGCCGACGTCGTGGAGCTGGCCGTAGCCGACGGACGCGTGGCGCTCGCGGTCGCCGGCAAGAACGGCGCGCGCGAGGTCCCCCAGCTCGAAAGCCCGTCGCCGATCAAGTGGCGCGGCATGCTCAACACGGCGCGCGTTGACGCCTGCGGCTCGGAGCGGCCGCACATCGCCGACGTGAACGCCGGCTACCTGGCCGACGCCTGCGCGATGGCAAAGCAGATCAACGGAGCCGGCGCGGCCATCGAGCTGCGCAACCCCGGCAAGGCCGGCGCGCCGCTGCTCGCCATGGCGCAGATCGGCGGCAAGGCCGGCGGCAAGGCCGGCCGCGAGTGGTCCGGCGCGCTCTGGTACCTGCTGATGCCGATCAAGCTCGACGCCGCCGCCGCGCGCCCCGCCGGCTGGTACGACGTGGCCGCGACGCGCGACGCCGCGGAGCTGGACAAGCTCGAGCGCGTGGCCGAGCGGCGCGCCGAGCGTATCGCGGAGCTTGAGGCAGAGATAGCCGCGCTCAAGGCCGCGCCGGAGCCGGAGCCCGAGCCGGAGCCCGCGCCGGAGCCGGAGCCCGTGCCCGAGCCGGAGCCCGCGCCGGACCTGTCCACGCTAGCCGGGATCGCGGCAAGCTCGCCGGCGCTCGCGTACTGGACCACCCCCCTTTGCGAGTGGGTGGCGGGCGACACAAGGACATACAGCGCCGCGCTCAAGGCCGCCGGCGCGACGTGGAGCGCCAAGAAAGGCGCGTGGTACCGCCGGATGGCCGCGGCTTAAAGCCCGTATGAAAGGAGATCGTCCATGAGCCTCTACGCCACCCGCACCGACTTGTACGGCAACGAGTACAACCCCGCCGAACTGGTAGAGATCGTCATCTCGAACGATAAAGACGTCTACGACCAGGCGATTGGCAGCGCCTACCTGCTGAGCGGCATAAGCGACCATGACAGATGGGTAACGGCATTCGCCCGCGAGGCGCACGACCTGCTGACGCTCCACGGAGGCAAGATTCGCAGCTCTTGGTCATGGGCCTACATAAACGAAACCGACGTCATCGAGGGCTTCAGGCTCTTTCTTGAGGCCTGCGAGTTCTAAGCAACACGACCAGGGCGGAGCTGTGTGCCCCGCTCGAACGAAAGGACACACCATGAGCGAGTACAAGGCCATGAGCGCCGAGGAGAAGGCCATCATCTCCCGCGAGTATGAGATCTGCGGCTACGCGAGCATCCGAGGCGTTTCGAACTACTTCGAGGCCGACGACGAAACGATCGTCACGCTAGGCAAGCCGATCATTCAAACGTCGTTCTACTTCGGCGAGCACAACGGCGAAGATGCGTGGGGCGAGGCGCGACGCGCCAGCAAGTCGGTTGAGTTTTTTATCGATGAAAACCTGCACCATAACCAAACTGGCAACTGCTACCACTACACGAACGACGAGACTCTGGCCACAAACGACCTATGGATAAGGCGCAAGCAGCACGCCGGCCAGCCCGACGAATGCAGGCTTGGACACATCATCGGCTGCTGGGAGGATGACACAGGTTACGCCGCCTACCTCGCGCGCAGCGGCTACAGGAAACTCAACGCCGGGGAGATCGAGAGGCTGAGGGAGGCCGAGAGGCGCCAAGCCGCGCTCTTCGAAAAGCGCCTGCGTGCCTACCTCAAGCGCCACGGCCTCAGCAAGGTATGCTGCTCGACCTACTGGGCAGACCGCTAGCCGTAATCGGTACCGCCGATGACGGGGACGGATGGAACGAACAGCTGCTAGGGCTACTCAAGACCAAGCGTAAGAGCCTGCGCAAGGCAGCGTAACGAGAGAGGACAGACCATGAAGACGAAGAACCACAAATACACGCTTGCGGTCGACGGTATGCCGAAATGCGACTGTTACGGACTTGACAATCTACTCACAAGGGCACTGGAGTACACCGAGGGGTACCAGTACGAGGGCGCGCCCGTTCTCCGCGCCTACGACTGGTGCGAAAACCACACCTTCACCGTCGACGTCCGCAGCGGCGAGCTGATTTACTGACAAGCCCAACCGAAAAGGAGATCACCATGAGCGAGAACACTAGCAACATCACATACACCGTCGAGTGGCGCGAGTACACCCTCCACGACGTCGACGGGCAGCACCGCGACGGACCCTCCCGCGACGATTCGAACCTAGGTCCCGACTTCGCGACCCTCGCCGATGCCCTCGCGTGGGCAAACGAGCAGGCCGCCCGCGATAAGCTCGAGATCGTCACCGCGACGAGATACGGTAACGGCACCGTTTCACGCAACGTCTACGAGGTCCGCGCTTACACCGAGGACGAGGACGGCGAGGTCGTCCCCTGCTCCTACGACGGCGAGCCGTGGGAGGACAACGATAACG
>CAVJHQ010000163.1:19670-22320 GCA_963649365.1 Alloprevotella sp.
TCGTGCGCCGGCCCGACGTCGGGCCGGCTTATCCATGGCGCACGGCCGCGCCGCCGATGCATGCGCTAGGCGCTGTGGGACGTTCTAACGCCCGTTCCCGGCGTGGCCCTACCCCTACCGCCGCGGGCGCGAAACCCCGCCTTATAACGGCTCTCACGGCTTTGTGCGGGAAACTCGCCCGCCCAACGATCGCGAGGGATGCCCGTTCGTCGTCGTCTGGCGTCTCCATGATTCCTACACAAACATTATAGTTCAATTTGTGATGCCCCAAAGAGCCTTAGGAACCACCCGAATCCATGGTTTTGCCTGCGGAAACGAAAAGCCGATATAATGACGCGAAGGGGATGCTCACGCGCGCGGGCGCACAGGCGGGCGGGTGTGCGGGCACAGGCGCATGGGCGCGATCGCACGCGTCGGCGCCCATGCGCGGCGCGACGCGCGGCGGGCACGCCGGCGCGGGAGGCGGGCGGGCCTACTCCACGACCGTCAGCGCGCGCCGCCCGCCGTCGGCCCCGGCGTCCGCGGCCTCGGAGCCGGTCTTGGCCGCCATCCTCGCCGCCACCTCGGCCTCAAGCGTCTTGGACACCGACCGGCACGCCTGGTGCAGCTCAAGCAGCGTTGCGCCGGACTCTGCCGCCAGGTCGAAGATTCCCGCGATGAGGCCGCGCACGGCCCACTGGTCGTACAGCCCGAGGCGGGGCGTCCCGTCCACGTCCGCGTAAGGCTCGCTCACAGGCCCATCACCTCGTCCATGCTCATGCCCGTGCGGCGGCAGATGATGCGCCACGTGGCGAGGTTGCCGTTGGCCTTGCCCTGCCGCAGCGCCGTTATGGTGCGCTCGCTCAGCCCGGTGGACTCGGACAGGGCCTTGACGGTCATCTTGTTGTCCGCCATCCAGCTGCGCAGCGCAGCGCCCGCGCCCGAGGGCGCGAGGAGAAGTTCATCGGCCATCATGCCTCCAATCAACGGTGTCCATTATAGCCCCCGCGCCGCGCGGGCGGCTCGGCGCGGGCCGCGCGGCCGGGGAGGGGTCCCTCGCCTCGCCGGGCGTCGCGCGACCCGGCGCGCGGGGCGCGGCCTCGGCATGTCGGGCGCTCAGGGCCGGGAAGCGATTTCGATTTCGATTTCGGTTCGCTTTCCTGATTTCGATTTTCATTTCGATTTTCATTTCGATTCCGGTTTTCGTCAGGCATTTCGATTCCGGTCCTCGCCCTCGGCCAGCGTCGCGCCCATCTGGCCGTAGAGCATCGCGCCGGCGCCCTCGGAGTCCATGCGCTCGAACGCCATCGTCTCGCGCCCGCGCACGTCCGCCATCGGCATTTTGAGCGCGTCGGCGATCTCCTCCCACCGGCGCAGCAGCAGGTAGCGGTTATAGACGATCGTCGCGCCCAGCGGGTCGACCTGACTGAGCGTGGTGAGCATCGCCGCGGCGCGCTTGAGCTGCGGGCGCATCTCCGCCGCCTCGGCGTCCGACCTCGCCGTGTAGTCGATGAGCGCGTCCACGCGCCGCATCGGGTCCGACACGCCGCCCTTGCCGTGCGGCCCGCCCGAGCGCGCGGGCATGACGCACGCCTCGCGCATGCGGTTGATTCTCAGCGGCTCGTCGCGCAGGGCCTGCACGCAGTCGCGGACGTGGCAGAAGAGCGCGCGGGACTCACTTTCCATCGGAGCCTCCCCCGGCGGTCTTGTCGTGGTCAAGCATTCTGCCTCCAAAAAAATTCTAAGTTGACTCTTGCATAAGTCCCCTTTAGGGACTATAGTATACCTAACGAGGCGGCAAGGGGCCGCCCAGGGTCCGGTAAGGAGAACATCATGAGCGAGACCACCAACTGGTGCGGCGACGGCTGGCAGGGCGACGGCTGGTACACGACGCAGTTTTGGGACGGCGAGGACTTCGACAGCCCCGAAGCGCCGAGCGCCTTTTGGGCGGAGTCCAAGTACGACCTAGAGTGCGACGTGCCGGACGGCTGGCAGCTCGACGTCAGGTACTACGGCGACGGCGACTACCCGGACGAGCCGGTGCCCGTCCATGAGGACTACCAGGACGACGAGCACAGTGATATCTGGTCCGCCGTCCTACACGGGTACCTGCCTCTCGCGGCGACCAAGACCGTGCGCACCAAAGCCGCCTTCAAGGCCATGCGCGAGCAGGTCGGCATGATGCAGAGAGACATGGCCGAGGAGCTAGACGTTGACGTGCGCAGCGTCAAGCGCTGGGAGTCCCCTGCGGCCGAGGGCTACCGGGCACCTGCGGACGCCTGGGAAGTCCTCGAGAACGCCCGCGAGACCCAGCGCCAGCAGGTGGCCTACGCCCTAAAGGTCGTGCGCGAGCAGGCAAAGGCCCTGGGCCACGCGCCCGACGCGATCGCGCTGACCTACTACCGCGACCAGGAGCAGTACGACGCCTGCGGCCGTGACTCCGGGCCTTGCGGCGTGGCGAACGCCAACGCCCGCGCCGTGGCCTGCGCCCTTGAGCGCGAGGGCTACGCCGTCGAGTGGCGCTACCCCGACGAGGGCGCGGTGCGCACTCCCGGGAGCCGGTACTAGCAAAGCGCGAACCGCTAAGCGCGTAGACATAGCTTTGCGGTGCCTAGCGCCTTGTCTGCGGCCCGATTAGCGCCCGCCCCTAGCCAGTGTGCGGGCGGGCGCT
>CAVJHQ010000164.1:0-12740 GCA_963649365.1 Alloprevotella sp.
CGCCGCCCAGCCAGACCTCGGTGATGGACTTGAAGGACTTGTTCTCGAAGATCTCCTGCGGGGAGATGTGGCAGTGGTAATCGACGATGGGCATGCCCTCCGCGTAGTCGTGGAAGAGCTTCTCGCCGGTCGGCGTGCTCAGCAGGAAGTCCTTGTCGTCCATGAAGTTCTTCATCGCTCGTTCCTCCCCGCGCCCGCAGGCGCTTCGTGATTTCGGGTGTTTCGAATCCGTTGCGATTGTAGCAGGGTTCTAGGTGAACGTTCACCTTCTTTTTGGATAAACGTTCACTCAGCGTCGGATTCCTACCGCTGGCGGAAATCGCGCGTGAAGGAATTGTCGGGGTATGGAACGGGGATGAACGCACGCTTCGGGCGTCGAGGTGGTGCCCCGAGCACCACTTGGAGCGCTTAAATGGCTCGATTTGCACCACCTGGAGCGTTTCAACCACCAAATAGGCACCACCTCGACGCCCTTCTCACGCAGGGGCGCCCGGCGAGGCCCGCGCCGCGTCAAAGCCGCGCCGTCAGGCCTGCGCCACAAGACTGGTCGCCGCAAAGCCGCGACGCGCCATTTGAAGCGCTTCATGGAACCGTTACCATAGTTCTGTCGACACATGCACGGATCTGTTCGGGAAGGCATCCATGACGCAGCGAAAAGCCACGATCTCCGACATCGCGACGGCCGCCGGCGTCTCGAAGACGACGGTCTCGCGCTACATCAACGGGCGAGAAGACCTTCTTTCCGACAGCGCCCGCACGCGCATAAAGAAGGCCATCGAGCAGGCGGACTACGTGCCGAGCGCCGCCGCCCGCAACCTCAAGGAGCGCAAGCTGCTTCAGGTCGGCATCGTCCTCGCGGACATCGCGACGCCCTTCTCCACATCGCTCGTCATCGGCGCGGGCGAGGAGCTGCGCCGGGCCGGCTACGCCGTCGTCGTCTGCGACGCGGCGAACTCCCTGGAGGCCGAGCACGCGGCGATCGACGCCCTGCTCCAAGACCAGGTCAGCGGCCTTATCGTGAACACGGTGAGCGCGGACAACCCCGCCCTTGTCCGCATCGCGCGCTCGACGGCGCCCGTCGTGCTGTGCGACCGCTACGTCAACGACTGCTCCGCCGACATCGTGGTCAACGAATACTGCGACTCGACGCTCGAGCTCATGGGCCATCTGCGCGAGCAGGGCTTCGGCCGCGCGGTCTTCGTCACCGAGCCCTTCGAGAACAACTCGCCGCGCTACATCCGCATGGACGCCTTCCTGGACGCCGACCGGCGCCTCTTCGGGGCGCTACGGCCCGAGGCGGACGTCTGCGTCATCGAGCCCGCCGACACGCGCTCCGTGTCCCGAGCCTTCGCCCGCATCTGCGCCGCCGCGGAGGAGTCCGACGCCCCCACCGCCGTGTTCGCCACGAACACGGCCGCGCTCGTGGCCTCGCACCGCGCCCTCAGGAAGCTCGGCCCGCAGGCAGGGCGAGCCGTCAGGCTCTGCGGGCCCGACGAGTGGGGATGGGCGCGCCGCATGGGATGGGACTGGGCCGAGGAGTTCGCGGGCGGCATCACGACGCTCGAGTATCAGCCCAAGAAAATGGGCGAGAAGGCCGCGCGCCTGCTGCTCAGGCGCATCGGGAACCCGGGCGCGAGGCCCCGCGAGGAGGTCGTGCGCGCGCGGCTCTGCGCGCGGGCGAGCACCCTGCGCCTCGAGGGGCCGGGCCCGGCCCGCGTCTGACCGGGCCTAGGCGGCGCCTGGTCAATCCAGGTGGAACGCGCAGGGCAGATCCACGCTCACAGGAGAGTTGTCGGGGTTCGTCTCCATGACGCTCGCCATGAAGTCCCACCAGCGGCGGCATACCTCGGTCTGGGCGCTCTGCGCGTAACGCTCGGGGTCGTCGAGCTCGATGTAGCCGAAGAGGATGTTCGTCTCCTCGTCGATGAAGATGCTGTAGTTGTGGCCGCCGTACTCATGGAGCATGTCGGCCATCTCGGGCCAGAGCTCGTTGTGGCGCTTCTCGTACTCCTCGGCGAAGCCGGGGTAGAGCCTCATCTTGAACCCGCTGATCGTGCGTCCGTCGGCGGTCTTGCGAATCGTTGCGTTCATCCTTAACTCCTTACGTCCTTTCGAAAAGATGCCGAGGCGGTCCGTCCGCCCATGGATGCCGAGGCGGTCCGGCCGCCCATGGTCGACGCGCCGAGAAGCGCGCTCACTCGTGGCCGGGCGCGGGCACGCGGACAACCCCGCCGGCGGGGATGAGCAGCGGCTTCCCGTCGACCTGCAGCCACACGTCGACGGCGCGAAGATTCTGCAGGTAATCCCCGCTCGCCGAGTACACGAGCGACCGGGCGGCGTCCACATAGTCGTAGACCTCGATGTTGGTCGCGTACCACACGTCGTCTCGGCCGCTCACCCTGTCGAGGAACGACTCGAGCGTCCCCCACGCGCCCCGCATGGTCGCCTCGTAGCCGTGACCCCAGACATAGAGCAGGTACGGCTCGACGTAACGCGGAATCGGCGAGAGAAACTTGGCGAGCACGCCCTCGAGCTCCGGCTGCACGTAGCTGCATGCCGCGTCCCAGGCGAGGAAATCGCCCGGCAGCCCCACGCAGTCGAAGGTGCGCCGCGTGGTCCTTGCGTAGGCGATGCCGCAGGCGCGGGCGGCCTCGCGCGCTCCGAAGACGTCGTCGGGGCGGTAGTTGATGGGCCAGGCCATGCCGCGCACAGGCGCGCAGGCGATGCGCTCCAGCTCCTCTTTGCAGCGCGCGATCTCGTAGCTGGCCATCGACGAGGGAACGCGCCCCAGGTGGGCGTGGGTATAGCCGTGGACCGCGATCTCGAACCCGTCATAGGTCTCCGCGATGCGCTCCCGGGGCAGCTTCCGATGCTCGACCGCGAGCTCCCCCTGCTCAAGGTGGTCGGAGCGCCCGAAGAGCCCGGGGTTGAGGTTGAAGGTCGCGCGCAGCCGTCGCTCGCGCAGCATCCGGCAGATGCGCTCGTCCTCGACGGTGCCGTCGTCGAACGAGAGCGTGCAGCACTTCTTCCTGCCTCCGGGCCACAGCAGGATGTCCTCACGGAGCCTCAGCATGGCCACTCCCCTTGTGCGTAGGTGGCCGCGAAGCCCCACGACGCGTCGGGCGCGCCCTTCTCGCCGCGGCCGACGGGGCCGTCGCCGCCGTCGCGCTCGCGCAGGAAGCGCGCGACGTCCACCCGGTAGATGGCCGGATGGCCCTCGCGGTCGGACACGAAGTACACCCAGTTGCCGTCCGTCGAGAAGCTCGGGTGCGGGTGGGTGTCCTGCGTCGTCCCGAAACGGTGGCTCCAGCTGGTCGCGTGTCGGCACAGCCGCACCTCCCGCCGGTTCTTCAGGTCGCACAGGTAGATGAAGTCGTCCGAGCCGCCGCCCGCGGCGGGCGCGTCGCCCACCAGGTGCAGCGGCACGGGCCCGTTGGCGCCGTCGCCCGTGCAGTAACGGCCGTCCGGCGAGAAGGACAGGTGCGCGTACGGGTGGCAGGCAAGAAGGACCTCCTCCTCGAAGGTCCGGGCATCGATCCTGCGCACGGTGGCGGCGCCCGCGGCCTCCGCGAAGGCGACCGACTCGGGGTCGGTCGCGGACCAGTCCACGTCCCCGAGCTTCTGCGGGTCGGCGGAGCCGACCCGGTGCAGGTAGCCGATGGCGCGGCCGTCGTCGAGCCAGCTCTCGCCGACGGCTATCTCGCCGGAGCTCTTCTCGCGGGCGCAGCGCAGGCGCGAGCCGTCCGCGCTCACGAGCCACATGCGGGCGTCGATGAAGTCGTAGGCGCCTTCGTGGCAGTAGAGGATCGACCCCCGGCCGCCGGGCTGCAGCGTCGCGCGCCCGAGCCAGCAGCGGTCCTCGAGCACGACGTCCGAGGCCCCGTCCTCAAGGGAATGCAGAACGATCCGTGAGCGCGGGGCCGCGATGGTGGAGAGCTCGAAGAGGCTCCAGTCGGGCTGCTCGACGCTCGCGGGCACCGCGGTCCGCTCGATCTCCGTCGTCACCGCGAAGCGGCCGTCCGCCGAAACCGTGAGCCACCGCAGCGACCACCCGTCGTCGCAGGTATAGAGCCGCTCAAGCAGCAGCGTCGTCAGGTCGATGCGCCAAAGCGTGTCGCGCTGCACGTAGAACGCGTGGCGGTCGTCGGGGTCGAGGCAGACCCCCTCGTATTCGAGAAGTCCTTTGCCGCTCGTGAGCTGCACCGAGACCCCGGTGTCCAGGTTCAGCGCGAACAGCTGCCGGGCCTCCCCGCTCGTTCCCACGTACAGCAGCACCTTGCCGTCCCTCGAGGTCGCGCGGATGCCCGGCCTCGGCAGGTGGCAGGTGACCGACGGCGAGGTCAGCCGCTCGACCGCCGCCCCCGTATCGGGGTCTATGGCCTGAACGAACGAGTTGTGGGTCAGGTCGCCGATCGCCATGCGCCGATATCTCCCTTCATGCTCGGAAAGCCCTGTAACGATACCCTTGCCCGCGCTACCGTTCCTTCAAGAAACGCTCCAGATCCACCCGGTGAATGGCCGGATGCCCGAAGCGGTCGGTGACGAAGAGCACGTAACGGCCGTCCTCGGTAAAGCACGGGTGCGGGTGCGCGTCCTGCGGGGTGCCCCAGCGCGCGCTCCAGCTCGTGCCGTGGTAGGCGAGCCGCGTCTCTTTGCC
Organism: Alloprevotella sp.; assembly: GCA_963649365.1. Lineage (GTDB taxonomy): Bacteria > Actinomycetota > Coriobacteriia > Coriobacteriales > Atopobiaceae > Paratractidigestivibacter. The sequence goes on from CAVJHQ010000164.1 coordinate 4,658, forward strand.
GAGGGCGGGCTCGATCAGGTAGACATAGTCGTTGAGCTTCTCGCCGGCCGCGCGGCGCGCCTCGATATCCTCCTCGCGCTGCAGGTGGATGGGCGTGGGGTCGCCCTGCGAGTCGCCCACGAAGAAGCGCCCGGCCTTGTCGCAGATGCAGTGCGCGTAGGTCTGGCACGGCATGACGCTGCGCTCCTCGAGCGTGTCCGGGTCGATCTCGTGGATCTCCTCGACGCCGGTGCCGGACATCTCGCGGTACACGAAGGCGAGCTTCTCCCCGCTCGGCTCCCAGAACTCGTGGGTCAAGATCAGGTCGCTCGGCTGCTCGCGGCAGCGGCGAACGTTCGACCCGTCGCGGCAGACGAGCCACATGCGCGCGTCGATGACGTCGAAGGGGCCCTCGTGGCAGTACATGACGGTGTTCGGGTCGTGCGGGCGGATCTGCGTGTGGCCGAGCCAGCAGCGCTCCTCGTGGACGACCTCGGAGGTGCCGGCGTCCAGGTCGACGTAGACGATGCGGCACAGGGGCTTGGCCAGGCAGTTCTGCTTGAAGAAGTCCCAGTTCTTGCCGCCGATGGCCGCGGCCATGGTGTCCTTCTTTATCTCGACGAGGGTAAGGGCGTTCACGTCGCGCGAGACGCCGATGTCGCGACCGTGCCACCCCTCCGGCGTCCGGTAGATCTCCTCGCGGTCGCGGCCGTCGAGCGAGACCTTCCAGATGGAGTCGCCCTGGTGGTACATGACGTGGCGCTCGTCGCTCGTGAACTCGGCGCCCCAGTCGTCGACGCCCGGGCCCTCCGTGAGCTGCGTCGCGTCGCCCGTGAAGAGGTCCATAAGGTAGATCTGGCGCTCGCCGTCGACCTCGGGCGAGTAGAGCAGCCAGCGCCCGTCGGCCGTGGTCATGTGGGCGTAGAAATACATGTGGTGGCTCGTCACGTCGGGCGAGGTCAGGCGCTCGACCACCGCGCCCGTCTCGTCGTCCACGTAAGTGGAGAACTCGTTGTGCACAACATTACCGATGCCCATATCCACCAGGGCCTTTCTCTTCATCGTGTTCCTATAGCGCAAAGAAGCCCTACCGCCGCGAGGCGATGAACCGCCCGATGGCGTCGTCCTCCGTGAACTCGGTGAGCACGTAGCCGTGCGGCTTCGCGGCCTCGACGGCGCCTAGGACCGCGTCCACGTCCATCTGCCCCTCGCCGAGGTCGCAGCGCGCGATGGCGCCGTCCTCGACGCGGAAGTCGACCAGGTGGGTGGCCACGACGCGCTCCGGGAACGCAGCGAGCATCGAGCGCGTTATGTCCAGCTGCGAGCCGGCCAGCTCCGGGGTGATAAGCGCCGTCGGGTCGAGAATGAACCCAAGCGCAGGAGAGCCGCCCACCGCCTCGACAAGGCGCTCGCACGTCTCGACGTCGTGGATAGGGTGGTTGACCCCGGGCTCGATGCCCACGACGGCGCCCACGCGCTCGGCGTGCGCCACGAGGCGCCCGATGACGCCGGCCGCCTCGCCGAAGGCCTCGTCGGTAAAGTTCCCCTCGGTATAGCGGAACCCCGGGTCGACCGAGCCCGTCTCGGAGGCGACGATGCCGCAGCCGAAGGAGCGCGCGCAGGAAAGATACGCCTCGAACTTGCGGATTCCCCGCTCGCGGGCGTCGAGGTCGGCGTCGATCATGTTGAAGTAGCAGCCCATGACCGCGACCTCGACGCCGTGCGCGGCGAGCGCTCGGCGCACATGGGCGCCCATGCCGGGGCTTATCTCGCCGGCGCCGCTCGGCGTCTGCGGGAAGGACTTGGCCAGCGCGAGCTGGACGTAGCGGACGCCCTGCTCCTCGCAGGCACGCCCCAGCTCCTCGGGCGTATGCGCGCGCGTAAGGTCGTGCGCCCTGCAGCCGAATTCCATCGCGCGCCCCCTAGCAGTAGCTCACGAGCGCCTCGGTGAGCGCGAGGACCGAGAGCGACTGGCCGTAGGGCATGTCGGTGATGCCGACGTTGCGGTAGCCGTCAAGGTCGTCGAAGATCGGCGTGCCGACCGAGACGTTGGCGAGCTGGCCGTGGTCGCCCATCTGCGAGAGGATGCCGTTGACGGCGCGGTTGGCCACGTCGGCGTAGCTCGGGTCCACGTAGCGCTTGTGGACGGCCTTGAGGATGCCGAACGCGAAGCCGGCGGAGCCGGAGGTCTCCAGATAGGAGTCGGGGTCGTCGATGAGGGTGTGCCACAGGCCCGTCTCGGGGTCCTGGTACTTGGCGAGGGCGGCGATCTGCGCGCGCAGCGCCTCGACGAGCAGGCGGTAGAGGGCGTCCTCAGGCTCGAGCTCGAGAACCTCGATGATCGTCGGGAAGGCGATGGTGATCCAGCAGTTGCCGCGGGCCCAGAGCGCCTCGGCGTAGTTGTCGCGCCGCTCGAAGCTCCAGCCGTGGAACCACAGGCCGCTCTTGCGGTCGGCGAGGTACTTGATGTGGATGGAGAGCTGGTAGCGCGCCTCCTCGATGTAGTCCTGGCGACCGAGGAGCATGCCGATCTTGGCCAGGGGCAGCACCGCCATCATGAGGGTGTCGTCCCACATCTGCTCGGTGTTCGCGGGCCCGTAGGTCACATGCTGGAAGCCGCCCTCCTGCGTGCGGGTGAGGTCGTTCATGCACCAGTCGGCCCAACGCTCCAGGTAGGGCAGGTAGCGGGAGTCGCCCGTGTCCTCGTAGAGGCAGGCCATGGCCAAAAGCGGCGCCATCGTGTTGATGTTCTTCGAGGGGGCGCCCTCGCGCATGCGGGCCTCGAACCAGTCGACGACGATGCGGCGCGCCTTCTCGTTGCCCGTGTTGCGGTAGTTCATGTACGTGCCGAAGAGGCCCACGCCCTGCGGCCAGTTCCACACGCACCAGCTCTTGTCGTCGACCTTGAGGCCGTCGAAGTCGAGAAGGAACTCGCCGGAGGCGTCGTCGATCTTCGTGAGGCAGTTGAGCAGCAGGTCGATGGACTTCTCGATGGTCTCCTTGGAGGGCAGCGCCACGCTGGGCTCGAACTCGGTCTTCATTGGTCTTGCCTTTCTTCCTTGGGTGAATGGTCTGTGGGTCGCGGACGGGCAGCTAGAGCCTCCGCGCGGGGTCGTCGTCGGCAGGGAACGTGAGCCGGACCGCCGCGGGCTCCGAGGCCTCGGCGTCCCTCCATGCGCTCACGCGGTACTCGATCGCGCGCGCCTGGGCAGGCAGCGGCAGGTCGAGGTAGGAAGGCTGGATGGTCACGGCCCGGTCGTAGAGGCGTCCCGTGGCCGCGTTGCGCTTCTCGACCACATAGTAGTCGGCCCCGCCCTCAGGGGGGTCCCAGCGCAGCGAGCCCTCGAGGCCGACGATGCCCTTGACGGACTCGGCCGCGAGCTCCCGGACCGGGGCCGGGGCGCGGGCTGGCTCGGGCTCGGCGGAGACGTCGCTCGCGAGCGAGACCCACGGCAGCGCCTTCGCAAGGCCGCGCGCCACGATGCCCGCCACCTTGAAGGCCCCGAGGGTGCTCAGGTGGCAGGGGTCCTTGACGCCGTCGGGGTGGCTCGGGTACTGGAACGGACGGGCACGCAGCCAGAGCGCCTCGCGGTTCTCCGCAGGCAGGCCGCGCACGTAGTCCATGAACTCGGCGCGCACATCGACGAGCGGCAGGCCGTGCTCGGCCGCGTAGGCGCGCACGACCTCCACGTAGTCGAGGGTGACCTCGTGCTGGAACTCCCCGTCGGGCGCGTGGTAGAGCGGCGTGGAGGTAAGAAGCACCGGCTGGGCCCCGCGGTCCACGACGCACGAGACGTAGCGCTCGATCCAGGACGCGAACTCGTCGACGGGGATATAGCGCATGGGGCGCGTCTTCGAGGCGTCGTTCAGGCCGAAGTCGATAAGCACCGCGTCGCCGGGGCGAACCACGGAGAGGAGCTTCTCCCAACGGTGCTCGGCCAGGTAGCTCTTGAAGCCGCGGCCGCCGAGCGCCTTGTTGTAGATGTCGGGGCCCGCGCCCTGGAAAAGGCGAGCCTGGCGCACCGAGCTCGTGTCGTCGTGGCGGACGCTCGCGGCATGCCCCTCGTACAGGTACCAATAGAGCCACTCGCCCCAGCCGGACTGCGGGCGCTCGCGGTCGAAGTAGGTCTGCGCCGTGGAGTCCGCGGCGATGAGGATGCGCGGGCTCGGCGCGGCGGCGCGGGGAACCTCCTCGTAGGCGAGGGAGCGCAGGCGAATCTCGGACCAGCCGGTCGTCTCGCCCGCGGGGTCGTTGGGGACGACCGTGAGGTCGAGCCCGCGCTTGGTCAGCGGGGCCTCGAGCGAGACCTTCCTCGGCTCGCCCGCCTTGAGCGCCACGTGCGCGCGCTCATCCTCGTTGACGACGACCGCGACCTCGGCGTCCTCGCTGGAAAGAAGCTCGAGCTCCAGGCTCCAGTCACGCGCCGCGAGCGGCAGGCGGACGAAGGTGCCCTCGCGGTAGGCCGCGCGGGCGATCGTGTTCGCGTCTCCGCCCAGAGGCTCGGACTCCTCGACGAGCGTGCGCGCGCGGATCGGAAGGCCTTGGCCGGAGGCGACGTGCCCGACGGGCTTCTCCTCAAGGGCGCGGAAGCGGTAGACGCCGTCGACCCAGCCCTCGGCCTCGCGGGGATAGCATCGCTCGACGACGCCCCCGAAGCCCTCGTGAATGAGGTCGATCTGCTCCATGTACTCTCCCATCTGCGGATACTCCGGCGGGCGTTGCCCGCCTCCTGGGTTGCTGAACGTAACGCGCTAGAACGGAATCTCCCAGCTCGACCGGCGGGCTCCCGCGGCGCACAGGTCGTCGGGCAGGGCGACGGCGTCGCTTCTCAGCGGGCCGTCGGGGCCGTCCGCCTCGACGTGGATCTCCCACCCGGGCTCGCGGCTCACGCCGTAGCTGTGCAGGCCGTCGGCCTCGGCCGCCGCGATGTCCCCGAGCACGGTGAGCTGCCCGGTCCGCGCGTTTCTTGCCAGCACACGGTAAGAGGCGACGTCCCGGACGGGGACGAAGCGGACCGAGAAGGCGATGCGGTCGGCGACGCCGTCGGGATCGACCTCGTACAGGTCGACGCCCTCGATCCTGCGGTCGGCGGCCAGGGAACCGAACGGGCAGTCGACCGCGATGGCCGCCGGCTCGCCGGACTCGTTGCCTTGCCAGGCACGGACCTCGTAGCGGTGCTCGCCGGCGTCGCCGGGAACGGCAATGTCGAAGAAGCGGGGCTCAAGCGACGTGGCGGTCACCTCGTTCCCCCGCCCGTCGGAACGGGCGATCGTGTAGTAGTCGGCCCCGGGGACCGCGTCCCAGGCCAGGCGGACGCCCGCGCGGCCCTGGGCCTCGACGTCGGCCGAGAGATTGGCCGGCGGCTCCGCTCCCAACGGCGCGCCGTCGTCGCGGAAGCCCAGCCCGCAGGCCTCGGCGATGCCCTTGGCGACGATGCGGCCGAACAGCCGAGCGCCGAGCGCCGAGAGGTGCGTCGAGTCGTCGACGCCGCCCGGGTAGCGCTCGTACTGGCCGGCGGAAAGCTTCATGTAGAGGCAGCGGGAGCGCTCGGGCCCCATACCGTCCACGAGCAGCCCGCCCTCGCGCGAGAGGTCGACGAGCGCCACGCCCTCGCGGGCGCAGTAGGCGCGCTCGACCTCGGAGTACGAGGCGAAGTCCTCGACGAGCCTCCCCTCCGCGAAGTTGTGGCGCGGCGGCGGCGTGACGACCACGGGGACGGCGCCGCGGTCCCTGATCGAATCGACGTAGCGGGCCAGCAACGCCTGGAAATCGTCAAGCGACGAGTAGCGCAGGGGACGGGCGCAGGTGGCGTCGTTGGCGCCGAACTGCAGCACGACCACGTCGCCAGGGCGCACCTCGCCCAAGAGGCGGGCGAGCTTCCCCTCGGCGATGAAGGAGCGGAAGCTGCGCGCCGCCATCGCGGCGTTGCGGACGACCGGACCCGCGGGCCCCTCGTAACGCGTGGCCGCCTCGTAGGGGAAGGCGTCGTCGTGGACCGCGGCGCACGGCTCGCAGCCCAGGTAGCGGGCAAGAAACTCGGCCCAGCCCGTCTGGGGCCGGACGCCGTCGGGATAGGTCTGCGCGAGCGAGTCGGCCGCGACGAAGACGCTCCTGCGCTCGCCGGGGCGCCGGTCGGCGGCCTCGACCTCGACCGAGAGGACCTCGACGGCGGCCTCGCCCTGCGCCAAGACGCGCGGCTCGTCGCTCACGACCTCCCCCGCCGGCACGTCGAGGGCGGCGGCGACCGTCAGCCTAAGGCCGCGCCTCGTGGGGGCGACGTCGAGCTCGACGGCGCAGGCGCCCTCCGCGGGCAGCTCGACCGTCGCGGCCGGCGCGTCGTCCGCGAAGACGACGACCCGCTGGGCCCCTCTTGCCGACGCGAGGCGCATCCGGACACGGCAATCGACCGAGGCCATGGGGACGAAGAGAAGCGCCCCCTCGAGCCGCTCGAACGCCCCGACCGTCGCGCGGGTGCCGTCGAGGGTCGGGCACTCCTCTACGGCGCGGCGAGTCCTGAGCAACGTCCCGCCGAGGGCGCCCGCCTCGCGCGGGGCCGGGACGAGCTTCTCGACGCGGTCGCGGAAACGGCCGTCGAACCAGGCGCATGGCCCCTCGTAGCTGCGGGAAAGAACCTCTATGTCTTCCAACCGGAGCTTCATCAGACGAGCGCCTCGAGCTTGATCATGTCGTACATAACGTAGCCGTCGGTCGTGAAGACAAGGTCGTTCGAGTCCTCGAGCGCCTCGGCCGGGACAACGACCTCGAGCTTCTGGGGGGCGCCGCCCATCACGCTCGAGCGGTAGGCGGCGCGGTCGTTCTCGTAGAGGACGCTCGCGAGCTCGGCGCCGTTGAGCGCGACGTTGAAGCGGACGTCCGCCTGGCCCGGAATCATCTGCGCGAGCGTGGTGCCCGCCAGGCGCACGGTGAGCAGGTAGCTCGTCGCCTGCTCTGCCGGCCGCGCGAACCTCACGTGCCAGGCGCCTTCATAGCGCTGCAGGTAATACCAGTCCTCGGGGACGTCGGCGCCGGCCTCGTACGTAAGGTTCTTCGGCACCAGGCCCATCCACACGTAGTTGCGCTGCTGGTCGCTGAACTTGAAGGGCGCCGTCGTGCCCGTGTAGGCGCCGATGCCCCACACGAGCGGGCGGACCTGGTTGGGCACCTCGAGCACGCCCGCGTCCAGCGCCTGGCCGGCGGCGAGCTCGAACTCCCCGAGGTCGTAGTCCTCGGCGTCCGTCGTCGCGTTCAGGCGGGCGCGCAGCCAGTAGCGGCCCGGCTGCATGCCGGCGAGCTCGAACGAGTCGCCGTCGGTCTTGGCATAGTAGATGCGCCCGGCCTTCTGGCTGAACACGTCGCCGGGGGCGTCGGAGGCTGTCACGGTCCAGCCCTGCGGGTGCTCGACCTGGGTCGCCAGGGCAAGCGAGCCGGAAAGCGAGGCGTAGGCGCCGTCGTAGAGCCCCGGCTCGTCGAGCCAGGACACGGGCATCGCGCGCTTCTCGGCCGCCGCGCGCTCGAGCGCGTCGGCGACCACGTCGCCGCCGTGGTTGAAGTACATGCACCACGGGCCGTAGAGCTTCTTCCAGCCGGGCTCGACCTCGAAATCGCCCGTGCCGAAGTGGGCGCCCGTCATGTAGTTGAGGATGATGCTGTCGTAGTGGACGAGCAGCTCCTGCTTCAGGGGGCCGCCGGGGTAGCAGCTCTTGTCCATGGGGATGAACCAGGCGCCCCACTCGTCGTCCGTGCGGCCGCCGGACCACTGGCCCCAGACGTCGTTGTCCGCGAAGTAGCCGGCGTAGTCGTACTTGGAGTAGACGTCGGAGTTTGAGTAGCGCACCGCCTCGGGGAAGCGGAAGGTCTCGTCCTGGAGCTTCTCGCCGTGCTCGGCCATGTACTCGGCGCGGGGCTGAAGGCCCTGGCGACGGGCGGTGTAGCCGGTGGTAAAGAGGCTCGAGTCGAAGCGGTAGACGGTCCTCAGCTCGTTGACCACCACGCCGGGGACATCGGCCGAGGCGACCACGTAGCCGTAGACCGCGGGGTCCTCGCCGGCAACAACCAGGTGGTAGGCAAGCTTAAGGTCGCTCTCGTCGTCGATATAGGCCACAT
>CAVJHQ010000165.1:0-5709 GCA_963649365.1 Alloprevotella sp.
AGCGACGGCGGCCCGGCGCTCCAGAACGTGACTACCGACGCCTATGGCAAGGCTTCTTTCGCTGCCGTTACCCTCGGCGACGCCGACGCGGGCAAGACCTATCACTACACCATCTCCGAGGTCTCCGACCTGGACGCCACGCACTGGACCAAGGCCAACGACGTCACCGCCACGGTGGTCGTCGGCACCCGCGGCGCTGACGGCAGCCTGCCCGTCACCGTCACCTACTCCACGGGCGAGAAGGCCACGTACGCCGCATTCGACAACACCTACAACACCGACGGCTCCGCCGACATCAAGGTGAGCAAGACCGTCGTGGGCGGCACCGAGGCCGTCGAGGGCGAGGAGTTCACCTTCGAGCTCGTCGACTCCGACAACAAGGTCGTCTCCACCGTCGCCGCCAAGGCCGGCGAGACCGTCACGTTCCCGAACGTGAAGTACACCACCGTCGACGCGGGCAAGACCTTTGAGTACACCGTCCGCGAGACCGGCCACAACGACAAGGGCTGGACCGCCGACGCCGAGACCACGGCGACCGTTAAGGTCACCGAGAACGCCGACCGCACCCTGACCGCCACGGTCACCTACGGTCGCGGGACCAATGCCGCCGCGTTCACCAACACCTACGCCACCAAGGGCGAGGCCACCATCGACGTCTACAAGACCGTCAACGGCGGCACCGACGCGAAGCCCGGCGAGAAGTTCACCTTCCAGCTGCTCGACGCCCAGAAGAAGGTGGTCGACACCGTGACCACCGAGGCCGGCAAGACCGTCAGCTTCCAGAAGCTACAGATCGCGGGCGAGGGCACCTGGACCTACACCGTCCACGAGACCGGCCACGACTCCGACGCCTGGTTCGCCGCGTCCGACGTGACCGCCACCGTGACCGCCAAGGATAGGGGCGACGGCACGCTCGACGTCACCGTCACGTACAGCAACGGCGCCAACGCCGCCGCGTTCGACAACACCTACGCCCCTGCCTCCGCGACCTTCGACGTCCAGAAGACCGTCAACGGCGGCTCGATCAACTCTGACGAGAAGTTTGAGTTCCAGCTTTACAAGGCCAACGAGTCCGGCGAGAAGGAGGGTGACGCTCTCCAGACCATCACCGTCGACGGCAGCAAGTCCACCGACGGCAAGGCCAGCTTCAGCGCCATCGACTACGACAAGGTCGGCACCAGCCGCTACGTCATCACCGAGTCCTCGACCCTCGACGGCGAGCACTGGACTAAGGCCGCCGACGTCAAGGTGACCGTTGAGGTGAACCGTGACGAGACCAACAAGAAGCTCGTCGCTGCCGTCACCTATTCCAACGGCACCAACGCCGCCGCGTTCGACAACACCTATACCGACACCGCCTACGCGAACCTCTTCGTCAACAAGAAGGTTGTCGGCGGCACCGACGCGACCAAGGACGAGTCCTTCGAGTTCTCGCTCTACGAGGCTGACGGCTACGAGGTCGACGCCCAGGGCAACGTCACCGCGGGCACCCAGATCGGCAAGTCCGTCTCCGTCAAGGCTGACGGCACCGCCAGCTTCGACGCGCTTACCTACGGCCTGGACGCCGCGGGCAAGACGTTCAGCTACGTGATCCACGAGGTCGGCCACAGGACCGACGGCTGGACCGCGGCCGCCGACGTCAACGTGACGGTCGAGGTCGTCCAGGCCGCCGACCGCTCCATCAGCACCAAGGTCACCTACAGCAATGCCAACGAGAAGGGGACCGCGGCCCTCTTCACCAACACCTACGCCTCCTCCGGCGAGGCCACCATCTCCGTCTACAAGACGGTCAATGGCGGCACCGAGGCGAAGAAGGACGAGAAGTTCACCTTCGACTTGTATAAGGCCGACGAGGACGGCAAGGCCGAGGGCGATAAGCTCGGCACCGTCGAGACCGAGGCCGGCAAGGTCGCCAGCTTCGACAACGTTAAGTTCACCGAGGCCGGTACTTATTTCTATGTTGTGAAGGAGACCGGTCACAACGACAACGGCTGGACCGCAGCGTCCGACGTCGCGGCCACGGTGACCGTGACCGACAACGGCAAGGGCGGCCTTACCGCCGAAGTTAAGTACTCCAACACCGTTCAGGGCGCCGCCGGCTTCGACGACACCTATGACGCCTCCGGCTCCGCGACCGTCTCCGTCAAGAAGACCGTCAACCAGGGCACGCTGACCCCGGACCAGAAGTTCGTCTTCGGTCTCTTTGCGACCGACGCAGACGGCAACAAGACGGGCGACGCCCTCAGCACCGTCACCGTCAAGGCCGGCGATGCCGCCAAGAGCTTCTCCGCGCTTGAGTACACCTTTGATGAGGTGGGCACCCACACCTACGTCATTTCCGAGATGTCCGAACTGAGCGACGCCTGGACCAAGGCTGCCGACCAGAAGGTCACCGTCGCCGTCACGGACAACAACGACGGCAACCTGAAGACCGCCGTTGCCTACGCGGAAGGCCAGAAGGATTTCGCGACCTTCGACAACACCTACTCCAGCTCCGTCTCCGCGAAGCTCGGCGTGACCAAGACGGTCAACGGCAAGGACGATATCCGCGACAACGAGAAGTTCACCTTCGAGCTGCAGGATTCCAAGGGCAACAAGCTCGCCGAGACCACCGTCGACTCCCAGCACCACACCGCGTCCTTCAACGCCCAGACCTACGACAAGGCCGGCACTTACGAGTACAACGTCCACGAGACGTCGCACCTCGGCGAGGGTTGGACCAACGCGTCCGACCAGAAGGTCTACGTCACGGTCGAGGCCGACAAGAACGGCAACCTCTCCGTCACCAGCGTGACCTACGGCGACAAGAAGGAGACCATCACCGCCGGTACCACCGGTGAGTACGACCTCGTGGTTAACAACACCTATGCCACTAGCACGAAGGCCACCGTCGATGTCAACAAGACCGTCGTCGGCGGTACCGAGGCCGTCAAGGGCGAGACCTTCGACTTCACCCTGAAGAAGGACGGCCAGACGGTCGACAGCATCACCGGCGTGAAGGGCGGCGACACCAAGTCCTTCAAGGAGCTTAGCTTCGACAAGGCCGGCACCTACGAGTATGTCGTAACCGAGGACGGCCACAACGACAAGGGCTGGACCGCCTCCGGTGACGTCAAGGTGACCGTTAACGTCACCGAGAACACCGACCGCACCCTGACCGCCACGGTCAAGTACGGCGAGTCCGACGCTGACGCCGCGGCCAAGTTCACCAACACCTACGACGCAAAGGGTGAGGCTACCATCAAGGTCGAGAAGACCGTCAACGGCGGTTCCATGGCCGCCGAGGGCGAGGAGTTCACCTTCGACCTGTACAACGCTAAGCAGGACAACGACGGCAACTGGGTCAAGGACGGATCCGCCATCCAGACCGGCCTTAAGGTGAAGGCCAACGGCACTGCCAGCTTCGACGCCCTTGAGTACTCCACCCTGGGCGGCGAGGGCCTGACCAAGGTCTCCGACGGCGACGTGCTCCGCTACGTCATCCACGAGACCGGCCACAACACCGACGGCTGGACCGCCGCTGACGACGTCGTCGCGACCGTGACCATCGCCGAGGACGGCACCAAGGGCACGCTCTCCGCGGACGTGGCCTACAGCAAGGGCGCCAACGCCGCCGCGTTCGACGACATCTACACCGAGGGCACCTCGGCCCAGCTCAAGGCCACCAAGACCCTGACCGGCCGCGACGCCGTGGCCGACGAGTTCGAGTTCCGCGTCTATGCGCTCGACGAGCAGGGCAACAAGGTGGGCGAGGCGGTCGCGACCGCCAAGAACGTAGCCGCCAAGGACGGCGAGGTTTCCGACGTGACCTTCTCGCCCATCTCCTATGACGAGGCCGGCACTTATAGCTACCAGATCGAGGAGCTTGTCGGCAGCAACGGCAAGGTCAACTATGACCAGACCGCCTACAAGGCCACTGTCACGGTGACCAAGGACGCCGCCACCGGCAAGCTCTCCGCCGACGTGAAGTACTACAACGCCGACGCAACCGAGCGCACCGAGGCCCCGGCCTTCATGAACACCTTCTCGTATGACGGCGTGACCGCCGACGTCAAGGCGACCAAGTCCCTCGTGGGCGCGGATGTTGCCGACTACGACGGCAAGTTCGAGTTCGAGCTGCGCAGCAACGACGGCGCCACCCTCTACGCCACCGCGAAGAACGACGGGAAGGGCTTCGTCGGCTTCACCCCGAACTTTACGCAGCCCGGCACCTACATCTATAAGATCCTCGAGAAGACCGGCTCCGACGGCGGCATGTTCTACGACGGTAACTTCTACTACGTGAAGATCGAGGTTTCCGGCGACACGAGCGCCCTCACGGTCGAGAGCGTCACGTACTACGCTTCCGACGGGGAGACCGAGGTTGACCCGGACGGCGTCGTCTTTACCAACACCAAGTCCACCGCGACCGCGACCATCAAGGTCTACAAGACCGTCAACGGCGGCGACATCGCCGAGGGCGAGAAGTTCACCTTCAAGCTGCTCGACGAGGACGGCAACCAGATCGGCGAGGAGAAGACCGCCGACAAGACCAACCCGATCGCGACTTTCGACAAGATCGAGTACGAGACCGCGGGCACCTATACCTACACGATCCACGAGACCACCGAGCTCACCGACGGCTGGACCAACGACGAGGACATGACCGTCACCGTTACGGTCGTCCGCGATGAGGAGAGCAAGACCCTCAAGGTGGAGTCCGTCGAGTACGGCGAGCGCGCCTACGAGCACGACGGCGAGAAGATGGCCCACTTCGACGATAAGTACTCCACCACCGTCGACTCCGGCCTCGAGGTCAACAAGAAGGTCAACGGCGGTACCGATGCCGTTGCCGGCGAGACGTTCGACTTCGTCCTTAAGGACGCCGACGGCAACACCGTCTCCGAGGCCCACGCCAAGGCCGGCGAGACCGTCCCGTTCGAGGGCGTGACCTACACGACCGCCGACGCGGGCAAGACCTTCAAGTACACCATCACCGAGGTCGGCCACAATGAGAACGGCTGGACCGCCGACTCCGACGTCACCGTGACCGTCAAGGTGAGCCAGAACGCGGACCGCAGCCTCAAGGTCGAGCGCACCTACAGCCGCGGCACCAACGTCGCCGAGTTCACCAACACCTACGCCACCGCCGGCGAGGCCACCCTGTCGCTCTACAAGACCATCAACGGCCAGAGCAGCGACATCAACTTCGATGACGAGGAGTTCACCTTCACGCTCATCGACTCGAGCGGCAAGACCCTCGAGCTCGTCTCCACCACCGTCGGCCAGGTCGCGAGTTTCTCGCCGCTGAGCATCACCGGCGAGGGCACCTGGTCCTACACGATTCATGAGCTCGGCCACAGGACCAACGGCTGGCAGGCCGACGCCGATGTGACCGCGGTCGTCACCGCCAAGGACAAGGGTGACGGCACCCTCGACATATCCGTCAAGTATTCAAGGGTCGACGGCGTCCACGACGCGGCGTGGTTCGACAACAAGTACACCGGCTCCGGTAAGTCCGGCAAGGCCACGCCTGCCACCGGCGACGTTGCCCTCAACTACGCGCCCTTCGCGGTCGCGGGCGGGGCGGCTCTCGTGGCCTTCGGCCTGCGCCGCCGCAAGCACGACGAGGAGTAAGGGCTCGCTAGGCACCGCAGCACCACAGCTCTAAAGAGCCGCCCGACGCGTCACGGCGTCGGGCGGCTCTCTTGTTGTTTGCAAAAGGGACAG
>CAVJHQ010000165.1:5796-9408 GCA_963649365.1 Alloprevotella sp.
CGCGCCTGCTCGCGGACGATGCGCTTGAGGGCCGGCGTGAGGTCGCGGGCGCCGGGCGTGGTGGCGCCGTGCCTGAGTGACCAACGGCGAAGGCCCACGGTCACGACCATGAGGGCCACGGCCGAGACGTACTTATCGACGCCGACCCAGACGACGAGCGCGTAGTAGACCGCGCTGCCCGCCACGGCGCACACCGCGTAGTAGTTGCTCGGCTTGAAGATCTTCGGGACGTCGCCGAGAAAGACGTCGCGCAGCATACCGCCGCCGACGCCGGTGAGCGTGCCCATGAGGACCGCCGACACGGGAAGAAGGTCGTGCACAATGGCCTTGTCCGTCCCGCCGAGCGCAAAAAGCCCGACCGAGATGATGTCGACCCACTCGATGAGGTCGGGCACCTTCTCGAAGAGCCTCCCGAAGAAGAAGACCGCGAAGCCGATGGCCACCGTAGCCGGGATGGCATAGGGGCTCTCGAGCATATAGGTGGAGCCGACCTGCATGGCCATGTCGCGGATAAGCCCGCCGCCGAGGCCGCACAGCATCGAGAGCCCGATGAAGCCGATGGGGTCGAGCTTGCGCTCCTTGGCGACGAGGGCCCCCGAGATGCCGCCGACGGCGACCGAGGCGAGGTCGAGCCAGGCGGGGAGAGAGACGGCGACCGCCGTGTTGGCCGTCGAGAAGAGCGAGAACATGGCGACTCCGAAAGGTTGTGCGAGTGTTTCTGGACAATCCTAGCAATTGATCCCAAATTCATGTGGCGCAGCGGCCGAAGTTCCGCTACAATAACCCCCGCACCACTTCAACTGGAGAGTTGTCCGAGTGGCCGAAGGAGCACGATTGGAAATCGTGTATACGTCTAAAGCGTATCCTGGGTTCAAATCCCAGACTCTCCGCCAGAATTTCCAACAGGGGCCTACGGGCCCCTGTTCACCCTTCGGAGGGGTGGCAGAGTGGTTGAATGCGGCGGTCTCGAAAACCGTTTACCCTTCGGGGTACGAGGGTTCGAATCCCTCCTCCTCCGCCATTGATTGATTAAGCCCCGGGCATGTACCCGGGGCTTTTTCGTGGCTAAAGTTGCTTTTAAGCCTGCTGGGGTATGCTTTTTGGCACGTCGAACGTTAGGAGAATCATGACGAACAAAGAAGAACTCCTCGGTTTTAGGCGCGACCGCTACTTCAGCCGCGCCTGGGCCATGCTGACCCAGGAGAAGGGCTGGTGGAAGCCCGTCGTCCTCTGCGCCCTCGCGTATCTTGTGCCGGTCGTCGGTCCTCTTGCCGTGATGGGCTACGGCATCGAGTGGTCCAGGCGCGTGAGCTGGGGATCGACGGAGGCCCCCG
Organism: Alloprevotella sp.; assembly: GCA_963649365.1. GTDB lineage: Bacteria > Actinomycetota > Coriobacteriia > Coriobacteriales > Atopobiaceae > Paratractidigestivibacter. Next base: position 7,131 of record CAVJHQ010000165.1, read on the forward strand.
CGCGCAAGGTGAAGGTCGGGGACCTTATCGCGAGCGGCTGGCGCAGGTTCGTCGTTGTGTTCGGCTGGATGCTCGCGGCTCTCATAGTCGGACAGATCCTGCCCGAGATCCCGCTCGTGGGGGATTTCCTGGGCACGGTCTGGGGCATCGTCCTTATCTTCATCGACGTGGTCATTCTCGTCGCGGCCGTGCGCGCGACCATCTACCAGAGCTTTAAGGCTGGTTATCGCGTGAAGACGCTCTGGGCCATGGTCTCCAGGGACCCGTGGGGGCTTGCGCGCATCTGGCTCATCGAGTTCGTGATCTCGGTGATCGAGAATATCGTCGCCTTCCTCGTGCTGCTGCCTTCTCTTCTGGGGACCATCCCCTATTTCATCCGCCTCTTCGAGTACATCGACAGCTATTACTACTACATCGACGATTACGGCGCGATGAGCATCTTCTTCGACGCGCTTGGCTACCTTGTCGGGCAGGTCGGCGGGGCCGTGCTCGCCGTGATCGCCCTGGCGCTCGTGGTCAAGAGCTTCTCGAGCCTCCTTACCTGCTGCTGCATGGGTCTATGGATGCGTCAGTTCGACGTCCCGTCCTGGGGCAGGGAAGAGGATCCGCTGCCTAGCGCGAACATCAAGGACGAGAAGGGCAACCTCCCGGAGCCGCCGGCTGCGCCGCGGGAAGAGGCTCGGGCGTCCGAGTCTGCGGAGGTTCCCGCCGAGGAGAGCCCCGACCTCTCTGCGACGGGCGATGCATGCGACGTCGGAGCGCCTGCCCCGGCAAACGATGGGGAGCCCCGCCATGACGACTCGCCGACGGAAGGCGCCGGGGAAGAAGCGGCTTCGGATGCCGAGGAGGGCCGCACAGCCGATTCCGACGGCGCCGAAGGGCTTCTTGACTAGGCATTGATGGAGAAAAGGTGTGCTCTGTTTTAGGGGCCCCGCGGCAAGGCTACTTGCTGCGGGGCCCTTGCCCTGCGAATTGTTGACAACCCCGTCAGCCTGCGGTTAGCCAGCCGTCGGCATTCCGTCAGACGGGTCTGTTACGCTCTGCCGTCAAACGATAGCGGGGGCTCGTGGAAAGAAAATTCGAGGAATAACGCAGCATAACGGACTTCTTTGCAAAGAAGCTCCGGGGCTTGTGTTAATATCCTCCGTCGGACCTTTCCTGCTCCGGGTGCACCTTCACTCCCCGGAGCCATCAGCCCAGAGGAGGTGACCACATGAAGGCTTATGAACTGCTGTATTTCGTCGATCCCACGTCCAACGAGGAGCAGCGCGCGGGCGCTATGAAGCGCATCGAGGTTGCTATCACCACCGACGGCGGCACCATCGACAACGTCGAGGACTGGGGCAAGCGCAAGCTCGCCTTTGAGATCGACAAGCTCACCGAGGGTGACTACACCCTGATCAACTTCCACGCAGACCCCACGCAGATCACCGAGCTCGACCGCGTCCTGCGCATCAACGACGCCGTCAAGCGCCACATGATCGTGCGCCGCGAGGACAGGGACTAAGCATGGAAGCGCAGGCTGCGGCCTGCACAGAGAGGGAGTGAGTTGCATGAGCATCAACAAAGTGATGATCACGGGGAACCTCACGAGGGATCCCGAGCTCCGCGCCACGGGCAGCGGCATGCAGATTCTGCAGTTCGGCGTCGCGGTCAACGACCGTCGCCGCAACCAGCAGACCGGCGAGTGGGAGGACTACCCCAACTTCGTCGACTGCGTCGTGTTCGGCTCTCGCGCCGAGGCGCTCTCGCGCTTCCTCTCCAAGGGCTCGAAGGTCGCCGTAGAGGGCAAGCTCCGCTACAGCTCCTGGGAGGCCAAGGAGGGCGGCCGCCGCAGCAAGCTCGAGGTCATCGTCGACGACCTCGATTTCCTCTCGCAGAGGGGCGGCCAGCAGGGCGGCTCGCAGGGACAGGGCGGCTACGCCGCGCAGGCCCCGCAGCAGTACTCTCAGGTCAACCAGGGTTACCAGGCCTCGGCTCCCGCGTATGCGGCGCCGGCGCCGGCGGCCCGTCCCGTCCAGACCCCGCCCCCGGCGGACGTCTACGACGAGGACATCCCGTTTTAAACACCGGCGGCCAATCGGCCGCCATACGAAAGGCAACAAGACATGGCTCAGCAGAAGCAAGATTTTTCGCGCCAGCCGCGTCGCAAGTTCTGCCAGTTCTGCAAGGAGGAGACTGCGTTCATCGACTACAAGGACACGCAGCTTCTTCGTAAGTACATGACCGACCGCGGCAAGATCAAGCCGCGCCGCGTCACTGGCGCTTGCACGCAGCA
>CAVJHQ010000166.1:0-6400 GCA_963649365.1 Alloprevotella sp.
CTCCTGCAGCCGTTTGGGGACAGGTTAGAACGTGCAGCAGGTTGGGGACAGGTTAGTACCCGCTGCGAAAAAGGGACGGGCTGCTTCCCGCTGAAGGAAGCAACCCGTCCCAAATGCGCTGCAGGAGATAACCTGTCCCCAAGCGGTTAGCGGGCGACGCGGGCACACCACTCCCAGAGGCCGACGGGCTCGCCGTCAAGAAGCACGTTGCGCCCGTCCAGGTCGGTGCGGCAGAAGTCGTTGAACTGATGGATCCACACGCCGTGGTTGAAGGTCTTCTTCGCGCTGCCGTCGGACTCGCGGTAACGGCCGGTCAGGTCCTCAACGTGGTCAAAGTAGGTGCAGTGGACGTCGGCGCCGGCCGCCCGAAGCTCGGCGTAGAGCGGAAGCACCGTCTCACGCGGGTCGACGAGCTCGTCTCCCTTGGAGTGCGTGAACCACAGCGGCGTCCGGCTTAAGAGCTCGACGTCCTCGTCGGTCGCGTCGTACCACGGCGCGCAGCAGGGCGCGGCCGCGGCGAAGAATCCCGGGTAGTCTCGGCACATGCGCAGCGTCATGAAGCCGCCGTTCGAGAGCCCGGCGACGACGATGCGGCTCGTGTCCACGCGCTCGGAGTGCGCGGCCACGAACTCGTCGATCAAGGCCTTGAGCACCGGCGCGTAGATGCTTTGGTTGGAGCGGCCCATCTGCTCGACGCCATTGTCCATCCAAAACGTCGGGCTCTGCGGCACAAGGACCCACGCGGCCCCGCCGAAATAGCCCTGGATCGGGTCCTGCGAAAGGGCCATTACCCGGTTGCCAGTGTAGGCGCGCACGGGGCCCTCGCCGCTCGTCTCCCCCTTGCCCTCGCCGGCGCCGTGGAGATAAACGATGAGGGGCGCCTTCTGCGGCACGGCGGCGGGCGGCGCGAAGGGGTTCGGGCGCCGCGGCTCGAAGCTCGGCTCGAAGTAGCCGTACTCAAGCGCGATACCGTCGACGGCGGCCTTCTGCACGCCGGTCTTCCACCCGTCGAGCGCGGGCGTGTACTCCTCGCGCTGCTCGTCGAACACGAGGCCGCTCACAGGGTCGCCGGCCTCGCCAAGCGGCGAGAGCTGCGTCACGCGGATGCGGTTCTCGATGTAGCGCGACCCCAGGACCCCGCCCTCTATGCGCTTGGTAAGGCGCGTCTCGGGGACCTCGAGCGCGACGTGGGCGCCGGACGCGGCGCGCTCGCCGTGCTCGTCGCAGGGGTAGGCGGCGAGCACGGGCACATACCCCGCGCTGACGACGGCATGGTCGGCGTCGCGCTCCTTGCGCATGAGCGGCTCGCCGGTGGGCTCGAATCGAGCGCAGTAGATGTTGAAACCGGCGGGCGTGACCTCGGAGGGACGCACCTCGCACGGCAGGTCGACGACGACCTTGGAGATCCACGGGCCGAAGTCGCCGCAGGTCACAAGCGTGGCGTAGGTAGACATAACGGCACTCCCCTACTCGACGACGACAAGCGCGTCGTGCTCGAACGGGTGCTGGGCCACGGTAACGACGCCGTCGGCGACGCTCACGGGCAGGTTGGCCACGCGCTTGTTCTCGAGGTCGAGGGCGCGGGCGGAGGCGGCGCCGTCCAGCTTAAGCCGCACCTTGGTCGCGCGCGGCAGGTAGACCACGGTCTTCTCTCCGACGCTGGCGCAGCGGATAGCCTCGCGCTCGTCGTCGAGAAGCCCCTGTGCCGGCACCACAGCCGCCGCGTCGTCCGCCGAGCTCGCGCCCAGCCCCTCGAGCACATGCGGAATCAGCCCGAAATCCCACACGCCCGGGAACTGCAGGCACTCCTGCCAGCGGAACGGCGCGTCGAAGCCCTCGCCCAAGGCCGAGCCCGTGGAGCGCGAGGTCTGCCAGTTCCACACGCCGTGCGCGCCGTAGGTCACGCCGGCCGAGGCCCCGGCGAGCACCGACGACCACACGCTCGCGCGGCAGTCCTGCGCGGTGAAGCGCCAGTAGACGTTGCGCGACGCGCCCATCTGCTCGTAGCAGGGCTCTGAGTTGACCAGGGGCTTCTTGGGGTAGTTGGCAAGAAAATCCTCAGGCAGGCGCCACGCCTCGGCCTGGCCCTCGTAGTTGTGCCCCGGCTGGAACATGTAGAAGTCCAGGCGGTCGACGAACTGCTCCGGGATGGAGCGGTTCCCGCGGTTGATGTGCATACAGCGCAGCGCGCCGGGCGCGAGCTCGCACACGGCGGAAAGCGTCTCCTCGTAGTACGCCACGGCCTCGTCGCTGGCGAAGTCGGTGTCGCCCGTAACCACGTAGACCGGGTCGAGGTCGCCGAGGTTGGCCACCACGCGCTCGACGTGGGCGCGGACCTCCTCACGCGGCATGACGTCGGCGCCGAGCATGGTCGAGATGCGCGAGCCCCAGGTGCCGGGCACGTAGTTGCACCACATGACCACGAGCGCCGGGCGGATCCCGCGCGCGACGGCCATCTCGCACATGGTCCGGGCGCGGTCCCAGTACGCCTGGTTGGGCGCCGACCAGTCGAAGTGGACGCCGTCCTCGCTCGCGTAGGGCCAGATGCCCAGGTCAGGCATGCAACGGTCCCATTGCGGCAGGGTGTTTATCTGCAGCACGTTCATGCCCTGCTCGGCTCGGCGGGCCAGGTAGTAGTCCCAGTCCTCGAGGGTGATGCTCGTGAAGGCGCTCCAGCAGGTGTCCGCGAACCAGAACCACGGCTCGCCGTCGAGCAGAAATCCGTCCTTGCGGGCGTTCACGCCCAGCTTCCCCAACGCCATACGTCTCTCCTCTCGAAAAAAGCGGCGCGGACCGAGCCGCGCCGCATCAGTAACTCGCAAATACCCTTACTTTAGGCCTCGTCCATCTCGGCGAGCTCCTCCTTGGAGAAGCCGGTGAGGTAGACCACGACGGTCGCGATCACGAACGAGATGGCCATGCCGGCGATGGCGAGGATGGTGTTCATCTGGCCGCCCTGCAGGTAGTTGGTGAAGACCAGGAAGTTGAACGCGCCGCCCGCGAGGTAGTAGGTGACGCCCATGACGCCGGAGAACACCGCGCCGATGGCGCCGCCGATGAACATGCCGATCATGGTGCGGCGGAAGCGCAGCAGGATGCCGAAGAGGGCGGGCTCGGTCACGCCGCCGGCGATGGCGGAGACGACGTAGCCGATGGCGAGGCCCTTCTCGTCGGGGTTCCTCATCTTGAGGAAGGCACCGAACGCGCAGCCCCAGACGGCGGCCATGGCGCAGTTGGTGGAGACGAAGACGAACGGGTCGTAACCGGCGGCGATGATCTGGACCTGAGCAAGCAGGATAACGGGCATGTGCATGCCGGCGACGACGAAGAGCTGCCAGAAGGCGCCGAGGACGGCCATGACGATGAGGGTGCCGAAGCCGCCGAGGTCAGCCAGGCCAAAGAGCGCGTTGGCGATGACGTTACCGATCTCGTTGCCGAGCGGGGCGAGCACGATGAAGGCGATCGGGATGGTCACGATCATGGTGCAGAACGGGGTGAAGACGGTGGAGAGCACGTCGGGCATGTACTTCTTGAAGAACTTCTCGATCACGTAGAGGACGGGGACCGAGAGGATGATCGGCAGCACGGACTGCTGGTAGTTGGCCGCGGCGATGTGGATGCCGTAGACCGAGATGATGCCGTCGCCGCCGTTGGAGGCCACCGCGCTCACCACGGACGGGGCCATGAGGGCGCCGCCGAGGAGCATGCCGAGGACCGGGGTGGCACCGATCTTCTTGGCCGCGGCGTAGCCCAGGTAGATGGGGATGAAGGTGAAGGTGGCCTCATACAGGGTGGTGTAGAGGAAGGTGTAGGTCGGGTCGGTGTCGCTAATGACGCCCAGCATGGTGGGCCCGAGGACGGCCGCGATGGTGCGGAAGAGGCCACCGGCCATGAGCAGCGGGATGAGCTGGGTCATCGAGCCGGACAGGTAGTCCAAGATGATGTTGGGGATGTCCTTGAGCTGGACCTTCTCCTTCGGGGCGTCGTCGAGGTTCTCGTCGACCGCGGCGCCCTGCTTGACGCCGGATATGGCGACGAACTCGGCGAGCACCTTCGGCACGTTCTGGCCGATGATGACCTGCAGCTGGGAGCCGGAGAACTGGGCGCCGAGGACGCCCTTGACCTTCTTGAGGCCCTCGAGGTCTGCCTTGGAGTTGTCCTTGAGCGTGAGGCGCAGACGCGTCATGCAGTTCGTGGCGATGGTGACGTTCTCGGCACCTCCCACGAGCGGAAGGACGTCCGCGGCGATCTGGTGGTTGTCGATTGCCATGTTGACCCTCTCTTTCCTGTTCGCCCATATCCCTATGGGACTTTTCATACAGCTCGGTCCCGAACGTTTCCCCCTGTCGGGACCGCGCCTTTGCTTGGGTTCATCATGCGCTGGCAAGAGACGCTCAACGCTTCCCCATGCGATTTACTAAACGATTTAGTCGCAGGTAGCGGGCTTAAGCGGTTGCCGGTTGCTAACCTGGACTAAACATGATTAAGCGGCGGCACCGGCATGGCGCCGGCTAAGCTGCGAGCAAAGGCGCCGCCCCTTAGCCCGCACGCCCTAATGCGTGGTCGCCTGCTTGAGCGCGTGGTGCCAGCCGGCGCGCTTGGCGGCGACGGCGTCGGCGTCCATGGATGGCGTGAACGCGCGGCGAGATACCTTCTCGAAGATGGCGTTGCCCTCGTAGAGGCCGGCGGATCGCCCGGCGACGAATCCCGCGCCCGCAGCCGAGAGCTCGTTTAAGCTCGACACCACGACGTCGGCGCCGGCCATATCGGCCTGGAACTGCATGAGGTAGGCGTTGGCCGTCACGCCGCCGTCGGCGCGCAGCTCCCCCACCTCGAGGCCCGTGTCGGCGCGCAGGGCGTCGAGCACGTCGGCGATCTGGTACGGGATGGACTCCGCGCAGGCCTTGACCATCTCGGCGCGGCCCGTCGTGCGCGTCACCCCGGTAAGAAGCCCCGTCGCCTCGGTGTCCCACCACGGCGCCCCCAGGCCTGTGAAGGCGGGCACGAAGTAGGCGCGGTCGGCGGGGTTCGCGCGGGCGATGACGTCCTCGACCTCGGCCGGGCTCTCGATAAGCCCCATCTGGTCCTTGAGCCAGCTGATGGTCGCCCCCGTGTAGTTGAGGTTGCCCTCGAGCACGTAGGAGCACTCGCCGCCGAAGTCCCAGGCGATGCTCGACACAAGCCCGCTCGTGGACTGCTTGAGCTCGGAGCCCGTCTGCATCATGACCGACGAGCCCGTGCCGTAGGTGGCCTTGGTGTCGCCGGGCGCAAGGCAGTTCTGCGCCGCGAGCGCAGCCTGCGAGTCGCCGAGGACGCCGCAGATGGGCACCGGCTCGGCGAAGAGCCCGCCCATCGTGGTGTGGCCGAAGACGGAGTCGGAGCAACGCACCTCGGGCAGGGCCGCGATGGGCACGCCGAAGTCGTCGCAAAGCGCGCGCGACCAGGCGCCCTCGCGGATGTTCAGCAGCTGCGTGCGGCAGGCGTTCGAGGGCTCGGTGGCGAAGGCGTGCTCCTCCGTCAGCTTGAAAATCAGCCACGAATCGATGGTGCCCAGGCAGAGCGTCCCGGCGTCTCTTGCCGCTGCGACCTCGGGCACGTTGCGCAGAAGCCACGCGAGCTTGGCCGCCGAGAAGTACGGCGAGAGCGCCATGCCCGAGAGCTCGGCCACGCGCTCGGCCACGCCCTCGCGGGCAGCCATCTCGTCGCAGATGCCCTTCGCGCGGCCGCACTGCCACACGATGGCGCGCGCGAGCGGCTCGCGGCTCTCGCGATTCCACGCCAGGCAGGTCTCGCGCTGGTTGGAGATACCGACCGCGCGGACCTCGCCCGCGGCGACGCCGGCCTTCTTGCAGACGTCGCGGGCGCAGGCGAGCACGTTCGTCATGATCTCCTCAGCGTCGTGCTCGACCCAGCCGGCCTGGCTCACGTACTGCTCGTGCGGGCGCGAGGCCTTCTCCACGAAGTTGCCCTCGGCGTCGAAGAGCAGCGCCTTGGTCCCCTGCGTGGACTGGTCGATGGCGAGGACGAGCCCGCGGCCGTCGCCCCCCGCGGCCCCGGAAACAACGGCCGCCATGGCCTACTCCCCCGCCTTCTCGAGGAACTCGCGGGCAGAGGAAGCAATGCCGCGGGCGTCGAGTCCGTAGTGCGCGAAGACCTCCGGCGAGGTGCCGGTGATCACGGGCGCGTCGGGAAGCGAGAGGCACTTGACCGGGCGCGGGCAGTTCTCGCCCACGACCTGCGCAACCATGGAGCCGAGGCCGCCGAAGGGCGAGTGCTCCTCCACGGTGAGGACCACGCGGGCGCCCTTGGCCGCGTTGACCACGGCAAGGGTGTCGAGCGGCTTCACGCAGTACATGTCGAGCACGGTGGTCGAGATGCCCTGCTGCTCGAGCAGCGCGGC
>CAVJHQ010000167.1:0-5611 GCA_963649365.1 Alloprevotella sp.
AGACCTCCGCGAGGGGGCCTGGGCGAAGCCTTGCGCTTCGACGCACCTTGAGAACTGGATGGCCGATGTTCCTGGCCGAAAAGGAGCGACTCAAACCCGATGCTCCCCGCGAGGGGCTTTGCGTGCGCGCAAATGCTTTCTCTCTTTCACAGAGCACGTATCCCTCTCGCGTGTACCGCCTTGCACTAAGCCCTAGACGCGCAACGGCAGGGCCTAACCGGCGGCTAGCAACCACCCCGCCGAGCCGTGCGCAAAGCCCCGCGCGGGGCGCATCGGTCGTGAGCGTGCCACAGTGCCGCCTGGCAGGCGGGTCTCATTCATCTGAGGCCTTGCTCTGTTGTGTTCTATCCGCCGCCAGGCGGCGCTGCGGCTCGCTCATGGGACGGCCCGGGTGCGCCCGGGATTGCAAATCAACAGTTAACGCCCGACCGAAAGGAGACGGCCATGTTCAACAGGGAAAACGCAAGGGGACTTCTCCTCGCGCTCTGTGTCGGCGGCTTCATACCGGCGCTTGTCGCCGACGCCGCCGTCTCGTGCGGGGCGGTGCTCGACGCCGCGCCGTGGCTCTTCGCCGCGCTCTGCGGGGCGGGCGTCGCGAGGTTTTGGAGGTTGTCCGAGTGTTGAGTGACTACGCGGCGCTCGCGGATTTTTGCGACGCGGCAGGCGAGCCGATGAAGGCGAGCTACCGCGTCCCGGAGCTCGCGCGGCTCCTGGACCTCGACCCGCACACCATCTACGACGAGATCGCAGGCGGCAGGCTCAAGGCGTACATGCCGCGCGGGTGCAGCCGCGGGCGCAAGGTCCTCGCCGCCGAGGTCAACCGTTGGTTGGAGGACGCGTGGTAGAGAACGACCCTTATTACATCCCGAAGGAACCGCCCGACTGGAAGTTCCAGCGGCGGCAGACGCCCTACCGCGTCGAGTGCCCCGCGTGCCGCGCGGTGGGACGGGCCTACTACGCGGGCGGCGACTCGCCCGACGTGAGGTGCCGCTCCTGCAACACGCGGTTCTCGCCGGCCGGGCATACGGTGCCGAACCAGAGGAAAGCATGACCTGGGTTCAAACCCCGCGCATACAGGCGGCCGAGGCCGCGCTGATGCTCGAGAAGCTTGAGGCGGGCTACGCGGTCCGCTACATCGCGGGCTTCTTCGGGCGCGGGGACATCGAGACGTGCCGCGCCATCGCGGGCGCGGCCAAGAGCAAGGGAGGTGACCGGCTGATTGAGCTGGTTAACCGACGAGTCGAGGGCCTACGACGCCATCCTCTGCGAGGCCGAGCGCCACGCCGAGGACCTTTATGGCGAGTGCCCAGGATTCGATTCTACTGACGAGGAGGAGGAAGATGGACCAGATGGACCGGCTTGCGCGCCTGGCCGTCGCGGAGACGATAGCCAAGGCATGCAGGCAAATTACTAACCCTCACGGCGGCAAGAACGGCGCGCCAAACCTGCGGACCGAGGTCGACGACTCGCTGCGGGACCTTTACGCGGTCCACGGCGTCAGCCAGGCCGAGGTCCGCGTCAACGGCGAGAGGGTCGGAACGATCAGCGCGCGGGTGAGCAAGCCCGAGCGCGGCGTGCGCCCCGAGATATTCAACCTCGGGGCCTTCACGAAATGGCTGATGGGCGGCGGGGAGGACTACCTCCTCATGCTCGTCGACCGCCACAAGGCCGAGGTGCTCGACTGGTGCTCAGCCGACGGCGTCTTGCCGGACGGCTGCAAGATGGCCGAGTACGAGGAGCCCGCCCACTGGCTCGGGACGACCATGCGCATCGACGCCAAGAAGACCGTGGCGGCGCTGCGCGGCGAGCTCCCGCAGGCCGTCGCGGGCCTGTTGGAGGGGGAGGAGTGAGCCGGCAGAAGGCGAAGGGGACCCGGTTCGAGACGGCCTGCGCGCGGTGGCTCACGGCCGCGCTCGGCGTCCCCGTGGAGCGCCGCGCGCTGCACGGCTCAGGCGACATGGGAGACCTCTTCGGCCTTGTGGCCCATGGGTTCACGGGCATCGCCGAGTGCAAGGACCACAAGACGTTCGGCCGCGCGGACGTCGAGAGGTGGAGGCGCGAGTGCCGAGACGAGCGCGACAACGCGGACGCGGACTTCGGCGTCCTCATCATCCACTGCGCGAGCTTCGGCAAGTGCGGCGCGACGGAGGACAGCCCGACGTTTAGGCACAACAGGGCCGACGTGACCGTCGGGGACCTTTGCCACATTGCGCCGCGACTGTCGGGCGCGGCATGGAGCGGCTTGGAAGAGCGCTGGGTCTCGCTCGACCTAGGGACGCTCGCGGAGCTTATGGGCGGCGAGGTGCCGAGTGGCTAGCCTGGCCCCATGGCTCGCCGAGGCCATCGAGCGGCACAGGCAGGGCCAGGAGGCCTACACCGAGATGGCCGGGCCGCTGTGGGTCGTGCGCCTGGACGAGCCCGCGGAGTATATATACGGCCCGCAGCGCGACATCGTCGACGTGGCTGCGTGTGTAATGAACATGCGGCGGCGCGTGAGCCTCGCGCCGACCACGGAGGACGGCCTTTGGCGCCTGGAACCATGCGCGCCGATGGTCTACGCCACGAAAGAGCCTTGCCCGCTTGAGCGCATCGCCGCGCCCGAGTGCTCCATGAAGGCCGTGATGGCGTGCGTGCGCCGCAGCGGCCTGCACGGCGCCTATTACAAAACGCCCGAAGCGAGGACTGAGCTCATCAAGGGCGAACAGAAGTTCGAGAGAAAGGAATACAGGTTTTGAGCGAGATCGTGAGATACGAGGCGCAGGACGGCTGCGAGGTCGAGCTTACGCCCGCGAAAATCGTGAACGAGATAGTGCCGCGCCGGTACCGCAACTCAATCGACGAGCGGGCGGCGGCTGTGCTTATCGCCAAGCTGTCCGCGCGGCGGATGAACCCGCTCGCGGGCGACTGCACCATCGGCGTCTTCTCGGGCGTCCCGACGATCATGCCGTCCATCGGCTATTACCGACGGGTCGCGGCCTCCGTCGAGACCTTCGACGGCGTTGAGAAGGGCGTGATCGTGCAGACGCAGGACGGCAGGCTCCACGAGCTTGAGGGGAGCTTCTACATCCCCGAGGGGGACACGCTGGTCGGCGGCTGGTGCAAGGCCTACGACAAGAGCCGCAGCCGCCCGGTCGTGTGCAAGGTCTCCATGGCCGAGTACGACCAGCATAACAGCATGTGGCGGGAGAAACCCGGCACGATGATCCAGAAGGTGGCGGAGTCCCAGGCGCTGCGAGAGCTGTACCCGGGCAAGTTCGACGGCACCTATACCAGCGAGGAGCTGCCCGCCGAAGACCCGCGCGCGGCGGTCTCCGCCCCGGCGGAGGCTGAGATAGAGATTCCCGACTTCGGCTTCGGGGACGAGGGCGGCAGCGAGGACATCACCGGCGCGCCTGACGGCGCGGAGGATTAAGGAGAGAGAGACATGAAGGCAAACGGAAACTTCGGCGCGGTCGAGGCCACCCAGGGCGGCGGCTCGTGGATGCTTGAGGGCGGCTTCGCGTGCGTCGTCAGCGCGGTCGAGGACTGCACGAGCGAGAGCAACCCCTATCTGGGCCTTGTCCTCAACGTGCTCGACCCCAAGACCAAGAAGATGATGTACCCGCAGAGCGAGATGTCGGGCGAATCGGCCTGGCGGCACACGTTCAGGTACTTCGTCGGCCAGTTCGGGGCCCCCGGTCAAATCGACTGGGGCCGTTACAAGGCGCTCACCGAGGCGTGCGAGCAGACCGAGCAGAACAGGGGGTTCGCCTACGTCGACAAGGACGACGGCGAGCAGCAGCTCGTGGGCAAGTGGCTCGGCGTCGTGTTCAGGCGCTACGGCTACACCGCGCGCAGCGGCAAGTTCGCGGGCCAGTACCGCGAGGCCGTGGAGATCGGCGGCGTGACCACCGCGGCCAAGGCCATGGCCGGGGACTTCCCCGGCAAGTGGGCCGAGCCGCGGAACATCCAGGCGAAGGCCGCGCCCGCGCCTGTCCCCGCGCCCGCGCCCGCGCCCGTCGCGACCCCCGCGCCGGCCTACGACGTCGTTCCGGTGGCCGACGAGGACATCCCGTTCTAGAAGCCTTCGGCTAGCTGAGGGGAGGAGGTGAGCAGGTGGCTAGCACGGACGGGTTCAAGTTCTGGGATTCGTATTACGACGCGCTCAAGATGCTCGGAGACGACTCCAGGCGCGGGGCCTTCGTCATGGCCCTGTGCGCCTTCGTCTTCGACGGCGCTGAGCCGGCGTTCGACGACCCCGTGATGGAGTTCGGCTTCCGCCTCGTGGCGGAGCAGGCCAGGCAGTCGATGGAGATCAGCCGGGCCGCGCGAGAGGCGGGGCAGCGCGGCGGCAGGCCCCGTAAAGACGATTCAAAAAGGGGTGCTTTTAGCACCCCTAAAAGCACCCCTAAAAGGGTCGCTAAAAGGGTCGTTGAAAGGGGTGCTGAAAGCGTTAGTGAGTTAGTTGGTACGTCAGTACCAACAACTAACTCAGTTAGTTGTTGCGACGACGGGCCGGCGGCTGGGGCTGACGCCCCGCCGCCGCCTATCCAATGACGCCCGAGTGGGCCGAGTGGCCGGGCGCCCAGGACCCGTGGGACGAGATCCGGCGCCGCGACGAGCCCGAGGGCGGGTGGGTGCGCTCGTGCCTTCTCGGCGGCCGCGACCCCCTGCGGACGGCGACCCCGCTGGACGAGGCCTTGGGCGGCGGGCTCATGCCCGGGGTCACCGTCCTCGGCGGCCGCGCGTCGGCGGGCAAGTCCTCGCTCGCGTGCCAATGCGCCGCGAACATCGCCGCCTCGGGCGGGCGCGTGCTCTACCTCACCCTCGACGACTCCTGGGGAAACGTCTGGGCGCGCTGCGCGTCGGCGTGGTCGTGCACCGAGGAGGCCAAGCGCCTCAAGGCCTCGCCGTTCTCCTGGGGCGCCGTGGCCAAGGAGCGCGACGCCCTGCGCCGAGCCCCGCACGCCGAGGATATGGGCCGCTGGGAGTTCGACGTGGTGCAGAGGCCGGGCATGGCACGCTCAGCGGCGCTGTTCGCCGAGGGCCCGGGCCGGAACCTCGCCGTCGTGGACTCGGTGTCGGAGATAGGCGAGGCGCTGGGCATGGCCGAGTCGTTGCCGGAGCCGCCTGCGCTGATGGTGGTGGACTACGTGCAGCAGTACGCCACCGGAGACGAGAAGACCGACGCCACCGAGTACGCGCGCGTCTCCAAGGTCGCGCAAGACATCCAGCGCGCGGCCCTGGGGATGCAGATGCCCGTGCTGGAGCTGTCCAGCCTGAGAAAGCTAACCAAGGGCGAGGACGAGCCGACGCTCGACTGGTTCAGGGGGTCCGGCACCGTGGGCTACGCGGCGCAGGCCGCCTGCGTGCTCACGCGACGCGAGGACGCGGGCGCCAACGGCGGCCGCCCCGTCTCGCTGCACGTGATGAAGAACAAGAGCGGGCGGGCGGGCTTTGAGCTCCCCGCCACGCTGTGGGGGCAGTTCAGCTGCCTGAGGGGACCGAGATGACGGCCAGCAGCAACACCGACCGCAGCTCGCGCGAGGAAACGTTGCTGTTGCCTATTTAGGAGTTCCATGAAACGCAAATACAGATTCGACCCGACCGCGGCTCGCTACGCGATGCGCAA
>CAVJHQ010000168.1:0-3195 GCA_963649365.1 Alloprevotella sp.
GGCGAGACGAGGAGCCGGCGGAGGAGGTCGGGGGAGTGGGTGTCGGTGCCGGTGAGGTCGTACATGCCGGCCTCCAGAAGGGCCTCCGCCTTCCCGCGCACCGCCGCGCCGTAGAACCCGGCCAGGGACGGGAGGTTAAGCTGGAACCGCACGCCGAGGCCACGCAGACGGCGGTAGTCGCGCATACCCATGTAGGCGTAGCGCTCCGGGTGGGCGAGGACGGGACGGTAGCCCCTCGAACAGACGCGGCGCAGGAGGTCGTCCAGACCAACCGGAGGGTTGAAGAAGGACGTCTCAACCAACAGGTGGTCGCCCCTCCCGCCGAGGGGAAGGAGGTCCCCGGACTCCAGGCGCTCCACGAAGAGGGCGTCGAGCATGTTCTCCGAGGCGAGGTGAAGCGCCACGCTTCCTTCATAGGCTGACAGCAGCTCCGAGAAGCGCTCACGGAGAGCGGCCGTGCCGTTCGGGCAGTCCTCCATGACGTGGGGCGTGAGCCACACCTCCCTGACGCCCGCGCCCCCGTAGAGGCGAAGCGTCTCCAGCGACTCCTCCAGCGTCCGGACGCCGTCGTCAACCCCGGGGAGAATGTGGCTGTGCCAGTCGGTGAACCCGCGGAACACGCCGCTGCCGCCGAGCGTGGCGCGGCTTACGAACGGCCACATGACGTCACAATCCTCCCGATCTTCATGCCCATCCAAGTCTTCATGCCCATCCCGATCATTCAATATTCAACATTCAATATCTGATCACCTGATCATCCGGTCATCCGGTCAGCTAATCAGCTGACAACCATCCAGTTACTCCCCCCCCCCCGTTTCCGGTCGGAGCCGTAGTGGTACCCGTACCCGTAGCCGTAGTGATACCCGTAGCGGTAGCCGTACCTGTAGCCGTAGCGGCCTCCGCCGCCCTCCGTGCCGTTGAGCACGACCGACATGTTCCTGTACGTACCCTCCCTGTAGAGCTTCTCCAGCTCGGGGAGCATGCCGCGCTCCAGCAGGCCCGCGCGGACGACGAACACCGTCCGGTCCGCGAACTTCCCGATGATGCGGGTGTCGGCCACCAGCTCCACCGGAGGGCAGTCGATCAGCACATAGTCGTAGCAGCCGCGGGCGGCGCTGATGACACGGCCCAGGCGGTCGTCGAACAGAAGCTCCGTCGGGTTGGGCGGGTTCGTGCCAACGGGGAGGAGGTCGAGGCCGGCGTGCTTCGCGTCCCTGACGATGAGGCTGTCGAGGTCCCGCTCCCTGCCGCCGAGGTAGTCGCTGAGGCCGACGCCCGGGGACCCGACGTACGACGACGCCGAGCCGTGGCGGAGGTCACCGTCGATGACAAGGACGCGCTTCCCCTTGATGGCGAGGCTCACGGCCATGTTGAGCGTGAGGAACGACTTCCCGCTGCCGGGGTTGAAGGAGGTCACAACGATCACCTCGGACGACCCGTCACGGCCCGCCATGAACTCGAGGTTCGTGCGGAGCACGCGGAACGCCTCGTTGATGATGTCGCGGCTCCCCTCCCTCACCACGATGGCCTTGACGTCGCCGGACCTCCTGCCGAAGAGGCCGCGCCGCCGCACGTAGAGGGGGATCTCGCCCGCGAACGGCACCGTCAGGACCTCAAGGTCCTTGCGGCCGCGCACACGGGTGTTCATGTTCTCCAGGAGGTAGACCGCGCCCGCCGGGACGGCAAGGCCGAGGAGGAACGCCAGGAGGAGGACGTTGCGCCTCACGGGGGACGTCGGACTCATGCCGCCGCCCGGCATGCTGATGACGCGGGTGTTGTACGCCGTGAAGGCCTGGGACAGCTCGTTCTCCTCGCGCTTCTGGAGAAGGAAGAGGTACAGGGCCTCCTTAACCTTCTGCTGCCGCTCCACGGAGAGAAGGTACTTCGCCTGGCGGGGGTTGGACGCTATCTGGGACGTGGCCTGGCCGCCCACCCCCTGGAGGCTCCTTATGCGCGCGTTAAGGGACACTATCTGGTTGTCGATCGACGTCAGCAGGGCTCCGCGCATGGACGACAGGGACGCGTCCATCTCCACCACGAGGGGGTTGCGCTCGCTGCTGTGGGACACCAGGCTGTTGCGGTCCAGGACCTTGCGGTTGTACTCCGCGATCTGGGACGACAGGGACGCGTCGTCTATGCCGGAGTTGGTCGGGAGGAGGCGGGGGCCGGAGCCGGGGCCCGCCTCCGTAAGGTAGCCGCGGATGTGGCGGGCCATGTACACCTGGTCGCTCAGCTCCTTCACCCCGGCGTCAGCCTCGCTCGCGCGGGCCATGTACATGCTCGCGGCGGCCTGAACGTCGGGAAGGAGGTGCTCGCTCTTGTAGCTGGAGATGTCCTCGTCCACGCTGCCGAGTTCCCCCTCGATCACACCGAGGCGGTCGTCGATGAACCTCGACGTGCTCACCGCCATGCGGTTCCTGTCGCTCACCCAGCTCTCGTTGTACACCGCTATCAGGGTGTTCAGGACGTCCTCCGCGCGGCGCGTGGACACGTCCCTGAAAGACAGCGTGATGATGTTGGACTTCTCGTCCTCGTGGGACACCGTCAGGCCGGAGCTGTAGTAGGACAGAGCCGCGGCGGACGACAGGCGGCGGACATGGACGAGGGCCTCCGAGCCGCCCCTGTAGAAGGCCGTCGGGGACACCGTGACCAGACCGGCACCGCACGACACGGTGTCGCCCAGCGCGCAGAGGATCTCGGGATCGTCCGTACCCTCACCGTCGCGCTCGATGTCGGACAGCGCGACCCCGCCGTCCCCGGACACCGCCACGGTGAACGAGACGGACACGTCATCGGGCAGGCCGCCGACGCCGACGCTGACAGGGAGGGAGTCCCTGTAGACCGTCTGAAGGTGGTAGCGCCCGGGGACCCTGTAGTCCATGGTCAGGCCCAGGCGGGAGACGACCTCGCGCATCAGGTCCGGGGAGCGGAGAAGGCCCATCTCGTTGTTCACGTTGCTGCTGGACGTGAGGAGGCCCAGGTCCGCGAACGTCTCAACCTCCCCGGGAACAGACTTGCCCTTGGACTCGTCCTTGATCAGGATCGACGCGGTGCGCGTGTAGACCGGAGGGGTGACCAGTAGGTACAGCACCGCCGCGCCGAGGAAGACAGACAGCGACAGCAGGAACCAGGGCCACCTGCCCAGGCAGATGGACAACAGGTCCTGAAGGTCGAACGACTCCCCGGCCTCCCGCG
>CAVJHQ010000168.1:3356-4603 GCA_963649365.1 Alloprevotella sp.
TCTATTCTAATATATCCTAATTGAACACCAATATGCCTATCGAGGTCAGGAGGGACGACAGGGAGATCCAGAACGAGGTGCTGCGCACGTTGTTGCCGTTCACCGTGGACTGCCGCGCGCGGGTCTTGTTCGGCTCCACGTACACCACGTCGCCCTGCCTGAGGTAGTACGCCGGGGACGAGCAAAGCTGACGGGCGGAGCGGAGGTCGACGCGGTAGGCGCCCAGCGCGCCGTCCTCGTCGCGCAGCACCAGAACGTTGCCCCGCTGCCCGTAGACGGTAAGGTCACCCGCAAGGCCCAGAGCGTCGAGCACCGTGAGACGGTCGCGGTCGATGCTGTAGCGGCCGGGCCTGGACACCTCGCCAAGGACGGACACCGTCAGGTTCATGAACTCAACCGTCACCACAGGGTCCCTGACGAGGTCCCGGGACTGGAGCTCCTCCTTGACGCAGGCGGCCACCCCCTCCCGGGTCATCCCGCCCACGCTGATCCTGCCCACCACGGGGAAGTCGATGCAGCCGTCGGAGTCAACAGTGTAGCCCGACAGGCCGCGGACGTAGTTACTAGATATCTCCTGGCCCACCTGCTGGCTGACGATAGGAAGGTTGAAAAGGTTCGTCAGCCGAGGGTCCTGGCTGTTCACCAGGATGGAAAGCTTGTCCTTCGGACGGATCCTGATCTCCGACGGCCCGGGAGAGGACGGCACGACCGCTCCGGGACGGAGGTCCTGGAAATAGGGGACATGCCTCGCCGACGAGCACGACACCAGGAGAAGGGCGGACGCCGCCGCGATGATCTTGCAAAATCTCTTCATGTATGTCAGTTATTCCTTATAATATTCCTATTCAACAAACTCCAGGTACTCGGGAGACACCTCCACGCCCGCGGAGAGGAGACCCTCAAGCCCGACGAGGATGCGACGGACCCCCGACCCGCGCACGCGGAGAAGGCGGCCCTCGCAGCCGTCCAGGGGACCGCCGACGACACGGACGCGGCGGCCGCACATCGCAGGGGTGACCTCTCCGGGAAGGTAATACCTCGGGGACACCGACGCGCGCACCGCCCGGATGAAGCGGTCCATCTCAACGTCGCCGACGGTCATCGGCTCGCGCCACGCGCCGCGCAGCCAGCGGTACTGGAGCGTCGGAACCCTCTCCACCACGGCGTCGAGGTCCGGGCGCGAGCCGCGGGCGAAGACAAGGTCGCGGATGAGCGGCACCTCCTCGCGGACGCGGCGGCCGCCGCGC
>CAVJHQ010000169.1:0-4489 GCA_963649365.1 Alloprevotella sp.
GACAAGCCCGGCAACCTGATCATGGTGCTGCACAAGGTGCAGCAGACCTACGGCTACATCCCGCGCGCGATCGCGATCGAGACGAGCGAGCTCCTGAAGGTGCCGCTCGCGAAGATCTACGGCGTCGTCACCTTCTACAACTTCTTCAAGCTCCAGAAGGCCGGCAAGTACATCGTCCAGGTCTGCCTCGGCACCGCCTGCTACCTGCGCGGCGGCGACGACCTCATCAAGGAGTTCGAGAAGCAGCTCGGCGTCGGCGTCAACGCGACCACCGACGACGGCATGTTCTCCGTCGAGGCCGTCCGCTGCCTCGGCTGCTGCGGCCTCGCGCCGGTCGCCGTCGTCAACGGCGAGGTCCACGGCAAGCTCGAGACCAAGGACGTCGCCGGCATCATCGAGAAATACCGGACGCTCGGCTAACGACAACTTCAAGGAGAAACCGAAAATGGCAAAGCTGACTTTGGACGACCTGCGCAAGATGCGCGGCGAGAGGCAGAAGGCGATGGAGCTGCGCGACAGCTCGAACAAGGACGTGCAGGTGATCGTCGGCATGGGCACGTGCGGCATCGCCGCCGGCGCGAAGGAGACGTTCACCACGCTCGTGGACGCGCTCGCCGAGAGGGGGCTCACCAACGTGCTCGTGCGCCAGACCGGCTGCATGGGCATGTGCCACGCGGAGCCGACGGTCGAGGTCGTCGTCCCCGACATGCCGACGATCGTCTACGGCCACGTCGACGCCGCGACGGCGAAGGAGATCGTCGAGAAGCACGTCGTCGGGCACGAGATCGTCTCGGCGAAGATCCTCGAGAAGCCCTCGGTCGACATCGTGAAGGAGAAGTAAGGCCATGGCATACCAGTCCTACGTCCTCATCTGCGGCGGAACCGCGTGCTGCTCCGGCGGCGCGGACGGCCTCGTCGCCGAGTTCGCCTCCTGCCTCGAGTCCGCCGGCCTCAAGGACGCCGTCCAGGTCGTCAAGACCGGCTGCCTCGGCTTCTGCGAGCAGGGCCCGATCGTCAAGATCCTCCCCCAGGGCACGTTCTACGTCCAGGTGAAGAAGGACGACGTCAAGGAGATCGTCGCCGAGCACCTCGTCAAGGGCCGCGTCGTCCAGCGCCTCTGCTACGACCCGGAGCAGGCGAAGAAGCTCGTCGCCGAGGCGAACATCCCGTTCTACCAGAAGCAGTACCGCATCGTCCTGCGCAACTGCGGCGTCATCGACCCGGAGAAGATCGAGGACTACATCGCGCGCGACGGCTACAAGGCGATCGAGAAGGTGCTCTTCGAGATGACGCCGGAGCAGGTCGTCGAGGAGATGCTGAAGTCCGGCCTCCGCGGCCGCGGCGGCGCCGGCTTCCCGACCGGCCTCAAGTGGAAGTTCGCGCAGGCCCAGCCCAAGGGGCAGAAGTACATGGTCTGCAACGCGGACGAGGGCGACCCCGGCGCCTACATGGACCGCTCGACGCTGGAGGGCGACCCCCACAGCGTCCTCGAGGCCATGATCATCGCCGGCTACGCGATCGGCGCGACCAAGGGCTTCATCTACATCCGCGCCGAATACCCGCTCGCGATCCACCGCCTCCAGGTGGCGATCCAGCAGGCGACGGCGCTCGGGCTCCTCGGCAAGGACATCCTCGGCAGCGGCTTCGACTTCGAGATCGAGCTCCGCTTCGGCGCCGGCGCGTTCGTCTGCGGCGAGGAGACGGCCCTGCTGCAGTCCATCGAGGGCAACCGCGGCATGCCGCGTCCGCGTCCGCCGTTCCCGGCCGTCAAGGGCCTCTGGGGGCGTCCGACGGTCATCAACAACGTCGAGACGCTCGCGAACATCCCCGTCATCATCAACAAGGGCGCGGAGTGGTTCAGCAAGATCGGCACGGCGACGACGAAGGGCACGAAGGTGTTCGCGCTCACGGGCAAGGTGAACAACTCCGGCCTCATCGAGGTCCCGATGGGCACCACCCTCCGCGAGATCATCTTCGACATCGGCGGCGGCATCCGCGGCGGCCACCAGTTCAAGGCGGCGCAGACCGGCGGCCCCTCCGGCGGCATCATCCCGCCGCAGTTCCTCGACACGCCGATCGACTACGAGTCGCTCGCCAAGATCGGCTCGATCATGGGCTCCGGCGGCCTCATCGTCATGGACGAGACGGACTGCGTGGTGGACATCGCGAAGTTCTACCTCGACTTCACGGTGGACGAGAGCTGCGGCAAGTGCGCGCCGTGCCGCATCGGCGGGCGCAAGCTCCTCAACTACCTGAAGAAGATCAGCGCCGGCAACGGCACGGAGCAGGACATCGCCGACATGCGGCAGATCTGCGACGCGATGAACAAGGCGTCGCTCTGCGGCCTCGGCCAGACCGCCTCCAACCCCGTGCGCTCGACGCTCCAGTACTTCATGGACGAGTACCTCGAGCACATCCGCGACAAGAAGTGCCGCTCCGGCAAGTGCTCGAAGCTCGTGCGCTACTCGATCGACCCGGCGAAGTGCAAGGGCTGCACGATGTGCGCGCGCAAGTGCCCCGCCGGCGCGATCGCGGGCGCGGTCCGGACGCCCCACGTCATCGACCCGGCGAAGTGCGTCAAGTGCGGCGCCTGCGAGGCGACGTGCAAGTTCGGCGCGATCAGCCACGGGTGACACAACGGACGGGGGCTCTGTCGCCCCCGCGCCCCTACCAAGGAACGAAAGACCTTTAAGCCATGGAAACCGAAATGATCTCCCTCGAAGTCAACGGGGTCGCCGTCAGCGTCCCGAAGGGCTCGAACCTCCTCGTCGCGGCGAAGGCCGCGAACGTCAAGATCCCGACGCTCTGCTACCACCCCGACCTCAAGCCGGGCGCCAGCTGCGGCATCTGCGTCGTCCGCCAGCTCGTCCCGAGCCGGAACCCGGCGGACAACGGCAAGCTCGTGCCGAGCCCGAAGCTCCTGCGCGCCTGCTGCACCGAGGCGACGCCGGGGATGAAGATCCTCACCCACGACCCGGACATCGTCCAGGTCCGCCGCACCGTCCTCGAGCTCATCCTCGCGAACCACCCGTCGGACTGCCTGCAGTGCCCGCGCTCCGGCGTCTGCGAGCTCCAGGCGATCGCCGCCGACTTCGGCATCCGCGACATCCCCTTCCCGAAGGAGGTCGTCCACCACGACAACGACACGTCCACGCCGTCGCTCGTCCTCAACCCGGACAAGTGCATCAAGTGCGGACGCTGCGCGGAGGTCTGCCAGGAGATGCAGAACGTCTGGGCCCTCGAGTTCATCGGGCGCGGCGAGAAGACGGTGATGGCCCCGGCCGCCGGCGTCAAGCTCGCCGACTCGCCGTGCATCAAGTGCGGCCAGTGCTCCGCCCACTGCCCGGTCGGCGCGATCTACGAGAAGGACGAGACGAAGAAGGCCTGGGCCGCGATCCAGGACCCCGAGAAGACCTGCCTCGTGCAGATCGCCCCGGCCGTCCGCGTCGCCCTCGGCGAGGCGTTCGGCATGGAGCCGGGCGCGATCTCGACCGGCAAGATCTACGCCGCCCTGCGCCGCCTCGGCTTCGACAAGGTCTTCGACACCAACTTCTCCGCCGACGTCACGATCATGGAGGAGGGCACCGAGTTCATCAAGCGCTTCACCTCCGGCGGCACCCTCCCGCTCATCACGAGCTGCTGCCCGGCGTGGACGGACTGGATGGAGAAATACGCGCCCGACTTCACCGAGAACTTCTCGACCGCGAAGTCGCCCCAGCAGATGCTCTCCGCCCTCGCGAAGAGCTACTGGGCCGAGAAGAACGGCATCGACCCGAAGAACGTCCACGTCACCTCGATCATGCCCTGCACGGCGAAGAAATACGAGATCTCGCGCGACGAGTACATGAGCGCCACCGGCCAGCAGGACACCGACGTCGTGCTGACGACGCGCGAGCTCGCCCGCATGATCAAGTCCGCCGGCGTCGACTTCGCCTCGCTGCCGGAGGAGAAGGCCGACGACCTCCTCGGCGCCTACACGGGCGCGGGCACGATCTTCGGCGTCACCGGCGGCGTCATGGAGGCCGCGCTCCGCACGGCCTACTGCCTCATCACCAAGGAGGCGCAGCCGCCGAGCATCGACTTCCAGGACGTGCGCGGCATGGACGGCATCAAGACCGCGACGATCGACATCAAGGGCACGAAGGTGAACATCGCCGTCGCGCACCAGATGGGCAACGTCGAGAAGGTGCTCGACCAGGTTCGCGAAGACCGCCAGGCCGGACGCAAGCCGCGCTACGACTTCATCGAGGTCATGGCGTGCCGCGGCGGCTGCATCGGCGGCGGCGGCCAGCCCTGCCTCGCGAACGACGAGATCCGCGCCAAGCGCACGGCCGGCATCTACACGGACGACGAGAAGTCCGTCCTCCGGATGTCGCACCTGAACCCGGAAGTCCAGGCCCTCTACAAGGACTACCTCGGCGAGCCGGGCAGCGAGAAGGCGGAGCACCTCCTGCACACGCACTACAAGAAGCTCGCCGTCTACAAGTTC
>CAVJHQ010000170.1:0-4287 GCA_963649365.1 Alloprevotella sp.
CTGCGCGAAGCAGCCCTTGCTGACGTCCTTTGAGACGAGTATCTCGCCGGTGCCTGTCGAAGTCCACGCCATGGGCTATGCCTCCCCCCCGATCGCGGCCTCGATGGTGGCGAGGGACTCGGCGGCGGCGGCGCAGGCCTCCGCCGTCTGCCTCGCGTACTCCTCGGCGGCGGCCCGCTCCTCGCGGGCGAGCGCGACGCGGCGCACGACCTCCTCCTCGTCGGAGAGCTCGGCGGTTCGCCAGTCGCGGCGGCCGCGGAGCTTCTCGAAGTCCCTCTCGAACTGCTTCTGCGCCTTGGCGTCGGCGCGCTCCTCCTCGATCTGCGCCTTCCAGGCGTCGCGGTCGCGGTACCAGCCCCAGGCCTGCGTCTCCTTGGCGACGGCGGCCTCGAGGCGGGAGCGGGCGTCGGCGTTCTCCCTGTCGGCGTCCTGTACGCCCTTGCGGTAGAGCGCGAGGGTCTGCCGCTGGAGGCGTTCGCGCTCCTTGGCGATCTCGGCCTCGACGCGCTTGCGCTCGCGCTCCTCGGCCTCGGCGGCCTTCTTGGCGGCCTCCTCGGCGGCCTTGGCCTCCTTGGCCCTCTTGGCCGCGCCCGCGTCGTCGAGCATCTGCGCGAGGGACTTGCCGCCGCCGCCGGACGCGGACGCGCCGGACGATCCGCCCCCCGACGATCCGCCGGACGCGGCGGCCTTGGACGCGGCGGCTTTCGCCTTGGCCTCGGCCTTGGCCGCCTGCGCCCGCGCCTCGGCCCCCGCCTCCTCCAGGTCGGCCGCCTCGGCGGCCTTCTCGCCGCCCTTGATCCAGCCCGCCCGCATCATCTTGCGGAGGTAGTGGCCCTTGGCCATCTCCTCGTTCGACGCCTCGTCGTACGCGTCCCAGAACGAGCCGCCGCCGGCCTTCGCGCCGATGCCGCTCGCCATGCCCTGCACGACCGAGTTCGCGCCGTGCCAGGCGTCGGAGAGCCCCGTCTTCTCCCAGAGCCACTTGCCCGCCTTGCCGAGCGCCGCGACCCCGTTCGCGACCTCGGCGGCCTTGGACGCGACCTTCTCCATCGCGGACGCCGCGCGCGTCGCCCACTCGTCCACCGCGCCGCTCTCGACGAGCTCCGTCACCTTGTCGATGAGCGCCTGGAGGCCGCCCTTCGCCGCGCCGGAGAACGCCTCGCCGAACGTCCGCACCGCGTCCGTCCACTTGTCCTGGAGCGTGGAGACGAGCCCCTCGCCGGTGGACGAGGCCTCGGCCATCGCGTTGTGGAAGAGGCCGCCCTCCGCCGTCGCCACGCGCATCGCCTCGGCGACCATCTCGAAGGAGATCGCGCCCTCGCTCATGAGGTCCTTCAATTCTGCGACGCTCCTGCCGGTCTGCTGGGCGATGACGGTCAGGGGGTTGAAGCCCTGGTTGATCATCTGGAGGAGGTCCTGCCCCATGAGCTTGCCGCACGACTGCACCTGGGCGAAGACGAGCGCGAGGCCCTGGAACTTCTGGCGGTCGCCCATCGCGATGTCGCCGAGCGTCTTCAGCGACGGCATGACGGTCTTCACGTCCGCGCCGAAGGAGAGCAGGAGCTTCGACGCCCTGGAGAGGTCGTCGAAGGTGAGGGGGGTGGACGAGGCGAAGCTGCGGAGGTCGGCGAGGTGCGCCTTGGCCGCGTCGATCGAGCCGAGCAGGACCTTGAAGTCGCTCGTCGCCTTCTCGAAGCGGAACGCCTCGCGGATCGCGGAGGCGAAGATCCCGGCGAAGCTGCGGACGGCGTTGGCGGCCATGTCGAGGCCGGCCTTGACGTTGGCGAGCTGCTGGCCGACGTGCGCGGCGAACGACTTGACGCGGGCGGCGGCGGAGCGGACGGCGGAGGCGGTCGCGTCCTTCGCGCCGATGACGTACTCGAGGATCTTGCTCATTCGGCGCCCCCCTTGCCGTCCGCCTTGCCGCGCTTCGCGGCGGCGGCGCGGCGGACGATCTGCGCCTTGACGTTGGCGAGGTTGCGCAGGGCGTCGTCGAGCTCGAACTGCATCTCGGCGGACGCCTTGCCGCCGCCGAACGCGCACGCGAGCGCCCTCATGCGGCAGTAGGCCTTGGCGGTCGAGGCGAGCGAGTGCCCCCAGAGCCAGTCCTTCGCGGGGATGCCCGTGCCGACCTCGAGGTCGGCGACGAGGCGGGCGAAGCCCTCGCGCTGCTCGTTGTCCGGCCTCTCGGCCTTGAAGGGGTCTTCCGCGTCGTGGTAGCGGACGCCGTAGCAGCGGTTGACGGCGACGGCGATCTCCGCCCTGTGCGCGGCCATGCGCAGGGCGCAGGCGAGGACGGCGCGGCGGGCCTTGCCCTTGGTGTCGAGCTTCGCGAACGCCTCGGGGTCGCGGGCGTTGCGCAGGGCGTAGAGCTGCGCCCAGCGGCGCATCGCCGAGCCCTTCGGCCACCACGCCTCGGCGAACTCCGTCAGCCACACCTGGGCGCCCGCCGTCACCGGCCAGAGGTAGACCCCCCGGCAGACCTTCACCGGCCGCTCGCAGAGCTCGGCGTTCAGGTCGGAGTACGGGTTGTCGGCGCGGGCGCAGGCGTAGACCAGGGCCTCGATGTCCTCCGCCGTCAGGTCGTCCCTGCGGACGCCCTGCTCGGCGAGGTCGGACAGCACGGACTTGAGCCGGAGCGCCATGTCGGACGGTCCCTCCCCTTACGACGCGGCGTTCCTGTACGCGTAGTGCCTCTCGTAGGCGACGGAGCCGGACGGGAGGGCGGTGTTGGAGTTGGAGGCCTGGCTCTCGACGAGCGTCCAGCCGTCCGCCATCGTCGGGGCGGGCCTGCCCGCGACGCCGGTGAAGGTCGCCTTGACGGTGACGTCGCGGAACTCGCCGAGCGTCCCGTAGTTGCCCGACCCGTCCGTCTCCTCGACGTGCTGGGCCGTGACCTGGATCGCGAGGGTCTTGACCGCGACCGAGCCCTGCGCCGTGTAGAGGCCGTCGATGGATGCGGGGACCCCGAGGGCGCGGACGGGCAGGGTGAGCGGGAGCGTCCAGCTCGTCGCGGAGACGGCGGCGCTCGACTTGGAGACGGAGAGCTTCGGGAAGTCCGTCTCGGAGTAGGTGACGGAGAACTCGGTGATGTGGGTCGAGCCGAGCTTCGGGAGGGTCATGCTGCCCGTCTCGTAGTCGCCGCCGAGGGTGAACTCCGCCGTCTCGGTGCCCTGTTCGCCCCACGTGGCGAAGGCGTGCTCGTCGCCCCTCTCGTCGAGGGCCTGCGCGCGGCTGACGCTCCTGGAGACGCTCGGCGTCTGGAGCATCCAGCCGTCCACGGTGATCGAGGAGGTCGGGGCGAAGGTGCCGCCGAGGTCGGTGTCGGTCGATTCTGCCATGTCGGATTGTCCTTTCGTTTCGTTGGTCGCGCCGGGGAGGCCGTCCGGCGGCCGCCCCGTACGCCTATGGTTATTCAGTCAAATCGGGCGCGGAAGACGACGTCGAAGGCGACGGAGCACGTGTAGGTCGGCACGGCGCGCGCGTCGCGGCGGGACTGCACGTCGGTGCGCTGGACGGACGAGAGGGCGTTCGTCTCGACGGGGACGCGGAGGACGAGGACGTTGGAGTCCGTTCGCAGAGGGCTTTCGGGGTCGATGTCGGCGTTGACGGGGAAGTTCGCGAGGATGCGCATGGCCATCTTCTGGAGCTCGGGGCGGCTGCGGCAGAAGAGGTCGAGCGTCCCCCGGAAGTGGTAGGCCTGCGCGCGGAAGGCGTTGTGCTCGCCGGAGTAGAGGTAGCCGATGTTGAAGACGGCGCAGTCGGGGACGTCGGGGTTGGAGTCGATGTAGACCTTGGTGCCGAGGAAGGCGGCGAGGTGCGCGGCGCAGGCCGCCTCCGCCTTCGTGAGCGATTCCTCGAACGTGACCTCCCTCATGCCGTGCCGTCTCCTTTCGTTTCGCTTTCGCTTTGCCTGTTTGATTGATGTTGCCCTGTCGCCTATGGTTGCGCGGTCGCATCGCGGGGGCGCGTCACCGCCTCCAGGCGTCGCCGACGGCGGCGCGGAGGCGTCCCTCGATCGCGGCGCGGCACCAGGGGAGGCTGTCGCGCACGGCCCTCTCGACGAACTTCTCGCCGACGCCGCCGCCCTTGGCGACCGACCCCGGGCCGAGGTTGCGCCACGTCTTGCCGCGCTCGTCGTGGATGCGCTTGGCGTAGTTGAAGCCATTGGACGAGACGCAGAGCGCGTTCCGGGCGACGTAGACGGAGGCGCGGGTCGCGTCCGACTCGCACGAGATCGACTTCTCGAGGGCGCCGGGCATCTTGCGCGAGGCGGTGCGCCGCTTG
>CAVJHQ010000171.1:0-3140 GCA_963649365.1 Alloprevotella sp.
TGAACGCCTCGATCGGCTCGACGGCGACGCGGGAGGCCTCGACCGTCCAGCGGTGCGGGACGGCGGCGAGGGCGGTCGCAGTGAACTGCGACCCTCCCGCGAGGAGGAGGAAGGACGGCAAGCTCGCGCTTGCCGCACGGGACAGGGCGCGGCGGAGGGGGGCGGCGCGGCGGTCACGCGGGACGCGCGACCCTACCGAGGGGGAGGAGGTATTCATGTCGTTGGATCCTTTCAGTCGTTGCCGTTGATCGAGGGGAAGTTCCAGTAGGCGAAGGGGAGGCAGCGCTTCTCGTAGCCGACGGCGATGGAGGTTCGCCTCTCGTCCTCCTTCAGATCCTCGGAGTCGCCGAAGTTGAACTGGAACGCACCGACCGAGCCGTTGACAACCACGTTGGTGTAGCCCTCGCCGATGTCGAAGTCGATCCCCGTGAAACCGGACATGAAGGCTCCGTCGACGAGGTAGGCGGAGTGGCGGCTGGAGGTGCACCGCTTCCAGGCGTCGTCGAAGAGCTGCTTCTTCGCCCTGTCGGTGACATCCTTGGCCGCGTCGATGGTCGGGAGATTGAGCCGCAGTTGCCATTCGCGCTCGGCCTCGTCGCTGCTGGCGGAGGTGCCTGTCTGCGAGGCGTACACCTCCCGCCACCTGGTGGTGATGGCGGTGATGTCGTTGGTGATGGACGTCATGTCGTAGACCGAGTTCCATGCCGAGTACCATGCGCCGGGGGAGGAGATGTTGTTTCGCTCGGTCTTGTGCCGCATGAGGATCTTCACGCCGTTGACGCCGTCGAGGTTGGCGTATGCCTGAGCCTCCGGGAACTCGCCGCCGCCGGCGACGGACTGCGCGGCGGAGGGGTTCGCCGAGATGCCGACGGTGGTGAAGGAGTTTATGCGGGTCTTGACGACGCCGGCGGAGTATAGCTCGTGGTGGAAGGTCATCGGCCAGAGGCTCATGTTGTCGGGCTGTTCGGCACCCTGCGAGCCGGACTCCTTGTGCGACGGGCCGGTGAAGGCGTGGCGGGCGGCGGGGACGGACCCCGTGAAGGACACCTTCCTGTTCTGGGTGAGCAAGCCGGTGACGGGGAGGCCGACGCCGCTGCTTCGGAGCAGCATGTACTTCCAGGGCTTCTCGGTCGAGCCGTCGGAGAACTGCACCCCCGGCAGTCTGTTGCCGAGGGAGTCTGTGCCTGGGACGACGTAGAGGACGAGCTGTCCGGTGTCGGCATTGAAGTAGCGACCCTCGACGTACCACTGCATGGCGAACGTTTCTGCCGGCTCTCCGGCGAAGGGGTCGTCGGGCTGGACGACGGACGGGTCTAGGACGAGGCTGTCGGGGTAGTAGACGCCGAGGGAGGTCTGGACGGAGTAGCTGACGCTGCCGGCGGTGTCGCACCACCCTGCGGCGACGAACTTGCAGTTCTGCGGGTCGCCGAGGTCGAGGCTGGTCTCCTCTGCCGCCGTCTGGTTGTCGACGGCGGAGTTGACCTCCGACCAGTCGGCGGAGAAGTGGAAGCCGGAGCCGGGGACGTAGCCGTTGTAGGTGAAGCCGCCGCAGGCGGCGGTCTTGTTGTCTCTGTATGAGCCGGAGAAAGGCTGGCGGGAGTAGCGGACGGTGGGGCAAGAGTACCACTTGTCTTTCGACCTGGCGAACGGCGCGTACATCTGGGACTGCCAGTCGGCCTGCTTCATGCCGAGGAACTGGACCTTCATGAGGGAGAGGACGAAGTTGGCGAGGGCGAACTGCCCCCACCACACCCTGGGGGAGACGACGCGGGAGACGTCGGCCATGTCGAGGCCAGCCCATGCGCCCTCGCCGAGGAAGGCGTCCGCTGCGGAGGCGTAGGCTTTGCCGCGAGTGGATCCGTCGGGGCTTGCGCCGCCGGACGCCGTGTCGCCGTATTGGAGGGAGAAGTCGGGCAGTCCCTTGTATCCGAGGTTCTTGACGGCCCATTCCGGGAGGAGGCCGGTGTCTTTGTCGAGCAGCTCCTTGTAGCCGTTGTACGAGAACGGGGTCGCGTCGCCGAGGAGGGGGCGGAACGCGAGGTCGCCGAGAAAGAGCGGGGAGGCCTCGCCGGAGAAGCTGAAATGGGCGGCGCAGTCGTCGACGACGAAGCCGGCGATGTAGTCCTCGATGCCCCCGAAGTCGGTCTGCATCCTCGGGAAGTCGAAGTTGTCGACGCCGGGGAGGACGGCGAGCCAGTAGCGCCGGACGTCCGACCAGACGTCGAAGCTCCCCGTCACGAGACTTGCGGTTTTGGTGGAGAATACTTTGTCGAGGAACTCCGCGCCGCGATAGAAGCGGAGGCTGTCGCCGAAGAAGTCGCGGTTGGTCGGGTTGGCGTAGTCTCCGAGGTTGCCCGGGACGAGATACGCCCAGACGTAATAACCCTTGTATTTCTTGTCGAAGCCGAAACCTCCTTTGTTGAAGGGGTAGGTCGGGAGGTCGTCGGCGGTGAGGTCGGCCATATCGGCGGGGATGCTCTCGTTCCAGCGGGGGAAGAAGCTGCGCTGGAGGAATCCGTTGAGAGTGCCGTACATTGCGCCGAGATGGTCGACGGAGAGGCGGATGGAGCCGTCGGACCTGTTGGGGTAGGGGACGGCGGAGGCGGGGACGACGTAGGGGACGGCCGGCGGCGGCTCTATCATGCGGAGGGTGTGGATGTCGCAGTCGGCGAGGGCGAAGAGGATGGCGGAGAGGATCATTCCGGGCTGCTCCCTTCTAGGTGAGGTTGAACTCGAACGCCTGGATCTGCGGCATGGTGCGGAGGTCGATGAGGATGCCGCTCTCCTCGTTGGTCATCTCGTAGAGCGGGACCACGTAGGTGTCGGCGGAGGACTGGGCGGCCTGCGCGTCGCCGAGGGACGAGTAGAGGACGACCTCCGGGGCGGCGAAGCCCGCGCCGGTGGAGGTGAGCTTGAGGGCGATGACGGCGGACGCGGTGTAGGTGAAGGTCCATCCGGACCCGACGGCCATGGTCTTGCCGCCGACCATGTAGTAGCAGTTGGAGATGGTGATGGAGTCGACGTACATTCCGCCGTTCTTCTCGACCCAGGTCGGGGTTGCGTGGAAGGCGGAGGGGAGGACGGAGGCGGAGAGGTCGAAGTCCTCGGTCGCGAGGACCTTGACGGTCTTGGCCTCCTCG
>CAVJHQ010000172.1:0-3110 GCA_963649365.1 Alloprevotella sp.
CGGTTCGGCTTCGGCTCGCCCATAGAGAAGGGCGTCCAGCTGTGCCGACTCCCTTTGGAACCTCGCCGCCCCGCCTTATAGGCCCGTCCGCCAAACAGGCCCTTGCCCCGAGGGTATGCGGAATGCGCAACCCCTTCCGCGGCGCCGGCGACCGCGCGCATGAGATGAGGAAAGCCGCCCCGGGCGGTTAGCTGGGACGGCTGTTCAGTGCCTATAGATGGGGGATTCGCCGTTCGGGTTGCCTAGGCGCCTGCGTGGGGCGTCCGGGGCCGCGTCGGGTGCCCGGGCTAGGCCCTTCCCCTATCGGCTCTCCAGCGCGCGCCACGGGCGCGAGAACGGGCGCCCTAGTCCTCCCACGCGGTTGTGACGCGGTTGTGGGCGCCGTCGTGCCAGAGGGTGAGCCAGTCGCCCTTACCGTGTGAGGGGCCGCGGCGGTTCTTCACGACGTGGCATTCAAGTTCCTTGGCGCCGTTGGTGTCCTCGCCCTCGTCGCCGCGCATGAGCTGCCAGACGCCCGTGGCGTCGTACTCGATGCCGCTTGACCCGTAGGCGCCCGCCAGGTCTGCGTCCTTGGAGCGCCGCGCCGCCCTGCCCATGGTCGATACCGATATGACCGGGATGCGCAATCTCTTGGCGGCGTCGCAGAGCGTCCGGGAACTTCCCTTTATGCAAGCAAGCTCCTCTTGGTAGACGGGCCGGCCGTCCGGGTAGGTGGGTGACGGCAACCAT
This sequence comes from Alloprevotella sp., assembly GCA_963649365.1. GTDB lineage: Bacteria > Actinomycetota > Coriobacteriia > Coriobacteriales > Atopobiaceae > Paratractidigestivibacter. Next base: position 730 of record CAVJHQ010000172.1, read on the forward strand.
TGGAGGTAATCCACAACGAGGAGGTCAAGGCCGCGCGCCGCCCCCTCCTCGGCAACCGTCACGACGTCCTCCGCGCTGCCCTCGCCCTCCGTGATTTCGCGCACGCGCTCAAGGTCGACGAACTCAAGGCCCGGGCAACGCTCGCGCAGGGCCTTCATGGCCGCGATGCCGGCCTTGCGGCCCTTGGCGTCGGCGCCCATGCGCTCCCAATCGCACCATTTGAAGGCGCCTTTGCGGTCGCCCTCGGCCGATAGGGAGGAAGCCGCGCGGGCTATGCACTGCTGACGGGTCATCTCGGCCGTAACGTATAGGACTTTGCCGCCCCTCGCTGCCACGTTGACGGCTACCTGTATCGCCGTCGCCGACTTGCCGGCGCCCGGCTCGGCCATGAGGACGTAGACGCCCGGCGCCATGCCGCCGTTCAGGAACTGTTCGTCGAGCTTGGCTATCCCGGTCGGCGTGAGCTTCGGCGGGTTCAGGAACTCGGCTTCGTCCTCCTCGGGAGTGCCGAACATGTTGGCGAACTCTCGCCAATCGTTGAAAGTGTCGTTGTTGCTCATTGTTTTGGTTCCTTCCCTATTGGGATATGGGGGCGTCCGCGCTCAGGCGGGCGACCCCCCTATTTATTCTTATGGGTACGCGTGGGACACGTACCTTCAGCGCGTGGGACGCGTACCTACGCGGAGTTTCCGGCCTAAAGGTACGTGTGGGGCGCGTACCTTCGGCCGACGTTGAACGAGTAGGTACGCGTGTGGCGCGTACCTTTCTCGTCCTAGGTGCGGGCGGGGCGCCTATCTCCTGCGCTTCAGGGCCGGGCAGGACGGCCACGGTCGCCCCGGCCGGACGTTGTAGACGGTGGCCCATCCGTTGTGGCCCGGGTGCTTGACGCTCAAGACCCCTTTGGTCACTAGCCGGCCGGCGGCGTCGGAAACCTGCCTTTCGGTCAACCCGAGTTCTTCGGCCATCTCTGCGCGCGGTCGCCACGCGGTGGCGTTGCCGTGGGCGTCGAACTCCAGGCGCTCGCAGAGCTTGAAGAGGACGCACCACTCGTTGTGGCCCATAGGGGGAAGCTCCTTGAGCCACGGGCCATAGAAGCGTGCGTAAGGCCCTTTTCTCTCGCGCTTAGTCGCCACTCCCGCCGCCCTTCCCGCCGTCGGCGTAGTAGCCCCGCGCGACCTCCAGGGCGTCCGCCTTCGCGCGCGTTAGCGCCGCCGCAAGACCGGCGCGGTCGGCCGCGAACCACTCCGCCGCGTCCTTGTGCCGGGGCCGGTCGGCTTCGTAGTCCCACGGCCAATAGGTGAAGACGGTGCAGCACACGCCCGCCCGCTCAAGCTCGCCGGCAAGCGCCATGGTGGCGTTCCGCCCGCTCTCGTCGCTGTCCTGCATGACCACGAGGACGCCGCGCCACTCGCGCCGCGCAATCTCCGCCATGAGGGCGCGGGTGCCGTGGCCCCCAAGGCTGATTGCGGGCATGGCCCCGCACGACTGAGCGGCCAGGGCGTCGAACTGCCCCTCAACGACGCACGCGGCGTAGGAGTCCAGGGCGCCGGGGTTCCACAGCGGCTCAGGCCCAAGCTCGGCGGCGGGCCACTTGAAGTATTTCCACGGCGTGCGGTCGGGGCATAGTGTCCGGTCGATGTGGTAAAAGGCGCTGCCGGGGTAGGGGATTACGATGTGCGGCGACCTGTAGCGGGTGGAGCGGTCGGCGTAGCCAAGACCCCACGCGCGGGCGGTCTCCAGGTCGATTCCGCGCGACTCCAGGTAGGCGACGGCCGCGGGGTCGGAGATTCGGGCCTGAGCGGCCTTGATTCCCTCTGCGTGGCGGCGCCTGCCCTCCTCAAGCTCGGCGCCCTCGCGCTCTTCCCTCGCCCTCGCCGCAAGGGCGGAACGTTTGCGGGCGATGCGCTCGGCGCTCGTCTCGCGGCGTCTCGGCGCGGCGCCCCGGGAAGGCACGCCGGCGAACCCGGCGACCTCCTCAAGCTCGGCGTTCCTGTCCTCCGTACCGAGGACTGCGCCCGCGAGGTCGAAGACGTCGCCGCCGGCGCCGCATGAGAAGCATTCCCAGTGCCGGCCGTCCCGCGTGATGCTGAAAGCGGAGTCCTTGCGGCTACCGCTGCCGCACGCCGGGCACACGTAGCCCCGGCCGCGCGGCTCTGGCTCAAGCTTCGCGGCCGCGTATGCCCTGAGGTCGGCGGCGCCCTTCACTCGCGCGAACCGGCCCTCTTCCCTATAGGCCGATGGGGCGGGCGGGTGTTTGCTGGTTGGTGTAATCGTAATGACTACCTCCTTAGGTTCGGCATAGCTCGCGCGCGGCCCCTGCCGTTCGGAGGGGTCGGCTTGTCGCTATGTGATGGAGTGGGTTATTTGGTGCATGACCCGCA
>CAVJHQ010000173.1:0-2399 GCA_963649365.1 Alloprevotella sp.
GGGCTGAAGGAAGACTACGCCTGGCACCTGCGCTACACGCTCGCCAAGGGCGACAGCCGCACCACGCCGCGCGACCGCTACACCGCGTTCGCCACCGCCGTCCGCGACCGCATCGTCGAGCGCTGGATCGCCACCCAGGAGGAATACGACCGCCAGAACACGAAGCGCGTCTACTACATGTCGCTCGAGTTCCTCATCGGCCGCCTCCTCGGCAACAACGTCATCAACCTCAAGGCCGACCAGCTCTGCCGCGACGCCCTGAAGGACTACGGCATCGACTGGAACGACCTGCGCGACTTCGAGACCGACGCCGGCCTCGGCAACGGCGGCCTCGGGCGCCTCGCCGCCTGCTACCTCGACTCGATGTCCACCCTCGACCTCGCCGGCATGGGCTACGGCCTGCGCTACGACTACGGCATCTTCCGCCAGCGCATCGTCGGCGGCCAGCAGGTGGAGGAGCCCGACCACTGGCTCAAGGACGGCTACCCGTGGGAGATGGCGCGCCCCGAATACGCCCAGCACGTCCACTTCGGCGGACACGTCGAGTGCCGCAAGGAGGGCGGCCGCCAGACCTGGCACTGGGAGCCCGGCGAGACCGTCCAGGGCGTCCCCTACGACCTGCCGATCGTCGGCTACCGCAACGCCGTCAACTCCCTGCGCCTCTGGTCGGCGAAGGCCGTCGACGACTTCGCCCTCGACAGCTTCGACAAGGGCGACTACGTCAAGGCCGTCGAGACCAAGGTCCTCGCCGAGAACCTCACGAAGGTCCTCTACCCGAACGACAACACCTCCGCCGGCAAGGAGCTCCGCCTCCGCCAGCAGTATTTCTTCGTGAGCTGCTCGCTCCAGGACATCCTGCGCCGCTACCGCCGCGGCAACGAGACGTGGGACGCCCTGCCGGACAAGGTCTTCATCCACCTGAACGACACCCACCCGACGCTCGTCGTCCCCGAGCTCATGCGCATCCTCATCGACCTCGAGGGGCTGGACTGGGACAAGGCGTGGGACTTGACGCGCCGCGCGACCGGCTACACGAACCACACCATCCTCCAGGAGGCCCTGGAGAAGTGGCCCGTGCCGATGATGGAGCGCCTGCTGCCGCGCCACCTGCAGATCATCTACGAGATCAACGGACGCTTCCTGCAGCAGGTCAGCTCGCGCTGGCCCGGCGACATCCAGCGCCTCCAGCGGATGTCCCTCATCGACGAGGGCGGCTCGCGCTACGTGCGCATGGCGAACCTCTGCCTCGTCGGCACGTCGTCCGTGAACGGCGTCGCCGAGCTCCACTCGAAGATCCTGCGCGAGAGCCTCTTCAAGGACTTCTACGAGATCTATCCGGAGAAGTTCCACAACGTGACGAACGGCATCACGCCGCGCCGCTGGCTCCTGAAGGCCAACCCGACGCTCGCCCAGCTGATCTCCGAGTCGATCGGCGAGAGCTGGATCACCCACCTCGACGAGCTCAAGAAGCTCGAGAGGTTCGCCGACGACCAAGGCTTCCTCGACGCGCTCGCGAAGATCAAGCGCTCGAACAAGGGGCAGCTCGCCGCGTGGGCGAAGAGGAACTGCGACATCGCGCTCAACCCGGAGGCGATCTTCGACGTGCAGGTGAAGCGCCTCCACGAATACAAGCGCCAGCTCATGCTCGCGATCTACGTGGTGATCTTCTACAACCGGCTCCTGAACGACCCGAAGTTCGACCCGAAGCCGCGCCAGTTCATCTTCGCGGCGAAGGCGGCCCCCGGCTACTACATGGCCAAGCTCATCATCCGCCTCATCCACGGCATCGCCGGCGTCGTCAACGCGAACCCGAAGACGCGCGACCGCCTGCAGGTCGCGTTCCTGCCGGACTACCGCGTGTCGCTCGCGGAGAAGATCATGCCGGCGGCGGAGGTCTCCGAGCAGATCTCGCTCGCGGGCATGGAGGCCTCGGGCACGGGCAACATGAAGTTCATGATGAACGGCGCCCTCACCCTCGGCACCTACGACGGCGCGAACGTCGAGATCAACCAGGAGGTCGGCGACGACAACATGTTCCTCTTCGGGATGCGCACCGAGGACGTCGCGCGGCTCCGTCCGTCCTACGTCTCGCGCGACTACTACAAGGCCGACCCGGAGATCAAGCTCGCGCTCGACATGATCCGCGACAACGTGTTCTCGCTCCTCGACCCGGGGCTGTTCGAGCCGATCCTGCGCAGCCTCCTCGACTACAACGACTACTACATGATCCTCGCCGACCTGAAGGACTACTGCCGGGCGCAGGACCTCGTGGACGCGACCTACCGCGACGCGAAGAAGTGGAACCGGATGTCGCTCGTCAACGTCGCGCGCTCGGGCCGGTTCTCGTCCGACCGCGCGGTCATGGAATACGCGAAGAACATCTGGCACGTCGAGCCGGT
>CAVJHQ010000174.1:0-2379 GCA_963649365.1 Alloprevotella sp.
AACAACCAACACATGGTCCTCGGGAGGAAAGGAATGACGACACCGGTGCGTGTTCAACAGAGTATCAGGCAGCTCGAGACGAAAGGCCTGACGCATGCCCAGATAGCAAGGGAACTGGGGGTCTCGCGGACGACCGTGGTCAAATACGCTTCCCGCGACTATTCCCCGGTTCCCGCGGCGGGGAGGGAGGGAAGCCGGTCGCTGGTCGTGGGCAGGTACGCGCGCAAGGCCGACGAATGGCTCGAGGCGGACCGGCGCATGCCGCGCAAGCAGCGGCATACCGCCCGGCGCGTGCACGAACGGCTCGTGGAGGAATGCGGCTTCGAAGGCAGTTATTCGTCGGTGCAACGTTGGGTCAAGCGATGGCGGCAACGCCACCGGGACGAGGCCGAGGGATTCAGCGAGCTGGAATGGGCGCCGGGCAGCGCGCAGGTCGATTTCGGACAGGCCCTGGCCGTGGTCGCGGGCGTGGAACGGACCGTGCATTTCCTCGTGGTCTCGTTCCCGTACTCGAACATGCGGTACGTGGCCGCGCTGCCCGGCGAGACCGCGGAATGCGTGTGCCATGGCCTGAACCTGGTGTTCTCCCACGTCGGGATGGTCCCCCGCGTGCTGGTGTTCGACAACGCCACCGGGGTCGGCCGCCGCAGGGCCGACGGGACCGTCACCCAGACGAGGCTGTTCTCGCTGTTCTGCGCGCATTACGGCTTCGAGACGAGGTTTGCAACCCGTGCTCCGGGCACGAGAAGGGCAGCACGGAGAACGCGGTCGGCTTCCTGCGCCGCAACCTGATGGTGCCGACGCCGTCCGCGGAGGGATGGGACCGGCTCACCGACGCGTGGCTGGAACGCTGCGACGAGATCGCGCATGCCGACCACTACCGCGAGGACGTGCCGATCCGGGACCTGTTCGAGACGGACCTCGACCACATGCTCCCGCTTCCCCCGTCCATGTTCGACGCGTGCGACTGGCGCGACGTGAAGACCGACAGGACCGGAACCGTCACGATCGACTCGAACCGCTACCTCGCGGGCCCGAAATGGCATTCCATGCGTCTCATGGCCGGCGTGCGGGCCCTGCGGGTCGAGCTGCGTTCCATGGACGGCGAGCCGATCGTCACGCTGGAACGCAGGTGGGGGCACAGTCCGGACACCGCGATGGACCCGCTCTCTCTGCTCGCCATCATCGCGCGCAAGCCGCGTTCGTGGGGCGAGAGTCCCATACGCTCCGATTTCCCGGAGGAGACGCGCATGCTGCTCGACCGGATGGAGCCGCGCGAACGCGGACTGCTGGTCGACGACATCCGCCGCGCCGCCGTGGCGAGCGGTTTCCACGCGGCCGCCATGGCCGTCGCCGAGATCGTCGCCGCGGGCAGGAGGCCCGACAGGGCCGCGATCGACCAGACAGCCAGACGGATCGCTCAGGGCGACGGCCCCGAATCGAGGGCCAGGCTCGACGCGTACAGCAGGTTCATGAGGGAGGACGACGGTGAGTGAGGCGACGGAAACCGTGGAGGGCGGCCGCAGGGGCGGACGGACGGTAAGCAAATCCACCCCGGACGAGGTCATGGGGCTCGCATGCGGGCTGCCGCTGACCAGGAGCGTGCTGCGTTCCGTGGTCGCGGACGCCACGCCCGGCCAGCTCGGCGTGCTGGCCGACCTGTTCAGGGCCGAGAACGCCAGCCGGACTCAGTCCAGACGCGCCCGGCTGATCAGGAACGCGGGCTTCCCGTGCGTCAAGGGCTTCGACGGATACGACTGGGGCATGGCGTCGTTCCCCGCCGACTGGGGACGGGAGCAGCTCATGGACCTCGGTTTCGTGGACCGGGCCGAGGATCTCGTGCTCTACGGCGACGTGGGATGCGGCAAGACGCACATGGCGATCGCCGTTGGCATGCTGGCGTGCGAGAGGGGCATGCCGGTGAGGTTCTTCACCGCGTCGTCGCTGGTGATGCGGCTGCGGCGCGCGAGGGACGAGAACCGGCTCGACGCGGAACTGCGCGCGATAGGCCGCGCCAGGCTGCTGGTCATCGACGAGCTGGGCTACCTGCCCATCGACATCGACGGGGCCAGGCTCCTGTTCCAGGTCGTCGCGGATTCCTACGAGAAACGGAGCGTGGTGTTCACCACGAACCTGGAGTTCGGGCGGTGGGGCGAGGTTTTCGGCGACGGCGACATGGCCGCCGCGGTCATCGACCGTATCGTGCACCACGGCAGGATCGTCAGGTTCCGTGGTGAGTCGTACCGCAACAGCCACTCCCTGATGAGATAACCGAAAACGAGAGGAACCATCCGGATTACCGGTGACGGTGTCCATTTTGAACGCCGATGGTGTTCAGATTAACTGGTGACGACACGCGGATTTATTTGACGAAAGACA
>CAVJHQ010000175.1:0-2095 GCA_963649365.1 Alloprevotella sp.
AGAGGCCCTCGCGGAAGGAGGCCGTGATCGGGCGCTCGATGATGTCGCCGTTCGGGGCGGCCATGAGGCCGCGCATGCCGGCGAGCTGGCGGATCTGCAGCTTCGAGCCGCGGGCCTTCGAGTCCACGAACATGTAGACCGGGTTGAGCTCCGTCGGGTTCTTGTTCTCCGGGCTGACGTTGCGGTCGATCGTCTTGTAGAGCTCGTCGCCGACCTTCTCGGTCGTCGTCGACCAGATGTCGACGATCTTGTTGTGGCGCTCGCCGTCCGTGATGATGCCCTGCTGGAACTGCTTCTGGACCTCGTCGGCGGCCTTGCGGGCCTTGGCGACCTCGGCGTCCTTCTCGGCCGGGCGGATCATGTCCTTCAGGCCCATCGACGCGCCGGAGACGGTCGCGAAGGTGTAGCCGAGGGACTTCAGGCGGTCGATGGCGCGGACGGTCTCGTCGTGGCCGGCGACGCGGTGGCAGTCGAGGATAAGCTTGCCGATGGTGGACTTCGAGCACTTGTCGTTCCAGAAGCCCATCTCCTTCGGCCAGACGTTGTTGAAGATCACGCGGCCGGCCGTCGTCTCGATCGTGCGCTTCGACGCGTCGCCGTGCGGACGCCCCGCCGTGCCGTAGTCCGGGTTGCGGAAGCGGATGCGCGTGTGGTAGGAGATGCAGCCCTCGGCGATGCCGAACTCGACCTCGCCGATGTCGTTGAAGAGCGGCAGGTGCTCGTCGGACATGTCCGTCTTGCCGGCGATCTTCCCCGCGAGCTTGTCCTGCTGCGAGGGCACCGTGAGGAAGTAGAGCCCGAGGCATACGTCCTGCGTCGGCGTCATGACCGACTTGCCGGAGGCCGGCGAGAAGATCGACGTCGAGGCGAGCATCATGAGCTTCGACTCCATCTGCGCCTCGATCGAGAGCGGCACGTGCACGGCCATCTGGTCGCCGTCGAAGTCCGCGTTGAACGGGGTGCAGACCATCGGGTGCAGGCGGATCGCCTTGCCCTCGACGAGCACGGGCTCGAACGCCTGTATCGAGAGGCGGTGCAGCGTGGGCGCGCGGTTGAGGAACACGGTCTTGTCCTTGATCACCTCGTCCAGCACGTCCCAGACCTCCGGGGCCTGGCGCTCGATCATCTTCCTTGCCGTGCGGACCGTGTGGCAGATGCCCTTGTCCTTGAGCGAGCGGATGATGAACGGCTCGAACAGCCTGAGCGCCATCTCCTTCGGCAGGCCGCACTGCGGCAGCTTGAGCTCCGGGCCGACCACGATCACGGAACGGCCGGAGTAGTCGACGCGCTTTCCGAGAAGGTTCTGGCGGAAGCGGCCCTGCTTGCCCTTGAGGATCTCGGCGAGGGACTTGAGCGGGCGGTTGCCCGGACCCGTCACCGCGCGGCCGTGGCGGCCGTTGTCGAACACCGCGTCGACGGCCTCCTGGAGCATGCGCTTCTCGTTGCGGATGATCACGTCCGGCGTCTTGAGCGCGAGAAGGTTCTTCAGGCGGTTGTTGCGGTTGATCACGCGGCGGTAGAGGTCGTTCAGGTCGGAGGTCGCGAAGCGGCCGCCCTCAAGCGGGACGAGCGGACGGAGCTCCGGCGGAATCACGGGAAGCACGTCAAGCACCATCCACTCGGGCTTGCCGTTGGAGCTGCGGAAGCCCTCGACCACCTTCATTCGGTTCGCGATCTTCTTGCGGTTCTGCTTGGAGCGGGTGTTCTCCATCTGCTCCTCAAGGTCGAGCATGAGCTTGTCGAGGTCAAGCTTGCGGAGCATCTTGCGGACAGCCTCCGCGCCCATCTCCGCGCGGAACGCGTCGCCATACTTCGCCTCGGCGTCGGCCTTCTCCTGGTCGGACATCGTCTGCCCTTCCTTGAGGGGGGTCTCGCCGGGCTCGATGACCATCCAGTCCTGATAGTACAGCACACGCTCAAGGGCGGACGCCGTCATGTCGAGGAGCAGCCCTATGCGGCTCGGGTTGCACTTGAAGAACCAGATGTGCGAGCACGGGACGGCAAGCTCGATGTGTCCCATGCGCTGGCGGCGCACGGACGCGAGCGTCACCTCCACGCCGCAGCGGTCGCAGACCATGCCCTTGTTCTTGATGCG
>CAVJHQ010000176.1:0-2083 GCA_963649365.1 Alloprevotella sp.
CAGACATGAAGACTTATCTCGGCATCGACATCGGATCGACGACCTTCAAGGCCGTGCTCCTCTCGGAGGACGGCAAGGTCCTGCGCTCCGTCTACAAGCGCACCCAGCCCGTCGAGTCCGGCAAGGTCGCCTGCACCGGCCACTGCAACGCCTGCGGCCGCTGCTCCGGCGGCGCGGTCAAGCGCCTCGCGCTCGAGTTCCTCAAGGTCGCCGGCACCAGCTTCGACCAGATCGCCGCCATCGTCGTCACCGGCAGCCAGATCGTCGAGGACACCAAGAAGTTCATCCCCTACGACTTCCAGGTCAGCGAGGTGACGGCGCACGTCGCCGGCGCGAAGTTCCTGCACCCGGACGTGGACGCGATCATCGACTGCGGCGGCCAGGACTCGAAGTGCATGGTCTACAACCCGCCGATGAACCTCTGGACGAGCATGATGAGCGGCGTCTGCGCGGCCGGCACCGGGAGCTTCCTCGACTCCGTCGCCCAGAAGCTCGGCGTCCCGATCGAGGAGGTCGCCGACCGCGTCAACTACGACTCCAAGACCGAGTTCAGCTCCGTCTGCGCCGTCCTCTCCGCGACGTCGATCAACAAGTTCAAGAACCGCGTGCCGATCGGCGACCTCCTCGCCGGCGCCTGCAAGGCGCAGGCCCGGACGATCCTCAACTCCGTCGGCCAGCTCCTCTACAACGCGCCCGGCCGCAAGATCCTCTTCCAGGGCGGCGTCGCGTTCAACAAGGCCGTCGCCTACTTCCTCGGCAAGCTCACCGGCAGCGAGATCGTCATCCCGCAGTACCACGAGGTCATGGGGGCCCTCGGCGCCGCCGTCCTCGCCCGCCAGCTCGAGGGCTTCAAGGCCTCCGGCAAGCTCGACCTCGCCAAGGTCGAATACGAGCCCACGCGCGGCAAGTCCGTCCTCCTGCGCATCAAGTCCACGAAGCACGACTTCTTCTCGAAGGACGCGACGAAGCCGCTCGTCTGGCGCAACCTCTTCTTCCCGACCGAGATCCTCAACGCGATGGACTGCCGGGTGCGGACGCTCGAGACCTACGCCGCGCTCTTCGGCCGCCGGGCGGACAAGGTGAAGGAGGCCCTCGGCCGCGCCGCGCAGAAGGGCTTCGACGGCCAGACCTGCTCGTTCCTCCGGATGCTCGAGGGCATGGACCTCGACAAGCCCGACTTCATCGTCTCGACCGTCCAGCCCTGCCAGCAGGCCGAGCGCGTCTTCGCCGACCTCGCGCGCGAATACAAGATCACCGACCGCCTCTACTCCCTCCAGACCCCGATCAACGCCCAGACGCGCAACGCCGTCGAGATGATGGCGGACGGGCTTGCCGAGGCCGTCTCGCGCATGGAGAAGGCGTTCGGACGCAAGATGGACCCGGCGCGGCTCGAGGAGGCGTGCGTCCTCTCGAACGAGGCCGCCGCGCTCGCGAAGAAGTGCCAGGAGCTCCGCTTCACCTCCCCGCCGCTCGTGCGCGGCAGCGAGGCGATCTACAACGCGATCGTCTTCTCCCAGCTCTGGGGACGCCAGGACCTCGTCGACATCCAGAAGGCCTACTACGAGGAGCTCCTCGCCAAGAAGGAGTGGGCGGAGAAGCGCTACTCCATCGACGACACGCACCGCCTCCTCTGGCTGCACCTGCCGCCGTTCTACGACACGCGCCACCTCGACTTCATCGAGACGACGTGCAACGCGCCGATCGTCTTCGAGGAGACGAACTTCGTCGGCTGGGAGCCGCTCGACCCGAAGGACCCCTACCGCTCGCTCGCGCGGAAGCTCCTGCAGTCCGGCTTCCTCGACCCCGACCTGCGCGTCGACTACGTCCGCCGCGCCGTCCCGGCCGGCAAGTTCAACGGCGTCATCCTCTACACGCACGGCTTCGGGCGCTGCTCGCTCGCCGACCGCGCGCTCTCGAAGCAGCTGCGCGAGACGCTCGACGCGATCAACGTGCCGCTCCTCGCGCTCGAGGGCGACTGCATGGACGCGTCGATCGACCCGTGCTCGACGGTGACGAAGATCTCCTCGTTCGTCGAGGCCCTGAACGTCAACCGCTACGGCAACATCTTCGGCAAGGTGAAGGC